>JBKPGE010000026.1:0-21905 GCA_046729215.1 Actinomycetota bacterium | reverse complement strand
GCGTCGACGATGTCGCGCGCAACCGACGGCTTTTCCGTTACGACCAGCGTCTTCATGCGCCGCAGGGTAGCGAAGGGGGCCAACGCGGCCCGTTCTGGACAAGGGATACTGCGCGGGGGTGAAATCGCGGGCGTATCGGCTGATTGGGCTCCTTACGGTGGGTCCCGTGCGCCGTCTTTTCCGCTTTCGGAGCAAGGGGAAGGAGAACCTGCCGGCGAACGGCGGGTACGTGTTGTCCGCCAATCACATGTCCAATCTGGACCCGTGGCCGCTCGCGATTCCGCTGTATCCGAAGCGACAGGTGCGCTTCATGGCGAAGGCGGAGATCTACAAGCGGCCGTTGAAGTGGGTGCTCGACGGGGCCGGCGCGTTTCCCGTGCACCGTGGGCTCGGCGATGAGGCGGCGCTGAACCGCGCGATTGAGCTCGTGCGCTCGGGCGAGGTAGTGGCGATCTTCCCCGAGGGAACGAGGCGGAACAAGGGCTCGAAGAAGCGCCGTCCGCGGCCGCGGACGGGTGCCGCCCGGGTGGCGCTGAGAGCGGACGTGCCGCTCGTGCCGGTGGCGATCGGCGGAACGGAGAACCTGATGAAGCTCGGGCCGCTGAGGGTCGCCTACGGCGAGCCGATCGAGCTCGACGACCTCAAGGACATGGAGCTCCGAGACGCGGCCAAGATTGCGACGGAACGCCTGATGGACGCCATCCACTCCCTCGAACGGACCCTGTGACGGCTCGCTGCTTCGTTGGCGTTTGGGGACGGATTGGCACAGGGTCGTGACGGGGTCTGACCCCACCGGCTCGGCGGCGCCGCTTCTGGTCGTAGACGGCGACTCGTTGGCGCACCGGGCCTACCACGCGCTCCCTAAGTCCATCCGGCACAACGCAGTCGTCGGGTTCACGAACATGCTCATCCGCCTCTGGGAGATGGAGGAGCCGCGGGCAGTTTTCGTCGGCTGGGACACCCTCACCGTCCCGACCTACCGGCACGAGGCCTTCTCGGGCTACCAGGCGGGGCGCGTGTTCGACCAATCGCTGCTCGAGCAGCTCGACATGCTGCCGGAGCTCGTCAACACGCTCGGATTCGCCGCTGCCAAGGAACCCGGCTACGAAGCGGACGACTTCCTCGCCGCCGCCGTCCAATCGGAGGAGACGCAAGGCGGCCGAGCCGTCGTCGTCACATCGGACCGCGACTCCTTCCAGCTCGTCAGTGACCAGACGACCGTGATCACCCCGGTCCGTGGCGTCTCGGAGCTCGCGCGAATTGGACCCGCCGAGGTCCGGGAGCGCTACGGCGTCGAGCCCGAGCAGGTCCCCGACTTCATCGCGCTGCGCGGAGATCCATCCGACAAGCTGCCCGGAGCACCCGGCGTCGGGCCGAAGAAGGCGGCCTCGCTGCTCGCCCAGTACGGATCCCTCGAGGCGCTGCTCGAGGCGGGGCGCTTTCCGCAGAACCGGGAGGACTTGCTGCTCTACCGGCGAATAGCCACTCTCGACGCCTCTGCCCCACTCCCTCCCCTCTCAGATCAATCCCCAACGTGGGCAGAGGCGTCCTCCCTCCTTCGCGGCTGGGGCCTGAACCAATCGGCCGACCGGCTCGCGGGCCGTACCGACTAGACCTTGGAGCTGATCAGCCATGCCGACATGGCTCGGCTCCACCCGACAGGAGACCATCCCGAGCGGCGCGAGCGGCTCGTGGCGCTCCAGAGCGCCTTCGAGTGGCGCGAAGCGCCGCCGGCCACGCGCGGGGACGTCGAGCGCTGCCACAGCCCCGAGCTCGTGGCGCTGATCGACGCCATCGACCGCTCGGTCATGCTCACGCTCGACACCATCGCTTCGCAGACGACCTACGAGGCCGCGCTGCTCGCCGCCGGCGCGACGATCGAAGCGGCACGCGTGGGCGGATTCGCGCTCGTCAGGCCGCCCGGACACCACGCCACCCGCGAGCAGGCGATGGGCTTCTGCTTCTTCAACAACGCCGCGATCGCCGCTCGCGTCATCCAGTCCGAGCTCGGCCTCGAACGCATCGCGATCATGGACTGGGACGTCCACCACGGCAACGGGACCGAGGACGTCTTCCTCGACGATCCGCACGTCTTCTACGTCTCCCTCCATCAATGGCCGCTCTACCCGGGAACGGGGGCTCAGGACGACCAGGGTGAGACCCTCCTGAACGTACCGCTCCCCGCCGGCTCGACAGATGAGGACTACCTGCGTGCGTTCGAGGAGCTCGTCGAGCCCGCGGTGAAGGCCTTCGAACCCGACCTCGTTCTCGTGTCGGCCGGCTTCGACGCGCACGAGCATGACCCACTCGCCGGAATGCTCGTCACCGAGGCGGGCTTCCGAGAGCTCGCCCGCCGTTCGGCCGCGCTAGCCCCGAAGGTCGCTGCCGTGCTCGAAGGCGGTTACAACCTGGAGACGCTGCCGAGCCTCCTGGGCGCGGCGCTCGAGGGCTTCGATGCGGACTAGGAGTAGAGCCTCTCCGAGAACCACCACGCCGCTTCCAACACCGCGAGCAGCGTCACGGCGATCCAGAGGAGCGCCGTCAGCTCGCTTCCGGGTGTTGGGGGGGCGCTCATGCCGCGTTCACAGTCTCCAGCTTGGCCACTTCGGTCCTCGGCGGCGGCGCGATCAGGACGGGCACCGGACTGTGGGCGAGAACCGCGCGGCTGACGCTTCCGAGGAGCACCGCACCGGCCGGTCCCAGGCCGCGCGACCCCATGACCACGAGGTCGTGCTCGGCTGCGACGACGCGCTTCACGATCTCCTTGGCGACAAAACCACGCCGGAGCACCGCGCAGACGGAAACGTCATCCGGCACGAGCGCCTCCGCGCGCTCGAGGTTCGTCTCCGCCTCGCGGACGAGCTCGTCCTCGCACGGGAAGGGTACGGCGAGCGGGAAGGACGAAAACCGCCAACGAGGCAGCTCGACCACGCTGATGAGCGTCAAGCGCGCTCGCTCGCTCTGGGCCAGGTCGATCGCTTGTTCCAACGCCTTCGCAGCTGCGCGAGAGCCGTCAACAGCTACGAGGATGCTCCGGAACACGACCTGTCTCCCTGCTTCCGAAACCTTTTCGAGATTGAACGTTTCCGTAAAGGATTATATTCGAGACTGGTAGGTTCCGCAAGAAGTGCTGACGCCTACGACGCAGACCCAACGGCGACGCCGCCGCGGCCGGCCACGCAACCGGTCGGCTGACAAAGCGATCGTCGACGCAGCGCTCGAGCTCCTGGCCGAGCGTGGTTTCCAGGCGGCCACGATCGACGCGATCGCAGCGCGCGCAGGCGTGGGCCGAAACACGATCTACCGGCGCTGGTCCGGCAAGGAGGAGCTGATCGCCGACGCGATCCGCGAGCTGAGCGCGGATCTCGACATGCACGAAGCGGACGACCTCTACTCGACGCTGCTGGAGCGGATCCGCGACTTCACGCGCCTCTTCTCGGACCCGCTCTTCGGCCGGATCCTGCCGGCGGTGCTGGGTGAGCTCCAGCGCAACCCCTCGTTCGCGGTTGCCTACGCCGACCGGGTTGTCCGTCCACGCCGTGAGGCGCTTCTGGAGCTGCTCGAGCGGGCCGTCGAGCGAGGAGAGCTCCGGAAGGAAGTCGATCTCGACCAGATCGTGGATCTCCTGGCGGGACCGCCCTTCGTCCGTCTGCTTCCGGTCGGCCTCCCGCCGGTGACGGAGCGCTACGCCGAGGAGCTGCTCGAGCTGATCTGGCACGGAGTCGGCCCTCGCTAGACGGCAATCCCTAAGCGGCACTGCGGCGGTAGAAGGGAGTGTGGGCAGCTCCGACGAAGCGCTCCTTGCCGGGCTTGCTGCGGGTGACCGCGAGGCGTCAGCCGCTTTCGTGCGCCGCTTCCAGCGGCGAGCCTACGGCCTAGCCCGCACGATCGTCCGGGACTCCGGCACGGCGGAAGACGTCGCGCAGGAGGCGTTCGTGCGCGCCTGGCGCTATGCCGGGAGCTACGACGCACGGCGCGGGACCGTTGTGACCTGGCTGCTGACGATCGTGAGGAACGTCGCTGTCGATCGGCGTCGCGTCAGCCCCGCCGAGCCGCTCGACCCGGATCTGCTCGCGTCGAGGCTCCAGCTCGCCGACAACCGCGATAAGAACGAGGAGCATCCGGCATTCCTCGAGCGGGATCAGCTGCGCGAGGCGCTTGCGACGCTTCCCGACGAGCAGCGCCGCGCCGTGGTGCTGGCCGCCTACTTCGGACGAACGGCCGGCGAGATCGCCCACGACGAGGGGATACCACTCGGAACCGCCAAGACGCGCATCCGAACCGCGTTGCACAGGCTGCGCGACTGGCTGGAGGTCGCCGATGAGCGCTGACAATCGTTGTCGAGAGATCCGCGAGCTCGCGTCCGAGGTCGCCCTCGGCATCGCGGACGGAGAGGATCGCGCACGTGTGCTCAAGCATGCCGCGGAGTGCGCTGATTGCCGGCGCGAGCTCGAGCGTCTCTCCACCGTCGCGGATGAGCTGCTGGTCCTGGCCCCCGAGGAAGAGCCGCCCCCCGGCTTCGAGCTGCGCGTGCTGGACTCCATCCTGCCGCCCGCGCCGAAGCGCCGATTCCCGCTCCGCGGGCTCGTACTCGTCGCTGCGGTCGTCGCGACGGCGGCCATCACTGCGGGAGCGATGTTCGCCGGCTTTCGGGATGACCGGCGGCTGGCGGACCACTACCGCGCGACGCTCGCGCAGGCACACGGGCAGTACTTCGGCGCCGTTCGCTTCCACGACCCCGCCGGGAAGCAAGGCGGCGTCCTCTTCACCTACCGCGGCTCACCCTCATGGATGGTGGTCACGGTTGCGCCTCCCTACCGCAACTCGGTCCGCTCGGCCGAACTGATCAGCCGCGACGGTCGCAGGGTGCCGCTCCCGTCCTACCGCCTCTCTGGCGGCGCCTGGGGAGGTTCCGTGCCGATCGCCCTGCGCGACCTCGCAGCGGTGCATCTCGTCGGACGCGACGGTCGCTCGCTCCTCATCGCGACCCAGGCCAATCCCTCGGAGGCAGGCGGCCGGTAGTCCTACATATGAACCGCAAGACGACGTACATGTCGCTTCTCGCTCTCGCGGCCGCGGTCTTGATCCTCAGCGCCTGCGGAGGGAGCAGCGGCTCCAGCACCGGAGCATCGGCTCCGGACAACTCGAGCGCCGGCCAAACGGTCTCGGTCGCGAACGTCGACGGCGTCGGGAAGGTGTTGGTCGACGCGCAGAGCATGGCGCTGTACGCAGCTGACCAAGAGACGGGCGGCAAGGTCGTCTGCACCGACGCGTGCACGGCGATCTGGCAACCGCTCACCGTCGCGGCGAAGCCGTCGGGCGACGATCTCAACGGGAAGCTCGGCGTGGTGAAGCGCCCCGACGGCGACAGGCAGGTCACGTTCCAGGGCCGGCTCCTCTATCGCTTCCAGGAAGACCCGGGCCCGGACATGGTGACCGGCAACGGCTTCGCCGACAGCTTCGACGGCAAGGCCTTCACCTGGCACGTCGCGACCCCGACCGGAATCTCGAGCTCGAGCGACAACTCGACCTCCTCGAACGGCGGATACGGCTACTGAGCAAGCGCGACCCGGCGGCCCTCGTCCGCCGGGTCGCGACTCTTACGAACCGTTGGCGAAGCGCTCGTCATGCTGCGCGGCCACTCGGCGAAGGAGCATCAGCAGCGTCTCGCGCTCCTGAGTGTCGAGCGGCGCCAAGAACTCCTTCTCGAAGCGCTTGAGCACTGAGCGCAGCTTCGTCAGCTGCTCTTTCCCGCCGGTCGTGAGCTTGACGAGATGGCGGCGGCGGTCGTCGGGATCACGGCGCCGTTCGATCAGGTCGCGATCCTCAAGCTCGTCCAGCAGTCCGACGAGGTAGCCGCGGTCGTAACCGAGCGCGTCGGCGATCGTTGCCTGCGTCTCGCGGGCCCCCTCGTCGAGGAGAGCGAGAACCGCGTAGTGCATCGGGTTCAGGCCGGTCGGCTCGAAGGCCGCGAGCTTCTGCTCCTTCATCGCCCACGTGAGGTGCTTGAGCAGAAACGTCGGGCTGGACAAGAGCTCTCGCGGCGGCCTGGCCGCAGGCGCCTTGATGAGCGTTTCTACGTGGGGTGTCGTTGGTGTCGTTGTCATGGGAATAAGTGTAGCCGACCCAATCGTTGTTGTATATGATTGTTGACTGAATCAACGATTCTGGGAGGCAATTAGTGACTCGCTCATCGATTAGCTCCAAGCGCTGGGCCATTCTCGCGCTTGTCGTCGTCGCACAGTTCATGGTCATTCTCGATGTGGCGATCGTCAACGTGGCCTTGCCCGAGATCGGGACCGACCTCGGCTTCTCGCAACAGAGCCTCCAGTGGGTGATCACCGCATACGCCATCGTCTTCGGCGGCGCGCTGCTGCTCGGAGGCCGGCTCGCCGACCTCCTCGGCCGGCGACGCATCTTCCTCGCCGGAGTTGCGATCTTCACGGCCAGCTCGCTCCTCTCGGGGCTTGCGTGGTCCGAAGAGGCGCTGATCGTCTCGCGCGCGCTTCAGGGATTGGGCGGAGCGCTTCTGGCGCCCGCGTCCCTGTCGATCCTGATGACGACGTTCCAGGAGGGCCGCGAGCGCAATCTGGCGCTCGGGCTCTGGGGCGCCGCTTCGGGCAGCGGCGGCGCAGCCGGCGTCCTCCTTGGCGGTGTCCTCACTTCCTATCTCAGCTGGCCCTGGATCTTCTTCATCAACGTCCCGGTCGGCCTCGCCGTCATCGCGTCGATCCCGTTCCTCCTGAGTGAGAACCGCGGCAACGCATACGGGCGGCGGCACTTCGACCTGGCAGGCGCCGCTTCGGTGACGTCGGGGATCATGCTCTTGGTCTACGCGCTGACCCGCGGGACCGAGGACGGCTGGACGAGCCCCACGACGCTCGGACTCCTCTCGGCCGCCGCCGCGCTCATCGTCGGTTTCGTCGTCATCGAGCTGCGGTCGAAGGCTCCGCTGCTGCCCATGCGCCTCTTCCGGCTCCGGACGCTGACGGCCGCGAACGTCACGGCAGTTCTCATCGCTGCCACAGCGTTCTCGTGGTGGTTCGTCCAGACGCTGTACCTGCAGCAGGTGCTCCATTACTCCGCCGTCCAAGCCGGGCTGGCGTTCGCGCCCATGGCGGTGACTATCGCCGTCTTCTCGAACGTCGCGCAGACGCTCGTGACGCGGTTCGGCGTTCGCCCGGTGCTGACTGTCGGCCTGCTCTTGACCGCGACGTCGCTTGCCCTTCTGGCGCGAGTGCCCGTCGAGGGACACTTCTTCTGGGATCTCTTCCCGGCGTTCATGCTTGGCGCCGTCGGCCTTTCGCTCTCCTTCGTCCCGGTGACGATCGGCGGACTGACCGGCGTCGGGCCCGGCGACGCCGGAGTCGCGTCGGGATTGATCAACGTCAGCCGTCAGATCGGCGGGGCGGTCGGCCTCGCAACGATCAGCACGGTTGCAACGACCTTCACGAATCAGTACGAAGACGCTCACCCTGGAAGCGCCTCCAGCACCGCGGCGCTGACGTACGGCTTCACCAGCTCGTTCTACGTGCTCGCCGCATTCGCACTCGCCGGCGCCCTGATCGCCGCGACGTTGATGCGGCCGGCATTGCTTCCCGCAGTCGAGCCCTCGCAGGACGATTCCCTCAACCCGTTGGAGGAGGCAGCCTGATGACCAATACCCACGCCCTCGATCCCCACAACGCCTCGCTGCTCAGCCCCGAGGTCGACGACCTTCTCCTGCGAATCCGAGGCCTCGTTCTCGTTCAGGACGTGCTTGCGGAACGCGGCGCGAGCCCTGCGGAGATTCGCGCGCACAGCGACGAGGCCGAGCGCCTTCGTGGACAGCTCGCGGAGCTCATCAGGGGCTAGGTCGAAATTCGAGCTCACGATTCGTCGTTGGAATAAATGGGTGGTAATTCGTGAGTAGCACCGAGTTTTCAACACCGTCAGCCACACGCCCGCAGGTCGGCCGGTGGTTGCGCTCCAGCCTGGACGACGGCTTCCTGCGCGAAGCTGCGCTCGTTACAGGCGCGATCCTCGCCTACTTCACGGTCCGCAACGTCACGGCCGGAGCGCCGGCCGAGGCTTTCGCGAACGGCGACCGCATCGTCGAATTCGAGCACTCCCTCGGACTCGACTGGGAGGACGGTATCCAGGCAGCGATCGTGGGCAAAGACGGCCTGGTCACATTCGCCAACTGGATCTACATCTGGGGCCACTGGCCCGTGATCCTCTCCACGGCGGTCGGTCTGCACATCTGGCGACGTGACAGTTACTACCTGCTGCGCAACACGCTCTTCATCTCGGGCGGGATCGGCTTCCTCTTCTTCGCGTTCCTCCCAGCCGCACCGCCGCGGCTGCTCGAGATGGGCCTCGTCGACACGGTGTCGGATCAGTCGCACGCCTACCGCGCGCTGCAACCGCCGGGACTCACGAACCAGTACGCGTCCTTCCCAAGCCTCCACGTCGGGTGGAACCTCGCCGTGGGAATCGTCCTCTTCTTGAGCACGACGCACCTTGTCGTCCGGGTGTTCGCGGTTCTTTCTCCGACGGCGATGACGTTCGCCGTCGTCGCTACTGCGAACCACTTCGTCATCGACGTCGCGGGCGGCGCCGCCGTCGTCCTCGTCGGCCTGGCCGGAGCTCGCCTCATCGCGAAGAGGCGATCGGTATCCACGGCTAGACTCGCCGGCGGTGAACCGGCCATCCCTGTCGAGCTTCCGCACCGACGGGCTGCGCCCGTTCTTCGTCGCACACCGCGCCGGGAACCGCCTCTCCGACCTCTACGCCGCAGAGCGCCTCAAGCCGACCCTTGTAGAAGCTGACGTCCGGCTTTACCGCGGCAGGCTCGAGGTCCGGCACCTGAAGACCGCTGGGCCGATCCCGATTCTCTGGGATCGGTGGAGGCTCCAGGCGTCGTGGCGCCCCCAGCTGCGTCTGGGAGAGCTGCTCGCGGCCACGGCCCCTGAGACCGAGCTCATGCTCGATCTCAAAGGCCCGAGGAAGCGACTGGCCGACCTCGTCCTCCGTGAGCTCGAGCCGTACCTGCCCGAGCGACGGTTCACCGTCTGCTCGCGCTGGTGGAGGCTGCTCGAGCCCTTCGAGGGCACCACCGTGCGCCGCGTGTACTCCATCGGCAGCGCGCCACAGCTGCGTTTGGCGCTTCGCCGTTTCGCCAATAAGGCACTCGAAGGTGTTTCGATCCACGAGCGCCTTGCCGATAGAGAGACCATCACTGCACTGCTCGACATAGCGGACGTCGTCATGGCCTGGCCGGTGAACGAGTCGACACGCGCGCGTTCGCTGCTTCGACTCGGCGTCGACGGCCTGATCACAGACGACGCGGCGGCGCTGTCGCGAGCCGGGGTACTGGGGCGGACAACCTGAACGTTCTCGCCGGCATCGGAGACCAGACCGCCGCAGCTGCGGACCGTGTAACGGATCTGGACTGGCGCTTTCTCGCGCTTGCACTTGCGCTCCAGCTCGCGACGCTCGCTTGCAGAGCCTTTGCCTGGCGAAACGTGCTCGCCGCTGCCTACCCGCAGTGCCGGATCCCAGTCTTCTCGCTCGGGTGCGCGTATGCAGCCGGGATGGCACTGAACGCGTACCTCCCGGCACGCGGCGGGGAGGGTGCAAAGGTCGCGCTCGCTCGCGCGCAGATTTCCGGCTCGTGCGTGCCGACGGTCGCGGCATCGCTCACGGTCCTCGCCGTGACGGACGCCGTCTTCGGAGCTTCGCTCATCGTGGCTCTTTGGGCCACGGGAGTACTGCCGAATCTGCCGTCACTTCCGTCACTCGGCTTGGTCCCGATCGTTGCGGCGCTGGCCGCGGTTGCCGTTCTCCTGTTTGTCGCCTGGCGCTTTCGCGCCGGCGCGCGGCGGTTCATCGAGTCGGCCGTGCGGGGCCTTGCGGTCCTCCAACGCCCGTCGCTCTACGCTCGCTCCGTTCTTCCCTTCCAGCTCGGTGCGTGGGCCTGCCGGGTCGGCGTCGTATTCCTCGTGCTCCAGGCCTTTCGAATCGAGGCAGGGCTGGAGACCGCATTGCTCGTCGTCGTGCTGAACGGCCTGTCGACCGCCGTCCCGGTGCCTGGTGGCGCGGGATCGCAGCAGATCCTGGCGACCTACGCTCTCCAGGGCGTGATCTCGACCGCCGCCGCAGTGTCCTTCTCCGTCAGCATGCAGGTCGGGGTCACCGCGGTGAATACGACCGTTGGTCTCGCGGCGGCCATGCTTCTCTTCCGTACGATGCGTCCGTTCGCCGCTGCTCGTTTGGCGCGCGCACGGGTCGCGCGCTAACGCGCGTTCAAATGGAAGAGCCCGCTCGGCGGGTGCTCTTTGGTAGCAGCGCCTAGGATCGCCGTCATTCGGCGATTCGTACGCGATGAGGGCTGACGAGGCGCGAGCCCATTGTGCGGCGCTCCTCCGCCAGGCGGCTTCGCGGCGACATCCACGAGGTGCGAGCCGACGGCGATCGACAGACGTACCGCATCCTGTTCGCTCCCGAGGGCCGCCGAAGCCGGGTCCTGCTCGCGCTCGAGGGCTTCTCGAAGAAGGCACAGAAGACGCCACCCGAGAAGATCCGGCTCGCTGAGAGGCGGCTCGCTGACTGGCGGCGCCGAGGCGAGTCTCAATCTCAGCGGTGAGATGCCATGCACGCTATAGTGAGGCGCATGGCTAACCGACCAGACTTCATCGACGAGATCGTCGACCAGCGCAGCGAGCGGAACCCCGAGTTCCCCAACCTCGTCGAGGCAGCGCTGCGTCGTCGACAGCTGCTGCGCGAACTTGCTGCACGACGCGAGAAGCTGGGCCTCTCGCAGACCCTGGTCGCAGCGCGCATGGGTACGTCGCAATCCGCTGTCGCGCGGCTTGAAGCCGGCGAGATCGACGCGAAGCTTTCGACCGTCGAGCGGTTCGCCGCCGCGCTTGGCCAGAAGGTCGAGTGGCGCGTCGCAAAGACGCGGAAGTCCGCTGTTCGATCGTCTTAGCGGTCGCCTGACGCGATCACGCGGGTGTGCTGGATCAGACGTCAGTGACATCGAACGTCACCGAGGTCTGAAGTCACCGAGCCTCGCGGCGTAGGCCAACGAAGCAAACCTACGTGCGCGGAAGGCTACCTCGCACGTACGTTCCTTAGCCGCCGCGCTCGGTCGACCCCGACCCGGAAGCTCCGGCGATACCGGCGGGGCAGGCGAACGGATCGACGCGCATGAGGCGCTCCGGGGTGCTGGAGACCGCAGTCAGCCCGCCCGCGCGGGCGAGCCTGACGAGTCACCGGCGAATCGCAGGCATAGAAAAAGCCCCGTTTCCAGGGCTTTTTCCGTAGCAGGCCTGTAAGCCGGATTTTGTCGGGGGTGACCATCTCTCTAGGCCGCCGGTTGCCCGACGGCTCGAGCAGCGCACCCGGCTCCTCGGCGGGCCGCGTCGACGGAGCCTGCTTCGCCTTGCACCGGACGGGGTTTGGAAGCCGCCGCGTCACCGCGACGCTGGTGGGCTCTTACCCCACCTTTTCACCCTTACCACCGGCGTCTCCGGAGAGTCTTCGCCGCTGGCGGTCTCCTTTCTGTGCCACTTTCCGTCGGCTTTCGCCGCCTGGGATTTCCCCAGCGTCCTGCCCTTCGGTGTCCGGACTTTCCTCGGACCGGCTTGCGCCGGCCCGCGGTCACCCGGCCTGCAAACCCAATTGTAGCCCTGCTTTTGCTGCGTCGCGGAGCGCAAAACCACACTCCGGGCACTCGACGTCGCCGTGCCGGGAGAGCACGAACTCCCCGCAAACGAGGCATTCCAGGCTCGCGCCGCGCATGAGCGCAAGGAGCTCCTGGTCGAGCGTCCTGGTGAGTGGCCTGACCTCGCTCATCGCACCTGCCGGAAGACTCCGATCACCTTGCCGAGCACCTGGACATGGTCTGCGTAGATGGGCTCAAGCGTCTCGTTCTCGGGCTGGAGCCGAATCCGCCCGTCCTCGCGAAAGAAGCGTTTGACCGTTGCCTCGTCGGCCAACTCGTCATTGCCGGCGAGCGCCACGATGATCTCGCCGTTCTCGGCGCTCTGACGCCGCTGAACGACGACGAAGTCGCCGTCGAGGATGCCCGCGTCGACCATCGAGTCGCCCTTGACGCGCAGCACGAATTCCTCCCCGCCGGCGGACAGCGGTTCGGGAACGCCGACATAGTCCTCGATGTTCTGCTCGGCGAGCAACGGGCCGCCCGCGGCGATCTCGCCGACGAGCGGAAGCCTGTGGACGTCGGCCGCAGCGGCGACCTCGCGCCGCCGGTCGGTCAGTTCGATGGCCCGCGGCTTCGTCGGGTCGCGGCGCAGCAAGCCGGCCCGCTCGAGCTGTGCGAGGTGGGCGTGGACGGTCGAGGGCGAGCGGAGACCGACGGCCTCGCCGATCTCGCGCACCGTCGGCGGGTAGCCGTGCTCGTCGACGAACCCCCTGAGGTAGTCCAGGATCGCCCGCTGCCGCTCGGTCACCATCTTGCCTCCTTCCGCGAACATGTGTTCGGTCAAGGTAGCGAGCGGGCCGGACGGCGTCAAACGAAAAAAGGCCCCTAGGGGCCAGGCCTTATGCGCTGGAGAGGACTTGAACCTCCACGGGCCGCAAAGCCCACAAGGCCCTCAACCTTGCGCGTCTACCAATTCCGCCACCAGCGCGCGGGGTCCAGTGTAGCCGCGCTTACTGGAGAAGCCTGAACAGGATGATCGTGTTCAGGCCGAAGATGAAGGCGACCGCGATCGTGACTCTCGTGAGGTTGCGCTCGACAATGTGCGTACCGCCCTGGGAGGCCGGCGTGAACCCCATTCCGCCGAGCCCTGCCTCGCGCCCGGAGTGCATCAGCACGAGCGCGATCAGCGTCACGCAGACGATGAAGTGGAAGAACACCATGATCCCGAGCAGCATTCGGCCGCCCAGGGTAGCAACGCCTAACGGCAGCCCAGATGGAGGATCTCGCCGGTGAGCTCGTCGATCCGGTCCTTCGTCAGGAACACGTCCGCGCCGGCCAGTCGGGCGTCGTCGATCTCGGTCGAGTTGGCACCGCCGGTGAGGATGAGGATGCGCGCGCCGGAGTCGTTTCCTCTGATCTCACGCGTGGCGTCGATGCCGTTCATCACAGGCATGCTGATGTCCATGACCACCACGTCCGGGTCGAGCTCGGCCGCAAGCCGGACCGCGTCCTTCCCGTCGCAGGCCGTCGCAACGACCTCGATGCCGTCCTCGGAGACGAGGATCGCCTGCACCATCTCGACGAACAGGGGCTCGTCATCGGCGATCAGCACTCGGATCGCCCTGGTGAGCGGAACGGCCGCAGCGCTGGCGCAAGTATTCATTCGATTCACTATGCATTCTGACTGATTTAATGCAAGTTTTGACAGGTAAATGGACACAAAAGGGCTAATTCAGAAACTGCTCGTCACCGGCGACAACAGGCTCAAGCAGGGCGTCGCGCCCGAGAAGGTTCGCGCGTCCTACGAGCAGGCGCTGGAGCTGGCCCGGGAGGCCGGCCTCGAGGAGACCGTCAGGCCTCTGGTCGAGCGTCGTCTCGCCGACCTCGAACGGCTCGGAGGAGGATCGCCTCCACCCGCTCCGCCTGTCGCTTGACGTCGTGCTCCTCGGCGACTGCACGCGCCGCGGGATTCGGACAGGGAAGCGTGGCGGCGGCGGCCAGCCCGCGCGCTAGATCGGCGAGGTCGGTCGGGTCGACGAGGACGCCCGCCTCGGGCGCGACGAACTCGGATGGTCCACCGATTCGGGTGGCGACTACGGAACGTCCGCCCGCCATCGCCTCCAGTAACGCGAGCCCGAAGGGCTCGATGAGGCTGGGCTGGCAGAGGACGTGTGACCGCCCGATCCAGCCCGGCACGTCCTCGTGCGGCACCCTTCCGGCGACGGAAACTCCTGGCCTGCCCTCGAGCTCTCCACGCAGCGGCCCGTCGCCCACGAAGGTCAGCGTTCCCTCGAGCAGCCGGGCGAAGGCATCGGCCAGGCGAACGACATTCTTCCGCTCAGTGAGGGAACCGACGCAGAGGAATGCCGTCGGGCCATGAGGCGCGTGCTCCACCCGAAAGCGGTCCAGGTCGACGCCGCAGTCCACGACCTCGACCTTTCCGCGCGCTTCGGGCACCTTGGTCTCGAGCTCCACGCGCAGGTAGTCGGACACGGCGACGACCGCCGCCGCTCGGCGGACAACGAACCGCGTCGCAGGACGGACCCCGGGAAACGCCCCGATGTTGCGAACGTCGCGGCCGTGCGCCGTGACGACGAGTGGAGCATGGGTCGAGAGCGCAGCGACCAGTCCTGTGGGGACGAGGAAGTGCGCGTAGACGACGTCCGGGCGAAAGCGTCGCGCCGCCGAAGCCGTGTCACGTGCAAGCTCCGCGTAGCGCCGCTTTCCACCGGCACGCCGGTCGATCACAGCCCGCTCGAGCTCGTG
Source organism: Actinomycetota bacterium (assembly GCA_046729215.1). GTDB lineage: Bacteria > Actinomycetota > Thermoleophilia > Gaiellales > Gaiellaceae > JACDAN01. The sequence goes on along the minus strand of JBKPGE010000026.1, from coordinate 7,489 downwards.
CCCCCGCCGGCGCAGCTCCTCCTCGAGCTGCTGGACGAACACGCCGAGATCAGGGTCGTCTAGCCCCGGGTACATCTGCGAGACGAGAAGGATCCGCACCACTTTCGATCGTCGCAGACCTCTGACGTTAGAGGGTGCGGCTGCCCGCACCCTCTGACGACCAATGTCACCCTCTACTGGACTTGCAGGCTCCCGTTCGTGAGCGTTCCGCCGACGTGGAATCCGCTCGCGGTCGTGAAGTCGAAGACGTCCCCGGCGCCGGATTTCGAGGCATCCACAACGTGGATGCGGTAGAGGGTCTCCACTCCGTTCACCGTGGCACGGCCGTAGAACGTCGCTGTGTTTCCGGCCTGAACGTAGGCAGAGACGTCGAGACAGTTCGCCGTTACCGTCGATGAGACGACCTGGCAGGTGCCGGTGAGCTTGCCGGCCTTGCTCTTGGCGGCAAACTCGATCGAGACCGCTCCGACCCGGCCGCCGCCGGTCGCCGCCCCTGCCGTAGATGTCGGCAGCACATACGTCTTCGTTGCCCTTCCGATCGCAGAGTCCGGCTCGCAGCCGCCGTCGCCGTAGGCATCGGAGCAGGCAGTGATCGTCACCTCGCCCGGGAAATCTGGAGCAGCGAACGTGTACTGACACTGGCCGAGCACGTCGGTGACACAGCTACCCGTCCCCGTGGTGGCGCCGCCCAGCGTGAAGAGGACCGAATAGTCGCGGATCGCCTCTCCGTACTGGTCGGTAAGCGTGGCGGTGACAGTGTGTGGCTCGCTGAGCGGGTTCACCGCCGCCGCGGGCGAGAGCATGAGCGTTGTTGGCTCCGGAGGCGCGACATCCGTCGCCAAAAAGTCCTCTTCGAAGGCGCCCCACGTGGCCCCGCCGCATTCGTCCTGGGTAGGCGACAGAGTGAAGATCACCCCAGTCCCGCGCTCGGTGCCGTCGGCGTGGGCCACCTCGTACGTGAACGGGACGCCCTGTGCCCAGGCCGCGCACGACCCAGGCGGGTCTGTAACGCACGAGCCGCCCCCGATGCCTTCGTCTGGCCCCGCAAGCGTCTTCGTCCCCGTGAAGACCCTGCCGTCGTCCGCGGTAATCGTTAATGACGCGTCGAACCCAGTCACCCGTTGGGCGCTGTCGAAGGTAATCGTCCCAGTCTCTTCGAAGCTGCCGTCAAGAGCGTTGATCGCGCGGCCGGTAACGCTGTAGTTGACGGTCCCCGAGCCGTCGGCGTTGCAGTTGAACTCAAAGTCGAAGGTGTCGCCCACATCTGACAGAGAGATCAGCATCACGCCGGGAAGCTGTCCCTCGGGCTGCGCCGTTCCGACCGAGACCCACGAGCCTGCGATCGCACACGCGAGCGCGAGCAGCAGAAAATGCCGCAACAAGAGACCTCCTTGTGTCTGCGCCTTCAGACCCCACGTCCTCCCCGTTGGCGATGGTAGCCCAGAAAGACGCTAACCGCGGACGGCCCGATGGAGCCGCACCGCCTTCGAGACGCCCTTGAGCGGCACGTCGCCGACGAGCTCGAAGTCGACATCGGCAACGCCGGAGCTCTTCTTGGCCTCGTCGCTCACCAGCACCTCGCGGGGTCGCGCGTAGTCCGCTATCCGAGCCGCGACGTTCACCGTCCTCCCGAAATAGTCGCCTTCCTGGACGATGACCGCTCCCGCGTTGATGCCGATCCGGGCCGGCATCGAGGTGGCCCGCTCCGTCTGTTCGACCAGCTCGAGGCCACTCCGAATCGCCCCGCCCGGGTCGTTGAAGTGGAACATGACCCCGTCGCCGAGCCATTTGACCGGACGTCCGCCGTGCGTGGTGGCCGTGTCCTGGACGACGCTCGCGAGGTCTGAGGCGAGCTCGGCCGCGGCTTCGTCTCCTCGCTCTTCCGCGAGCCTCGTGTAGCCGGTGAGATCGAGGAACGCGATCGCAGGAGGCTGCTTGGCCGGACGTGGACTGATGCCGCGCTCCTCCATGGAGCCTTCGGCGACACCGACCAGATACTCGAGGACTGCGTGTTCTCGATGGCGGCGCTGGAGCCAGGAGGCAAGGCGCTGGACGAGCACCGTGTATCCCCCGGCCCTCTGATAGACGAAGGCGTCCTTCTCCGCGTCGGAGAGGTCGAACGTCGCGACACGCTGGCGGACCGCGCGGTCGAAGAACTGGAGGCCTGATGTGACCAGGCGCTGAACCGTGCCGCCGTAGAGCCGCGCAAAACGCGACAGCTCCTCGTCGTCAGCGAGGTCGAGCGTGGTCAGGATGAGCGCGAGGTGCTCCGCGTCCTCGACGCGAAGCCGATCGTCGGCGGGCGGCGGCAAACCCATTTCCCTGCTGAGGCGGCGCACGAGGTCGGGCTCTCGACCGAGGCCGGCGGCGAGCCGCTCGTAGGTCTCCGGCTGTCCCACCGGCTCCGGCATGAAGAGGCCCAACGGAAACGAGAGCTCACCCGTCTTCATGCCCCGGGCGACGTCCTCGAGCGAGATTCCGGAGTCTTCGAAGGCGGCCATGAGGCGAACAACGTGCACGTCGGAGGACGGATGCCGGCCATCCTCGTCGGCATGCTCGAGGATGCCGAGATTCTCCAGCCGTCGCACGTCCTCGAGCGAGCATGGGACGAGGTCGGCTACCTCCTGCGCGGAGAGCTTGGTCACTGAGCGTCGAAGGTTCCGAACTCCTCGCGTAACACGTTGCAGATCTCTCCGACGGTGCAACGGACGCGAAGCGCCTCCCGCATGGGCGGAAGGAGGTTCTCGTCTCCGCGGGCGACACGGCGGACCTCCGCGAGCGCACGGTCCGCCGCGTCGGCGTCCTGCTCTGCTCGGACGCGTGCTGTCCGCTCCAGCTGCCGCTTCTCGGCCTCGGGATCGAGCTCGTGGAGCTCGATCGGTTCGGCATCGTCTTCCTGATAGTGGTTGACGCCGACGATCACGCGTCTGCCGGTCTCGACGCTCTCCTGGTGGCGGAACGCCGCGTCCTCGATTTCCCGCTGGACGAACCCCTGCTCGATTGCGTCGACCGCACCACCCAGCTCGTCGACGCGCTCGATCAGCTCCCATGCGCGGGCCTCGAGCTTGTCCGTCAGCGCCTCGATGAAGTAGGAGCCGCCGAAGGGATCCGCGGTGTCGGTGCCGCCGGCCTCGTGCGCGAGGATCTGCTGGGTGCGCAGGGCGATTTTGGCGGAGCGCTCGGTCGGGAGCGCCAGCGCTTCGTCGAACGAGTTCGTGTGGATCGATTGCGCGCCGCCCCCCACCGCCGAGAGCGCCTGGATCGCAACGCGGACGATGTTGTTCTCGGGCTGCTGCGCGGTGAGCGTCGAGCCGCCGGTTTGCGCGTGGAAACGCAAAGCCTGGGCGCGCGGGTTCGTCGCGCCGAAGCGATCGCGCATGATCCGCGCCCAGAGCCGCCGCGCGGCGCGAAACTTCGCGATCTCCTGGAAGAAGTGGTTGTGGGCGTTGAAGAAAAACGAGAGCCGCTCACCGAACTCGTCGGGTGAGAGCCCCGCGGCCACTGCCGCCTCGGCATACGCGATGCCGTTCGCGAGCGTGAAGCCCAGCTCCTGCACCGCCGTCGCGCCCGCCTCGCGAATGTGGTACCCGGAGACCGAGATCGTGTTGAACCGCGGGAGACGCTCGTGGCAGTACGCGAAGAGGTCGGTGGTGATCCGCATCGTCGGACGGGGCGGGAAGATGTAGTTCCCGCGTGCGCAGTACTCCTTGAGCACATCGTTCTGGACCGTCCCGCGCAGCTCCTCGCCCGGGACTCCCTGCGCCTCCGCGACGAGCTCGTACAGGAGGAGCAACAATGCGGCGGGCGCGTTGATCGTCATCGAGGTCGAGACCTCGTTCAACGGGATGCCGTCGAAGAGGAGCTCGATGTCGGCGATCGAGTCGATCGCGACCCCGGTCCGTCCGACCTCGCCCTCCGCACGCGGGTCGTCGGAGTCGTAGCCGAGCTGCGTCGGCAGGTCGAAGGCCACCGAGAGCCCGGTCTGTCCTCGGGCGAGGAGATAGCGGAAGCGCTCGTTCGTTTCCGTCGCCGATCCGAATCCGGCGTACTGCCGGATCGTCCACGGCCGCCCCCGGTACATGTCCTTGTACGGGCCCCGGGTGAAGGGGTACTCGCCGGGGTTCTCGAGCTCGAGCCCCTCGACGTCGGCTTCTCTGTAGACCGGCTTGACCTCGATCTCGGAGTCGGTCTCGCGTCGATCCTCGGTCGCTGCCATAGACGGAGGTTAGTTGGGAAGCCCGGCGTCTCGTTGGAAGGCGCCGGGCTTCCGGTGGCTCTACGGAGCCGTGTAGGCCCAGTTCGCGAACAGGGCCGTGGAGCCCGCCGCCGCAGCGGTGATCGAGACCTGGAAGCCCCACTTTTCGGCTGCTGCGGCGTCGTCGCCCCAGATCACGCCGTCCGGGCTCGCCGCTTCGACGTTCGTTTGATGCCAGGGATAGATGCAGACGAAGCCGGCCGCGGCTGTCGGGTTCGTCGCCGTTCCCGGGCACTCGCCGGCTGATTCGTCGTTGCCGTCGACTGTGACGTGGGCATCGTCGAGCGCCACCGTTGCGGGGATCGGCAACGTCGCCGTCGCGGCGATCTCGTCTCCCGCATTGAGGTTGTTCTCGCGCGTGCCGATGGTTCCGCGAACAGTCTCCCCCGACTGAAGGGGCGTCAGCGCCGAACGGCCGGCTGCGCCCGGCGCTCCGGCGTCTCCTTTGTCGCCCTTGTCGCCTTTGAGCCCTCGCGCGCCTCGTGGAAGCTGGCCAGCCTTCAAGTCACGCGCAAGCAGCGAGTGGTCCTTGACCTTCAACGACGTCACGGCGTTCCTCTTCAGCTGCTTGTTCCCGACGCTCCCCGGCCCCAGGCTGACAGCGGCGTAGCTCGTTCCGCCGAGTGCGATCGCCAACGAAATGCACGCGATGACCAGGGCGGGCGAGGGTCGACGGCGCGCGAGTCTTCTCATCTGATTCCTCCTCGGTCGACGGCGGACGGATGCGCGCGCCATTCTGAGAAGCGAGTCGGAGGTCGCCACGGAGAGGAATCCGGAGGCCTAACGTCTATAAGAAGACGTGATGCGGAGGGTCGCGCTTCTGGCGGCGGCGGTGGGGGCACTGGTTTTCGCGGTGCCAGGTTGGGCTGCGAACGTCACGCTGAGGGCCGACCACCGGGTGGCGCGCTACGACGACATGGTCCGCTTCCGCGGGTCGGTTGCTTCCGCCGCGCCGCAGCAAGTGTTTCTCCTGCGGGACGGCGTCGTCGTCCGGTCGACTGTATCGAGCGGGGGAGGCTTCGTCTTCGATCTTCACGCGCGCGCGCCAGGGCGCTTCGTCGCCCGCAGCGCCCTCGGCGATTCGGCGCCGGTGGTGCTCCGGCTGCAGCCTCGGCTGAAGAGCCGAGTCGTCGGGCGCCGTTTCTTCGGCCAGCGGGTGTTTGTCGTCGGACGGCTCCTGCCGGCCCGCGCGGGACGCCTCGTGCTCGGGCGGGCGCTGGTCCGGGTCGGGCCCGCCGGACGTTTTCGCGCTCTCGTGCCGACGTCGCGTGGGCCGCGCTTCGTCGCGCGACTGCGGCTGCGGCCGAACGTGGGATACCTGTCCGTCGCGCGTCGGGTTCGAGTCCGGCTCGCCTTCCCCGCGCTGCAGATGGGCTCGCACGGGCCGGCGGTGCTCGCGCTGAAGCAGCGCCTTTGGCAGCTGCACTATGCGTTGCCGGGGGTGGACGCCGGCTTCGGGTACAGGACGTACGAGGCGGTACTCGCGTTCCAGAAGGTGAACTGGATGCCGCGGACGGGGCGTGTCGACGGGGCTGTGTGGCGGGCCCTTTCGCGGGCGTCTTTTCCCACGCCAGGGGTTCGGAGCGGCGATTACCTCGAGGTCGACAAGTCCAGGCAGGTCGTGATGGAGGTCCGCGGTGGCCGCGTCGAGCGCGTCATCCACGCCTCGACCGGCGCCACCGGGAACACGCCGGTCGGGAACTGGCACATCTACAGCGAGGTCGCCGGTTGGAGCTGGGTGCTCTGGCAGCCCATGTACTTCCTCCGCGGCTTCGCGATTCACGGGTACCCGGAGGTGCCGCCGTGGCCAGCGAGCCACGGATGTGTGCGTGTGCCCATGTGGCTGGCGACCGGGCTGCGCGAGCGCTGGGGCTACGGCTCCGTCGTGCGCGTGTACGCCTAGGCGGCCACCGTCGCGACGGCGTACGGCTCGAACCGAGGATCGCGTGTGACGATCGTCAGGCCCTCGACCTGCGCCTGTGCGATCAGCATCCGGTCGAAGGGATCACGGTGATGGAGCGGCAGTTTCCCCGCAGCGACCCCGTGCTCGAGCGTGATCGCCATCGGTACGAACCGTGCCTCCGCGACCCGCTCAGGAAGGTCACGAGGAGCATCGAGCTTCCCGAGTGCTCGCTTGATCTCGATCTCCAAGGCTGAAACCGCACTGACTGCGACGAACCCGTCGGGATCGTCGATTGCCGCCTGAGTTTCCTCGCCGAGCACCCCCTCTCCGGTGAGCACCCAGATCAGGACATGGGTGTCAAGCAGAATCCTCAGGCTCTTCGCCCTCGCCGTGGAAGAGCTTCTCGATCTCTAAATTCGTTTCTTCGGAGTCCCAGTCGGGCGCAAGCCACACCTTGCCCTTCCAGGTGCCGAGCTTGCGCGGCTCCTTCGGCTCGACATACGGAACGAGCATCGCCACGGGCTTTCCCGCCTTGGCGATTACGATCTCCTCGCCCTTCGCAACCCGCTCGAGCAGGCGAGAGAGGTGCGTTTTTGCCTCGTGAGTATTGACCTTGGCCATTTCGGACTAGCCTAAGCTTAGTTCAATGAACGTTACCATCAGACTGTTCGCGGGGCTGCGCGAACGCGCAGGGTGGTCCGAGCGCGAGCTCGACGTGGGCCCAACGGTGGGAGACGTCTGGGAGGCGCTGGATTTAGGCGACGAGCCTGCAGGAATGCTCTATGCCGTCAACCAGGAGTACGCCGAGCGCGATCGGCCATTGGCCGACGGCGACGAGGTGGCGGTCATACCGCCTGTGTCCGGTGGTGCGTTCCGGTTGGTCGACGGCCCACTCGATCTCGCCGCAGTGATCGCCGAGGTCGAGGACGAGCGAGCGGGGGCAATCGCGACCTTCGAGGGCACCGTCCGGCGCCAATCGCGTGGTCGCGAGGTCATCGCGCTCGAGTACGAGGCGTATGGCGGAATGGCCGAGAAGGTCATGGCCGAGATCGCCGAGGGGGTGAAGGAGCGCTACGACCTGTGCGAGGTCGCCGTAGCCCACCGGGTCGGTCACTGCAACGTCGGCGACGTCTCGGTTGCGATCGCCGTCTCGGCACCGCACAGGCAGGACGCGCTCTCGGCTTGTCGCGATGTCATCGACGAGCGGAAGGAGCGCGTGCCGCGGTGGACGAAGGAGCTCTACGAGGGCGGCGAGGAATGGATCGGCCGAGGGTCGTGAGTTTTCTTCCTTGCCTTCCCTAGGACTCGGCGCGAGGATGGCGCGATGCGCG
>JBKPGE010000025.1:0-6745 GCA_046729215.1 Actinomycetota bacterium | reverse complement strand
AGGTCGACTGCGGGAATGAACTCGCGCGGGATGCGCCCGCCCACGATCTTGTCGAGGAACTCGTAGCCCTCGCCCGGCCCGGACGGCTCGAGGTTGATGATCGCGTGGCCGAACTGTCCCCGGCCGCCCGTCTGGCGGACGAAGCGGCCCTCGATCTTCTCGACACGTCGGTCGACGGTCTCGCGGTAGGCGACCTGCGGGCGGCCGACGTTGGCGTCGACGTTGAACTCGCGCGTCAGGCGGTCGACGATGATCTCGAGGTGCAGCTCGCCCATCCCTGCGATGAGTGTCTGCCCCGTCTCCTCGTCGCTCCGGACACGGAACGTCGGATCCTCCTCGGCGAGGCGCTGGAGCGCCGTTGCGAGCTTGTCTTGGTCGCCCTTCGTCCTCGGCTCCACGGCGACCGAGATCACAGGATCGGGGAAGGTCATCGACTCCAGCACGATCGGCGCCGTGTCGATGGCAAGGGTCTCGCCGGTCGTCGTCTGCTTCAGCCCGACGATCGCCGCGATCTCCCCCGCGCCGATGTTCTCCCGCTCCTCGCGGTGATTGGCGTGCATCTGGAGGATGCGGCCGATCCGCTCGGTCCGGCCGGAGATCGTGTTCATGACGCGGTCGCCGGACTTGACCTGGCCGGAGTAGACCCGGATGTAGGTCAGCTTGCCGACGTACGGATCCGACATGACCTTGAAGGCCAGAGCGGAGAACGGCTCATCGAGGGCTGGGCGGCGTGAGAGCTCGTGCTCGGTCCTCGGATCGAGGCCGTGCACCGGCGGCACGTCGAGCGGGCTGGGCAGGTAGTCGACGACGGCGTCGAGGAGCGGCTGGACACCCTTGTTCTTGAAGGCGGAGCCGAGCAGCACCGGCGTGACGCTGATGTCGAGCGTCGCCGCGCGAAGCGCGCGCCGCAGCATCTCCGGCGTCACGGCCGACTCGTCCTCGAGGTAGGTCTCGAGCAGCTCCTCGTCGTGATCGGCGACCGCGTCGATCAGCTGGTGGTGATACTCGTTCGCCTGCTCAACGAGCTCCGGCGGGATTTCGCCGATCTCCGTGTTCGTCCCCAGGTCGTCCGACCACGTGAGGGAGCGCATCTCGACGAGGTCGACGACGCCGCGGAAGTTCTCCTCCTGGCCGATCGGAAGCTGGACGGGCACGGCGCGCGCACCGAGGCGGTCGACCATCGACTGCACGGACGCAAAGAAGTCCGCGCCGACGCGGTCCATCTTGTTGATGAGCGCGATGCGTGGAACGCCGTAGCGGTCGGCCTGGCGCCAGACGGTCTCGGACTGCGGCTCGACGCCGGCGACGCCGTCGAAGACGGCGATCGCGCCGTCGAGCACGCGGAGGCTCCGCTCGACCTCGACCGTAAAGTCCACGTGCCCGGGCGTATCGATGATGTTCACACGAAAATCGCGCCAGAACGCCGTCGTGGCAGCGGACGTGATCGTGATGCCGCGTTCCTGCTCCTGCGCCATCCAGTCCATCGTCGCGGCGCCCTCGTGGACCTCGCCCATCTTGTGTGTGCGGCCCGTGTAGTAGAGGATCCGCTCGGTCGTCGTCGTCTTGCCCGCGTCGATGTGGGCCATGATCCCGATGTTCCGAACCTGCTCGAGCCCTGCGGGTGCGCGTGTAGCCGGCGTCGCCATGGTTACCACCTGTAGTGCGCGAAGGCCTTGTTGGCCTGCGCCATCCGATAGAGGTCGTCCTTGCGCTTGTAGGCGCCGCCCTGCTGCTCGAGCGCGTCCAGGATCTCGCCCGCCAGCTTGGCGGCCATGCCCTTCTCGCGCCGCTCGCGCGAGTAGGTCACGATCCATCGCAGCGCGAGCGTGCGCGCGCGGCGCGCCGGCACCTCGACCGGCACCTGGTAGTTCGCGCCGCCGACGCGGCGAGAGCGGGTCTCGAGCACCGGCGTCACGGACTTGACCGCCTGCTCGAGCACCTCCACAGGGCTCTTCCCCGAGCGCTCTGCGGAAATCGCGAGCGCGTCGTAGACGATCTTCTCGGCGGTGCTCTTCTTCCCCTTGGTCATGACACGGTTGATCAGCTGGCTCACGAGCTTGGAGTCGTGCACAGGGTCCGCCGCCAGCTCGCGTGGCTGAATCTCGGCTCGGCGGGGCATTACGAGCCTCGCTTGGCGCCGTACTTCGAGCGCCCCTGACGGCGGTCGGAGACCCCGGCCGTGTCGAGCGCAGCTCGAATCACCTTGTAGCGGATGCCCGGCAGGTCCTTCACGCGCCCGCCGCGGATGAGCACGACGGAGTGCTCCTGCAGGTTGTGGCCTTCCCCGGGAATGTAGGTCGTGACCTCCATCCCGTTCGTCAACCGCACGCGGGCGACCTTGCGCAGAGCCGAATTCGGCTTCTTGGGCGTGGTCGTATAAACGCGCGTGCAGACGCCACGCTTCTGGGGCGCGCCGCGGAGGGCAGGGGTCTTCGTCTTGGCCTTCGGCTTGACCCGACCCTTGCGCACAAGCTGGTTGACGGTGGGCATGGACTCCTTCGAGGGACTTCGTGACAGGACAAAAGTCGGCGGGGGCAGATGCCCCTGCCAACCGGCTGCGGCATGGTAGCAGAGGTTGACGGCTCAGAACGGCCCGGAAGCGCCTATTCAAGCCATAGCCGGATCGCGGAAGGGCCAGTACAGTGGGCTTCGGTGAGCGACGCATTGGTTTGGGCGATTTTCGGTGCCGGAATCGTCGTGCTCGCGCTGATCTTCCTTGCCGTCTTCATCCGCGAGCGGCGAGCGGCCGATGCGCGGGTTGCCACGGTCATGGGCGAGCTCACGGGCCGCATGGACGCTCTGGTCGAGGAGCTCCGTGGCGCACAGGACGAGGACCGGCGAAGCCGGATCCTCGGCGAGCTCGGCGGCACGATCGATCTGGATGAGGTGCTCGCGCGCGTGCTCGAGGCGGCGGCCGCGATCCGTGGGGTTGACGCCGCGCTCGTCACGGTCGGCTCCGGCGACGAGGCGATCGTGTCGGCGATCGGCCTCACGAGTGAGGAAGCGGACGCGCAGTCGGTGGGGGGGCCGCCCGACGGCCGCCCGGCGCGCTCGCTGACGATCTCTTACGACTACCCCGATGAGGTGGAAGGCGACGGCAGGGAGCTGATTCGACACGGCCTCGCAGTCCCGATTCCAGGCGAGGGCCGTCCAATCGGCTACCTCAGCGTCTTCAGCCGAGCGGACTCGCACTCGTTCGCGGACCGGGACAAGCGCTCGCTCGAGGAGCTTGCAGGACGCGCCGGGCCCGCGATCGAGAACGCCATGCGTTTCCGGGAGGCTCGCCAGCTCGCCGACCTCGACGCGCTGACCGGCCTCCACAATCGGCGTTACTTCCACGAGACGCTGGCTCGCGAGGTCTCACGCGCCCATCGTTACGAGCGCCGGCTCGCGCTCGTCCTCTTCGACCTCGACGACTTCAAGGCGATCAACGACCGGATCGGGCACCTGGCCGGGGACAGCGTCCTCGCCGAGGTCGCGGCGCGGGTCCGGTCGGTCGTGCGTTCGGCAGACGTCGCCTGTCGTGTCGGCGGCGACGAGTTCGGGGTCATCCTCCCCGAGTCCACCCTCGCGGAGGCCGAGCAGCTCTCCCACCGAATTCAGGCGGCGGTTGCCGGAAGCCCGATCGGAGACGCGGGAACGCTCCAGCTGTCGGCCGGCGCCGCCGAGCTGCGTCCGGAAGACCACGCCACGACGTTCTTCGAGCGTGCAGACGACGCGCTCTACCGCGCCAAGGAGTCGCGGAACGCGGAGACCCCTTCGCTCGTCCGACGAAGAACCGAGCGGAAGTAACCACCGGCCCAGTCGGCCTCGCCGGAAACTACACCGGCTGTTCGAGCCTTTGTCCCCGTGCCTGGCACCGGGACGTGGCCGGCAGGGAGTCAGCACCCGTGATTGCTGTCGCCGACTTGGACCTGGCTCGCAGGAGGCCGGCGGCGGTCGTTCCTGCCGCGGGATGAAGGGAGGCTCCGCGGCTCTCGTCACTTCCGGCCAATGTCCCCGTGCCTGGCACGCGGACCTGAGGCGAAACGACGACGGGCGCCCGCGGCGCCCGTCGCAAAGGGTCACGGACGAGGAGAGTTAGCTCTCCTCGTCCAGCGGCGACTCGATCTCTGGGATCTCGATCGCCTCGCCTGACTCATGCGGCTCAGGATCGCCGTCCGGCTCCGGTGCACCGCCGAAGTCGAGCGCGAGATCCGACAAGGAAGCACCGTCGCCTCCATCGGCACCGATCTCCTCGAGCGCCGCGAGCAGCTGCTCCTCCGACTCCGGCCGGCGGAAGGCCGACGCCGGGAGCTTCTCCGACGGCTTGACCTCGACCGTCCGGTACTGCTTCAGACCGGTGGCGGCCGGGATCAGCTTCCCGATGATCACGTTCTCCTTGAGCCCGAGGAGCTGGTCGACCTTGCCCTCGATCGCAGCGTCGGTCAGCACCTTGGTCGTCTCCTGGAAGGACGCGGCGGAAAGGAACGACTCGGTTGCGAGGGATGCCTTCGTGATCCCGAGGATCAACAGCTCCCACGTCGCCTGCTCGCCCTTCTCCTTCTTCACCCGCGTGTTCTCCTTCTCGAGCACGACCTTGTCCACGAGCTGGCCTGGCAGGAGCTCGGTGTCGCCGGGTGTCTCCACGCGCACCTTCTTCAGCATCTGCCGGACGATCAGCTCGATGTGCTTGTCGTGGATCTCGACGCCCTGCGACTTGTAGACGCGCTGGACCTCCGAGACGAGGTACAGCTCGGTCGCCGTCGAGCCCTTGAGGCGAAGGAGATCGGCCGGCGTCCGCGAGCCCTCGTGGAGAGCGTCGCCCGGCTGGACCTCCTGGCCGTTTTCGACGAGCAGCCGTGTCCGACGCGGGAGCTGATACGAGACCGGCTCCTCGCCGTCGGTGGTATGGATGAGCACCTTAGGCCCACGCTCTGTCAGCTCGATCTCGACCTTGCCGCCAACCTCGGCGAGCTTGGCCGCACCCTTCGGGCTTCGGGCCTCGAAGATCTCGACGACACGCGGAAGACCGTGCGTGATGTCGGCGCCGGCCACACCGCCGGTGTGGAAAGTCCGCATCGTCAGCTGCGTGCCGGGCTCGCCGATCGACTGCGCAGCGATGATCCCGACCGCATCGCCGATCTCGGCCATGCCGCCCGTCGCCAGGAAGAGCCCGTAGCACGTCCGGCACACGCCGAAGTCGCTGCGGCACTTCAGCACCGATCGAACCCCGACCTTGGCGTCCTGCGCGCCCTCCTCGAGGCCCTCAGCGATCTCCTCGAGCAGGGGCATCGTCACGAGCGCGCCCTTCTCGGCGAGCACTGTCTTGCCGGGCTTGCCGCTCGCGAGCGGTCTGTGCAGGTCCTCGGCGACGATCCGGCCGAGGAGGCCCTTGTTCAGTGCGCCCTCGCTGTAGAGCGGAAGCTCGATGAACTCCCTCGTCTTGCAGTCTTCGTCGCGGATGATGACGTCCTGCGCGACGTCCACCAGGCGACGGGTCAGGTAGCCCGAGTCCGCCGTGCGGAGAGCCGTGTCGGCAAGGCCCTTGCGGGCACCGTGCGTCGAGATGAAGTACTCGAGCACCGACAGGCCCTCCATGAAGTTGGCCTGGATCGGACGCTCGATGATCTCGCCCTTCGGATTCGCCATCAGGCCGCGCATACCGGCGAGCTGGCGGATCTGCTTGAACGAACCGCGCGCTCCGGAGTTGGCCATCATGTAGATCGGGTTCAGCTTGTGGAGGTTGGCCTCCATGGCGTCGGCCACGGCGTCAGTCGCCTCCGTCCAGATCTGGACGATCGACTCGCGCCGCTCCTCCTCAGTGATCAGGCCGCGCTCGTATTGCTGCTCGACCTGACGCACCCGCTCCTCGTACACGGCGAGGATCTCCTGCTTGTCCGGCGGGATGACGATGTCGTTCTTCGAGATCGTGATGCCGGCGTCCGTTGCATAGCGGAACCCGAGCGTCTTGATCTTGTCGAGCACATTCCCGATCATGTGCGCCCCGTAGAGCGCGGCGAGCTCGGTGATGAAGTCGTCCATCTCCTTCTTCGAGAGCGTCCGGTTGACGTACGGGTACTCGACGTCGACGCCGTCGTCGCCCACCGCCTCGGTGATGGTGCGCTCGACCTCTGCGTTGAAGATCACGCGCCCCGGGGTCGTCACGATCAGGTCGCCGTTCCACCGGTACTCGATCGGCTGCTGCAGCCCGACCTGCTCGGACTCGACGGCAAGCTCGACCTGCTCCTCGCTCGTGAAGCGCTTCGGCCGCGGCTTCAGCTTCTCAGCGTCGACCTGCGTGAGGTCGTCCTCCGCGTAGGTGAGGTAGTAGCCGCCCAGGACCATGTCCTGCGTCGGCGTTGCGAGCGGGCGACCGCTCGAGGGCGAGAGCACGTTGTTCGACGAGAGCATCAGGATGCGTGCCTCGGCCTGCGCCTCCGCAGAGAGCGGCAAGTGCACGGCCATCTGGTCACCGTCGAAGTCCGCGTTGAACGCGTGACAGACGAGCGGGTGGACCTGGATCGCCTTGCCCTCGACGAGCATCGGCTCGAACGCCTGGATCCCGAGGCGGTGCAGCGTCGGCGCCCGGTTCAGGAGCACCGGGTGCTCGGCGATGACCTCCTCGAGGACGTCCCAGACCTCGGGAACCATCGAGTCGACGTACTTCTTCGCCGCCTTGATGTTCTGGACGGCCTTCCGCTCGACGAGCCGGCTCATGATGAACGGCTTGAAGAGCTCGAGCGCCATCAGCTTCGGCAGCCCG
>JBKPGE010000024.1:0-6172 GCA_046729215.1 Actinomycetota bacterium | reverse complement strand
GCGCCCACGATCGAGGTCATAAGGCGAGAGCTCGATCTTGATCCGGTCTCCGGGGAGGATCCGAATGCGGAAGCGCCGCATCTTGCCGGCCAGGTAGCCGAGGGTCTCGTGGCCGTTGTCGAGCGCGATTCGAAACTGCCCGTTCCTGAGCGCTTCGATGACCTCGCCCTCGAGCTCGATCTTTTCTTCCTTGTCAGCCACGGCGCCTCAGGGTACCAACGTGCGACGGACTGTAGCCTGCCTCGCGCATGTCCGAGGCCATCGATCCGCGCACTGACATCGGTCATGTGCATCTCAAAGTCTCTGATCTCGACCGCGCGATTGCGTTCTACCGCGACGTGCTCGGCTTCGAGCTCCAGCAGCGGATGGGCGACGAGGCGGCGTTTCTCTCCGCGGGCGGCTACCACCACCACATCGGGCTCAACACGTGGCAGTCCAAGGGCGGCTCGCCGCCACCGCCGGGGACGACGGGCCTCTTCCACTTCGCGATCCGCTATCCCGACCGGCGGGCCCTCGCGAACGCGCTGAAGCGCGTGCTGGACGCCGGGATCCCGATCGGCGCCTCCGACCACGGTGTCAGCGAGGCGATCTACTTCGAGGATCCGGACGGGAACGGGATCGAGATCTACCGCGACCGGCCGCGAGAAGAGTGGCCGCGGACGAGGGACGGCGACGGTGTCGCGATGATGACGGCGCCGCTCGACATCCGGGGATTGCTGGCGGAGGCGGGCTAGGTGCGGCGTGTCGTTGTCCTCACCTGCCTCGTCGCGCTCGTGCTGCCTGCCCTCGGAGGCGCGGCCGTTGGCCGCGACGTGACAGCTATCCGCGGCCTCCTTCAGCAGGAGCTGACGCTCCTGAAGCAGGGAAAGTTCAGGCAGAGCTACGCGCTGACGACACCGGCCTTCCGCAGCCACTGCCCGTACCCGCGATTCCTCCGGCAGGCCCTTGAGGCCCGCAGAAGGCTCGGGCCGAGCGCCTGGGTCGACCGCGTGCGCGTCGACTTCAAGACGCGTCGGCGGGCAGTCGTCGAGTACCGCGTGCTCAAGAACGGGAGGCTGTTCATGTGGGTGCGCTTCAGCAACGGGGACCGCTACGCAAAGCTCGGCTCTCGCTGGTACGACGACTACGACGGAGTGAAGTGTTGATGCCCGAGCGAGCTTTCGACGTCGTCTCGCTCGACGAGATGCAGGGAAACGAGATCGACGCACGCGTGCGCATGGACATTCGCCGGCACTTCGAGATTCGAGCGTTCGGCACGAGCGCCGTCCGCTCCATCGACGGCGGAGTGGTGATCCGCGAGCACGACGAGCTGGGCTTTCGGATCGGCCAATCCGGCCAGGAGGAGCTCTACGTGGTCCTCGCCGGCCGCGCGACATTCACGGTCGACGGTGAGCAGGTGGACGCGCCGTCCGGAACCGTCGTGTTCGTTCGCGATCCTGCGGCGACGCGAAGCGCCGTGGCCGAGGCGCCGGGAACGACGGTGCCCGCGATCGGTGGCAAGCCGGGTGAGGCCTTCTTCCCGCTTCCGCGCGAGGCGACGGAGGCCTTCCAGGCCTTCAACCGCGGCGAGTACGAGACGTCGATCGAGCTCTACGAGAAGCTTCTTGCCGAGCACCTGCCTGGAAACGCCGCTGTTCTCTTCAACATCGCCTGCGCTGAGGCCTTGCTGGGCCGAAAAGATGCCGCGATCGAGCGTCTGGAAGCCGCGGTGCAGGCCGATGAACGCGCTCGCGACGCTGCCCGAACGGACTCGGACCTCGATTCGCTGCGCGACGATCCGCGTTTCGCCGAGCTGATCGGCTAGCGACTCCGGGCGCGGTGCTATACCTGTTCTTTCGGGGTTGATGGCCAAGCCTGTCGAACAGCTCGACCGCGTCGTCATCCGGTTCGCCGGCGATTCCGGCGACGGGATGCAGCTGACCGGCGGACGCTTCACGAGCGAGACGGCGCTGCTGGGGAACGACCTTTCGACGCTGCCCGACTTCCCGGCCGAGATCCGCGCGCCGGCCGGCTCGCTGCCGGGCGTGTCCGGCTTCCAGATCCACTTCTCCGATCACGACATCCTCACGCCGGGCGACCAGCCCAACGTGCTCGTCGCCATGAACCCCGCCGCCCTGCGGATGAACGTGCGCGACCTTCCGAACGGCGGCACGCTGATCGTCAACCGCGACGCCTTCACCGACCGGAACCTCGACAAGGCGGGCTACACATCGAATCCGCTCGACGACGGGACGCTGAATGAGTTCCACGTCCACGAGGTGCCGCTGACGTCGCTCACGCTCGAGGCGTTGAAGGAGGTGGACGTCACGAAGCGCGAGGCCGAGCGCTCGAAGAACATGTTCGCGCTCGGGCTCATGTCCTGGCTCTACCACCGCCCGACCGAGGGGACGATCGCCTTCCTGGAGAAGAAGTTCGCCAACCAGCCGGAGATCGCCGAGGCCAACATCAAGGCGTTCAAGGCCGGCTGGGCGTACGGCGAGACGAGCGAGGACTTCGCCGTCACCTACGAGGTCGCGCCGGCGCAACTCCCGGCCGGCACATACCGGAACATCCGCGGCAACCAGGCGCTTGCACTAGGGCTGATTGCCGCGGGCGTGAAGAGCGGCCTGCCGCTCTTTCTCGGCGCCTACCCGATCACCCCGGCCTCGGAGATCCTCGAGGATCTCTCGCGCCGCAAGGACTTCGGCGTCCGCACTTTCCAGGCCGAGGACGAGATCGCCGCCGTTGGCGCGGCCCTCGGCGCCAGCTTCGGCGGCTCGCTCGGCGTCTGCACGTCGAGCGGTCCGGGCATCGTCCTGAAGATGGAGACGATCGGCCTCGCCGTTGCGCTCGAGCTGCCGCTCCTGATCCTCGACATCCAGCGCGCCGGCCCGTCGACTGGCATGCCGACCAAGCCGGAGCAGGCCGATCTGCTGCTCGCGATGTGGGGGCGGAACGCCGAATCGCCCGTCCCGGTCGTGGCCGCTTCGACGCCGGGAGGGTGCTTCGACGCCGCGATGGAGGCGGCGCGGATCGCTCTTAAGTATCGGACGCCGGTCTTCCTGCTCTCGGACGCCTACCTCGCCAACGGCTCCGAGCCGTGGCTGATCCCGGACGTCGACTCGCTGCAGGAGATCCCCGTCGAGTTCGCCGACCAGCCCAATCACGAGGGCGCGTTCATGCCATACCTGCGTGACGCCGAGACGCTGGCCCGGCCATGGGCGATTCCAGGCACGCCGGGGCTGGAGCACCGCATCGGCGGCCTGGAGAAGGCGGACGGGACGGGCAACGTCTCCTACGACCCCGACAACCACGACTACATGGTTCGTGTGCGCGCTCAGAAGGTCGCCGGCATCGCGGCCGACATCCCAGAGCTCGAGGTCGATGACCCCGACGGAGCCGAGCTCCTCGTGCTGGGGTGGGGCGGAACCTATGGGCCGATCGCCGCGGGAGTCCGTCGGGTGCGGCAGTCGGGCGGGAAGGTCGCGCAAGCGCACCTGAACTACCTCAACCCGTTCCCGCGGAACACGGGCGAGGTGCTTCGGAGCTACGAAAGGGTTCTGGTGCCGGAGATGAACCTCGGCCAGCTGCTCAAGCTCGTGCGAGCAGAGTTCCTCGTCGACGCCGTTGGCTACAACCACGTCCGCGGTCTTCCGTTCCGCTCATCCGAGCTGGCAGAAGCGATCGAGGGGATGTTGTGAGACGTCGCTTGCGATGTCTCACGTCAGGCCGTGCCGGCATTGCCCGTACGGCCGTCTGCAATGACCGGTCGACACGCCGGAACTGGGAAGGTCGGCTGTGACCGAAGGAAACGGTGGGAAGCCGCTCGTCCAACTGACGGGCAAGGACTTCAAGTCCGATCAGGAGGTCCGCTGGTGCCCGGGGTGCGGGGACTACGCGATCCTGGCGTCGATGCAAAGCTTCATGCCCGAGCTCGGGATCCCGCGCGAGCGGATCGTGTTCGTCTCAGGGATCGGCTGCGCCGCCCGCTTCCCGTACTACATGCAGACGTACGGAATTCATTCGATCCACGGCCGTGCGCCGGCTATTGCGACGGGGCTGTCGTCGTCGCGGCCGGACCTGTCCGTCTGGGTCGTGACCGGTGACGGCGACGCGCTCTCGATCGGCGGGAACCACCTGATCCACGCGCTCCGGCGGAACGTCAGCTTCAAGATCCTGCTGTTCAACAACCAGATCTACGGGCTGACGAAGGGTCAGTACTCGCCGACCTCGCCGCTCGGGACGCGGAACAAGTCGACGCCGATGGGCTCGCTCGACTGGCCGTTCAACCCGGTCTCGATCGCGTTGGGCGCAGAGGCCACCTTCGTCGCGCGCTCGATCGACACCGACAAGAAGCACCTGACCGAGATCCTGCGCCGCGCGGCAGCGCACAAGGGGTCGGCGCTGATCGAGATCTACCAGAACTGCAACGTCTACAACGACGGCGCCTTCGACGCGGTCAAGGAGCAGACCGAGAACCAGATCCGCCTCGAGCACAGGCAGCCGATCCGCTTCGGCGCCGAGAGCGAGCGCGGCGTCAAGCTGCGCCCCGACGGCTCGTGCGAGCTCGTCGACGTGGCCGACGTCGGTGAGGACGCGCTGCTCGTGCACGACGAGCACCACCAGACGGCGAGCCTTGCGTTTTCGCTCTCGAGCATCTCGCACACCCCGCACGGCCCGACGCCGATCGGGATCTTCCGGGACATCGAGCGCCCGGTCTACGACGAACTGATGGCCGAGCAGCTCGAGACGGCGAAGGCCGAGCGAGGCGAGGGCGACCTGAGGGCTCTACTCCACGCCGGCGACACCTGGTCGGTCTAGGACTGCGGTCTTCCGGCGACCGCGAGCTCCTGTTCGAGCTCATCTAGCGCGGCTCGCAGGATCGTGATTCGCTCCACGACCGGCGCCGGGGCGATGTCGCCCAGTGGAGGTTCGTGGTCGACCGACAACCGGCGCCGGCGCTCCAGCTCTCGCGCCTCCTCCATCGAGTTCAAGACGATGCCGATCAGGACGTTGATGACGATGAAGACCGTGATCAGGACGAAGGTCACGAAGTAGATCCACGACCACGGGTGGACCTCCATCCCGGCCTCCATGTACCGGGGGAAGTCCTCGAGCGTGAGCAGGACGAACAGGCTCAGCATCGCCCGACCGATGTTGCCCCAGTCCTGCGGGATCTCGTCGGCGAACAGCAGCCAGCCGAGCATCCCGTAGACGAAGAGCATCACCGTCGTGAGCAGCAGCATGCTTCCGAGCGGCGGCAGCGAGCGCACCACGCCGGTCACGAGGACGCGCAGCTCGGGGAGGATCCGCACGACTCGAACGACGCGAAGCAGGCGGGCGAGCCGGAGCAGGGTCGAGCTCTCGCGAATGCCTGGCACGAAGGCGACCGCGATCACGACGAAGTCGAAGACGTTCCAGCCGGAACGGAAGAACTCTTGTGGGCGCCGCCCATAGGCACCGATGCGGATGGCGAGCTCGACGACGAAGATGGCCAGGAAGAGGTCGTTGAGGAAGTTGAGCAGGTCACCGCGACGCTCCTCGATTTCCGGATACGTCTGCAGGCCGAGGACGACCGCGTTGGCGATGATGACGGCGAGGATGAAGCCGGTGAAGAACGGCGACTCGACGATTCGCCAGAGCCGGTTCCGGTGCTCCGGAGCGCGCACGTCGTGCATTCTCCGGTCGGAGTCGGCTGACTACGGCAGCCGGGTTCCGGCGACGAACAGCGCCGGGATCAGAAGGCGACATGCGCCGAGCACTGCGGCTCAGCGCGCTTCGCGTCCAAGGTTCTCGGATCTACGGTGCGGGCTTGTGCAGCGTCGAGATGAGCTGCTCGAGGTCCTTGATCTCCAGCAATCGGCGCTGGTGCTCGTAGTGGGCCCGCCGTGCGTCGGCTCGCCGGCGCTCGGGCGACTTGCCGTCACCGAGATCCAGGACGTCCTCTTTCGCGGGGGCACGATGTCGTCTGAGTCGAAGCACGATGATCCTCCACGTCTTGGCGGCGTGACCGCCCCGCCTGGATTTACCTATCAGTACGCAATATCGGGTATCGCGACCGGACTGACTATCCCCTGATCAGGTGAGGTAGCTCGTGGCCGCGACCAGCGCGAAGGCCGTGAGGCAGACGAACGTGATGAACGACAGGGTCGTCGCGTACTGAGCCGCCGTCTGGCCGTCGTCCTGCCGGAGC
>JBKPGE010000023.1:0-4641 GCA_046729215.1 Actinomycetota bacterium | reverse complement strand
GCGCTTCGGCGGCAGCTCGTGGGTGAGCTCGAGCGGCGGGGCGTGATTCGGAGCAAGGCTGTGCGTGCGGCGTTCTTGTGGGTGCCGCGGGAGCTGTTCGTCCCTGAGGCTGCCTCCCGGTCGGGCCTTGAGGCGGTGTATCGGGACGAGGCGATTCCGACGAAGTTCGCAGCTAACGGAGCTCCGATCAGTTCGTCGTCGCAGCCGGCGATCATGGCCGAGATGCTCGAGCGGCTCGCGCTAGAGCCGGGGATGCGGGTGCTGGAGATCGGAGCCGGCACCGGCTACAACGCGGCACTGCTCTCGCAGCTGGTCGGCGAACGCGGACGGGTTGAGACCGTCGACATCGATGCCGAGACCGCAGCTCGCGCGCGTCGAGCGCTTCGGGCAGGCGGGTACCGCGCACGTGTGGTCGTGGCTGATGGCCGGGAGAGTCTCGCCGCCGGCGCGCCCTTCGACCGGATCATCGTCACCGCCAGCTCTGAGTGCGTCCCCTACGCCTGGTGTGAGCAGCTCGTCGAGGGCGGCATTGTCGAGGTACCGCTGCGGGTGCGCGAGGCCGCCGGGGCGCATGTGATCGCGAGCCTGCAGAAGAGCGGCCGCGAGCTTCGCTCGGTGTCGATCGTCTGCGGTGGCTTCATGCCGCTCCGTGGCAGCGGCGAGGATGGTCTTCCCAAGAGCATGCGCTCGCTGACTGTCACAGACCTCACCGGCGATGCTCCCCGTCCCGTTCGCGAGCTATCCGGTGCGTCGCTCACCCGCTTGACACCGGCCGCGAAGCGCCGGCTGCTTGCCGTTTCGCTCGAGGATCCCCGCCGGCGCTCGCTCGGAATCCGCGCAGCCGCCGACGCGCTCATCCTTTACCTCTCGACTGCCCTTCCGATCCGCGAGGTCGTTTCCGTCCTGCCGGAGTGGGGCGTCGGCGTGGTCAGTCGGGATGGCCGGAGTCTCGCCTACGTCGTCGGCTGGGCCACAACCCAACGAAGAACGATCACCGCCCTCGCCGCACATGGCAGCAACACCGCAGAGCAACGACTCGCCGCCGCGATTCAAGCCTGGGACAAGCTCGGCCGGCCTGGGCCGGACCGACTTCAGGTCGAGGTCGCCTACCAAGGGACCCGTGCCAGCCTGCGCACCCGGTGGCAGCCCACATAACCGTAGAGTGCCACCGCGCGTCGCTGGGCAACGATCCGGCAGTCTCGTGTTCTCAGGCGAGGGCGGGGACGGGGTCGCCGCGGCTTTGGCGGTGAGGGCGTCGCTGAGGTAGGCGTAGAGCGAGCGGCGTTGTAGGCGGCAGGTCTGGTCGACGGAGAGGAGTCGTTCGATCGTGCGTTCGCCGCCTTGGGAGCGGCTGCCGAGGGAGGGCTTGCGGTAAATGACGGCGGCGCGCAGGCCGCGCTCGGCCGCGTTGTTGGTCGGCTCGACATCGGACACCTCGGCGAACATCCACAGCGCCGGCCAGAGCTTGAGTAGGTTCTTCGCGAGTGCCCGGATGTGTCGTTGCCGTTTCCCGGTCGAGCCCCATTCGAGCAGCGGCCGCATCTGCGTCTTGATCGCCTCGACGCGCTGCTGGAGTGCTTCGCGGTCGCCGTCTTGCTGGAACTGCTTCCACGCGTGGAAGACGTTCCAGGTGACCTCGAGCCCGTCGAGCCCGAACATCTCCTGCGAGCCTTGGCCGAGGTCGGCGTGGAAGGTGAAGTCGCGGCGAAGGTGCGACCAGCAGGCTTGCCGCCGTTCCGGCTCAAGGCTGTTGTAGGCGCTGAAGCGATCCGAACCGACGACGCCGGCGAACTCGTCACCGATAAGCCCGTGGAGATGCTGCTTGCCGCGATCCGGCGCGATCTGCAGCACCGCCGTCTGCTTGCTGAAGGCGCCCCAGAGCGTGCGCGGCTCGCCATTCAAGTACCAGCCGGTCTCGTCGATGTTGAGCGCGCCCGCCGCGCGCGTCCACTCGAGCAGCTCATCGTCGACCGGCTCGAGCGTCTCGGCGGTGCGGGTGAGGATCGCGTCGATCGTCCCGACCGCGATCGGACAGCCGAACAGCTCCTCCATCAGCTCGACGAGCTGCCGCCGCGAGAGCCGGTTCCGCACCGTGAGCGACGCGATCGCCGCCTCCAACTTCGGACCGAAGCAGCCGCGCGGGACGCCCGCCGGCAGCTCCACCCGCACTGCACGCCCGCAGTCCGGACAGCAGAGCCGCTGCAGGCGGTGCTCGTTGATCTCGACCGCCAGCGGTGGCAGCTCCGCCAGCTGGTGCCGCGCCGGAGCCGGCTCACGCTCCTCCTCGCCGAACACATGGCCACACGCGCAGCGCTCAGGCCAGTGGTCGACGACGTCGGTCAGTCGTTCGCTCGAAAACAACGCGCGCCCGTGGCCGGGATGGCCCGGCTGTCCGCCTTGCTTGCGCCCCGTCTCCCGCGACCGGCCCCGCTTCCCCAGCCAGGGCGGGTCGTGGCTCGGCGGCAACGACGAGTTGCGCGAGTCGCGCTTCAGCTGCTGCTCGAGCTCTTCGACCCGCTCCGCCAGCGCCGTGAGCTGCGCGTCCTGCGCCTCCAGCCGCGCCGACAACGCCAGCAACACCTCGACCACCGGCTCGCGGCCCTGCGCATAGATCGCCTCCGCCTCCGAGCGCTCCACACCCGCTCATTCGCCACCCCCAAACGGGTCCCTGCCGAGTGAACGCTTACGAAAGGTGGGGCCAATGTTCAACGTTTCCCCATCGTCCTCGCTGTCATCGCCCTCATCGCACTCGTGCTGTTCATCCTCGGCCTAGCCACCGATGTCGGGCTGTTCGGCTGGGTCGCCGCGATCATCCTCTTCGCCTATGTGATTGCAGCCTTCGTTCGCGGGCGACGCGCCTCGTCTTCGGGCTAGCTGACGCGGAGGACTCTTCCAGGGTAGGCGACGCCAGAGGCTATTCGTCGCGTACCGGAGGGGCGAGGCCACGCCGGTGTCAGTTGAAAAAGCGTTGTCCAGGTCGTCATAGTCCCCGCTGATGTGCTGTCTGGTTCTCACCGCCGGTTTCCTCGGTCCACGAATCGCCCTTCTGATCTGGTGGATCTTCGGCGACCGCGTTGATCTCGCGTTCGGCTCGTGGGTGTGGCCCCTGCTCGGCCTCCTCTTCCTGCCCTGGACGACGCTCGCCTATCTGCTCGTCTGGTCCCCCATCGTCGGGGTCGACGGTGGTGAGTGGATCGTCGTCGCGCTCGGGTTCCTGCTCGATGTCCTCTCGTACTCCGGCCGCGCCGCGCAGTCCCGCTACCAGGCGTCACGGGCCTACTAAGGCATCCCCCGCAGGAACGCATCGGCCTCGACGAGATCGCCGGTTTCAGGCCTACGAGGGATGGGCCGTCTGGACGCGGACGAGCGAACACGCGTGGCCACGGAACACCTTTCGGCTGACTCGAAGTCGCACAGCTCTCCGGGATTGCGATCTCGCCCGATCACGCAGCACGACCAGCCAGCGAGAGCGGCGTGTGGCAGCCGATATTCGCTCGCCGAACTCGCTATCGTCTCGACATGGCCGAGAACGCCGATGCGGACAACGCTCACGCGATCTCCCGGCTCGCAGACTCGGGCGAGGAAGCAATCCGCAATCTCGCCGCCCTCCCGCTGCGGATGTTCGCCGGAACGCTAGGCATCTTCGAGGCAGTGCTTCGTACGGCCGCCGACGCACTCCGCGACATGGATCCGGTCGACGAACGCATCGTGGAGTTGGAGAGGCGCATGGACTCACTCGAGGAGCAGACCACTGGCCGCCGAGAGAGCGCAGGCTCGACGAGTGCAGCGAGAAAGAGGACGCGGACAGCCGGGCCGGCGGCCAAGCCTGAACGCAGTGGTTCCCACCCCGGTTTCTTTTGACGGCACCCCGGCCAGACTCTCAGCGGTAGTGGCCGAGACCCTCGTCAAAAGTGAGGCCTGGCCCGGGCGGCGATCCGAACGCCGCTCACCCTGTCCTGTAACGACACGACACGGTCTCAAGGATCGTCCATCTCGGCAAAGTGCCTGTAAATCGACATGTTGTCCAGCACGACAGAGCACCTCCTGGGTAAGGAGGGGAGGCCCGGCGAAGTCGCGGACGAGGCGGTCCGAACCGCTTGAACAAGCGCCATTCAGCACCCGGCTCGCCGCGTGCGACCGAGCAATGGTTCGCTGGGGACAGGTCTTGGGGACGCTCACGTGGCGCAGAGCGGCCGACGGTGCCAACCATGGCGACCGACGGAGGGCTTCGATCGCGGTTCCTCGTTGCCCCGTGTGTCAACGGGGCCATAGCGAATCAGTCACGCGCAGCGCGGCCCTGCCGGCTCGCCACCGGCCGCGCGTGCGCACGTCAGGCGGCGCGGGAACTGCTCCTCCTACGATCTGGCGACGCTCGTTCGGCGCGGCTCGATGTTCTGGTTGTGGCGGAGAAAGTTGCTCGGGTCCCACTTCTCCTTGAGCGCCGTCAGCCGCTCGTACTTGTCGTCCCCGTAGGCGCTCCGGACGCGTTCCGCGCCCTCGTCGCCGAGGAAATTCACATAGACGCGGTCGCAGGCGAACGGCTCGAGGGAGTCATGGAACCGGCGAGCCCACTCGATGTGGCGCTCCGCCTCCTCGTCATCTTCGGTCCAGACGGCGTTGATGTTGACGTTGTGGGCGGCG
>JBKPGE010000022.1:0-9467 GCA_046729215.1 Actinomycetota bacterium | reverse complement strand
CGGACACCACTAACCGGACGGATCACACGACACCGCGGCGGACCGAGCACCGTTCTCCGCTAGCGTTCAGTCGCGGCTTCGAGCAGTGGCCGATGACTCCCTCGCCTGCGCGAGCGTACTGTCGCCAGAGCGGAGTCGGGGTAATCGCTACTCAGTAGTCACGGTGCGACTCTCGAACACAGTTTCGTTACAGGCCGGCTCTCCCGTTTGGCGCATGCGAGGGCTCGTCGCCGTACTCGCCCTGCTTGTCCCGTTCGCCGGCGGGAGCGAGGCAGCGCGCCCGCCCGTCCCTCGAGGGGAGATCTTCGTCGTCGGCGCCGACGGCCGTGGCCGGCAGAACTTGACGCGCACCGCGGGGTCCGAATCCGAGCTCGCCCTGTCACCTGATGGGCGTCGGATCGCCTACGTCCTCAGTCGCTCCCAGATCTGGGCCATGAACGTCGACGGGAGCGACCAACGAAGGCTGACCAGTGGCCGCGACAGGGAGTTCGGGCCCCAGTGGTCGCCGGACGGCCGGCGACTCGCCTACATGGTCTGGGACAACTCCGCCTGCACTCCGGAGTCGGGGTCCGGCTGCGCCGTCCCCGACGTCTGGACCGTCGACGCGGACGGGTCGGGGCAACGGAAGCTCCTCGACAGCGCATTCCAGCCGCGTTGGTCGCCCGACGGTTCGAAGCTCCTCTTCCAGCGAGTCGACCAGAATCCCGATCGCGCCTCGCTGGGCGTCTGCGTCGCAAGGAGCGACGGGACCGGCGTGAGACAGCTCGTTCGAGCGCCGCTCTGGGCGTCCGAGCGAGCCCTTCCGGCGTGGTCGCCGACCGGGCGGACGATCGTCTACGGAGTCGGGATGGACGCTGTCCGCCTCCACCTTCTCAGCCTCGACGGCCGCAAAAGACGGTTCCTCGCCGTCGGCGTATCGCCGGCGTGGTCGCACGGCGGCAGCCGGATTGCCTTCACGCGCACAAGCGGAATCTGGGTCATCCCGTCGCGCGGCGGCCGGCCACGCCGGATCGCAGCCGCGTCGGTGCGGAACACCCTTCCGTTTCCGGCGTGGTCGCCCGCCGGAAAGCAGCTCGCGTACAACTCGGGCAACCAGCTGTACGTCGCCCGCATAGACCGGCGCTCGACGAAACTTGTCGCACAGGGCGCCACCTGTACGTGCCGAGGCTGTTGCCAAGTCTCACCGCCGGTCTGGTCTCGAAACGGCCGGCGCCTGTACTACTGGAGCTGAGATCACCTTCAGGCGCGTTCCTTAACCGGAGAGCGTGGGATGGACCGCGGCCTTCGACCCGCGCCCTCCTAGGTCTTCCAGCAGGCTGGATCAGAACTCCGATAGGAAGTCGGGGGTAATCGCTCCACAGTAGTTACGCGCCGGACGCCGCTCATAATTCCGAGAAGCTCGACGCGTGGACCGCTTTTTCGGCTCCGCCCGATGATGGCTAGGGTTGGTCATGGTGTACAGGGAAGTCGGCGAGCTCGCTGTGCGGGAGTGGGGCGATTCGGCCGAGCCGGGGATTCTTCTGTGGCCGGGGATGGGTTTTACCAGCGCTTACTTTGCAGGCAGCGCGTCGTTTCTTCCGGGTCGCTCGGTCGGAGTCGACCCGCCGGGTTGGGGGCGTTCACCCGCACCATCTGGTTACAGCTACGAGCATTTGGTGGGTCTTGCCGTTGAGGCAATTCGTGCCTGCGACTGTTGGGTAATGGTCGGCCATTCGCTCGGTGGAGACATCGCGCTCGGAGTGGCGGACGACCCGCCGCCGGGCCTCCGGGCGGTCGTCCTCGTTGACGGGGGCTACCTGGAAGCGGCGGATCGCGTTGAGCTTGGCGCGCCGGATGCTGCTGATCGCGAGGCGATGGTCGGCTCGATGCGGGAAGCCGAGGCTCGTTTTCCCGACTGGGAATCGGCGCGAGAGTGGATTGCCCAGTTTGTCGGTACCGAGGAGCTCACGCCGGCGACAGAGGCGGCTTTTCGGGAGTCGCTCACGGAGGTTGACGGAGAGCTTCGCGAAGCAGCCCCACCCGAGCGATCGGCGGACCTGCTCATGTCGCTCACGAGCGCCGGGATCGACGTCAGAGCCCGTGCTGCAGCCGTCTGCGTCCCGACCCTCCTCATCGCTGCCGGGCGACCGCCGGAGTCACGCGAGATCAGGCAGCGGGCCTGGGAGAGGTTCGCCTCGGCGTCGCCGCTCATTGAGTTGCACGTGGCTGAGGATTGGGGTCACCAGGCGCTTCTCGCAACCACTCAAGAGTGCACCGCGATCGCCTCTGCGTGGCTGTCGCCGCACCTGCAGCAGTGAGACCCGCGTCGGTTGGACGAGCGTCCTGTCTCTCCCGCCATTCCGGGGTAACCGCAACTCAGTAGTTACAGGCCCGATGCTCTGGCCCCGAGTAGCAGCTCGACCACCGCCCGCATCTATCTCACATGCGCTAGGAACGATGACGCCGCGCCCGGTTGTCGTTCAGCCCGAGCGACCAGGCATCGTTAGAACCATGAGCGACCGCAGATACTCGACCGCAGCCTGGCAACGGCTCCGCCGCCAAGTCCTTGCACGCGACGGATACGTTTGCCGGATCCAAGGGCCACGGTGCCGCGGCCGCGCCAACACCGTCCACCACGTCCTCCCAAGCTCGCAATACCCCGAGCTGTTCTGGGCCCCCGACAACCTCGAAGCAGCCTGCGGCGCCTGCAACTACGCCGGCGGGGCGCAGATCAACACCGAGAACCGCAAGTCAAGGATCGCGCAGCTCGAGGAGCTCGTCGTTGAGC
The DNA here is from genome assembly GCA_046729215.1 of Actinomycetota bacterium. Lineage (GTDB taxonomy): Bacteria > Actinomycetota > Thermoleophilia > Gaiellales > Gaiellaceae > JACDAN01. Next base: position 6,700 of record JBKPGE010000022.1, on the reverse strand, counting down.
AGCACAACGAGATCGCCCGGCTGATAGACCGCCTCGCAACCTACGAGAACGGCCCCGCTACCGAAGCGGCCCGGCCTCGGCGATGCCGAAGATTTCCTAGCCGCGTCCGGCGATCTAGACACCCGCTCAGGCAAGTGGAATACTCGTGCCAAGTCAGCCTGGTTGCGCTGGTGGGGGTAGACGACCAGGAAGTCTGCGGATGGAAAGGAGACCCCCCGGATTAGAGAGCTGTCACCCGCCTGGCACGCAGTCTTTCAAATGAGAAGGATCAGGCGCTTGGGTGCGGTGGTGTTCGCCATTTGCGCTTTCACCGTTTCGGTTGCGCCAGCGGCGCTCGCCGACGCGGGAGGTGGCCCCGGGAGCAACCACGGATGCCCGGGTAATCAGCCACCGCCACCGCCGGCTGGTGGCTGCCACCACTAACCGCCTTTCATCGCCAGGGGAGCCCCCGCACTGCGGCACTCTCACTGCGGACGCGGGGCTCCCACCTGTTCCCGAACAACCGATCCGGCAACCTGTCGGGATCGCGCTCGACAGCGGCGGAACTGGGCGCGCCGGGCGTCGGACTAAATCCGAAGCGATTTCCCCTTCGCGACCGCCGTCGACTCCTGGGGGGTTGTCTCGCCCGTCCCGGGGAAAAGTTTCTAGAGGGGCGCGGGGGTCAGCTCGTTGCCCCTAAGAAAACGACGGGGTGGGCCGCGGAATGGGTATCACCGTGGGTGGTCCCGCGCTTGCAGCGCAGGCGATCGAGGCGGGGCTGGTCGACGAGTACCACCTGTTCCTCGTCCCTGTCGTCGTCGGAGGCGGCAAGCGCTCCCTCCCCGACAACGATGTCCGCGTGAACCTGGAGCTGCTGGACGAACGCCTTTTCCGCAACGGCACGATCTACCTCCACTACCGTACCGGGCCGTGACGGGCTCCGCGCTGGTGGAACCCGAGCGCTGCGACCGCCCCGGCGCACGTGTTGCCAAGCTAGACAAGAAGGGTCAATCCCGCGACCTCATCCTGAAGCGCAGATTCCCCGTAGTGATGCGGTCGCGGGGGCAAGACGGGTCGGTTGCCGACCAGGGCGTCCGGTCTCTTCACGGCGAGACGACGATTCTCGGATCACGATCTGACAACAACGGGCGCGGTCGCGCTGTGCTGGGCAGATCCGCGGTATGGCCGAAGGGCGCTTTGCGCCGGCCATCGAGACGGCTGCGTATATGCTCATCGCGGAGGCGGCACGGGCGTCCACGATCCGTTTGGTGGTCGAGACGAAGCGCTCGGGCGATGAGCTTCTCGTCGACGTCGAGACGCATGACGATCTCGGCCTCGACCTCGCCGCCCTTCAGGATCGCGTGGGCGCCTCGACGGCCGCCTCGCAATCGAGCGTCGCGGGGAAGGCAACGTCACACTTCGCGCGGTGCTCCCGTGCGAGTCGTAATCGCCGACGACGAGACGCTTCTTCGCGAGGGACTCGCTCGGCTGCTCGAGGAGGCAGGCTTCCGGGTCGTCGGCAAGGCGGCCAACGCCGCGGAGCTCATGCGGCGGGTAGAGCTGACTCGGCCGGACGTGGCGGTCGTCGACATCAATGCCGCCGACACACACGGACGAAGGGCTCGTCGCGGCCGAGGGGATCCGGGACTCGCACCCTGAGGTCGGGGTGCTCGTGCTCTCCCACTACATCGAGTCTCGCTACGCCATGCGTCTGCTCGAGGAGCACCCGGCGCGCTCGGGCTACCTTCTCAAGGAGCGCATTTCCGACGTCGTGGTGCTCGTCGACGCGCTGCAACGAATCGACGAAGGCGAGCGCGTTCTCGATCCGACGATCGTCTCCAGGCTGATCGGGCGTCCGCGCGAGGACAGCCCGCTCGACGAACTGACCCCGCGCGAGCTCGAGGTCCTCTCGCTCATCGCCGAGGGGCATTCCAACGACGGGATTTGCAAGAAGCTCTTTCTCAGCCCGAAGACCGTCGAGACGCACGTGCGTCACATTCTTTGGAAGCTCGGGATCGGCGAGACACCCGACTACCATCGCCGAGTGCTGGCCGTCCTCACCTATCTGCGCCGCTGATGGTGCAGAGAGGAGGTACGCCGGCGATGCGCCCCCGAGGCGTTCAGGCCTAGAGCGGGTTGAAGGCCGAGCGCGAGCCTGTCAGAGTCTCGTGCGTCAAGTCCCCGTCCCGACATGCGGGCAGCGAACCGCCTTGCCGCGCCGACGGGCGGTCAGAGCAGGGAGTTCACGGTCTCGGCCGCGTTCTCCGTGATCGGGTCGCCGTGGCCAACGCCGACTGCCTTGGGCGCGAGGTCGGCCATGCGGCGGAGGGACACTCGCCGCTGTCGCTCGTTGAGCGTGAAGGAGTCCCAGCCCGGCGCCAGCTCCGGCCAGGTGACGATCGCGTCGCCGGAGAGGAGGACCTGGTGCTTCTCCGACCAGAAGGCGAGATGGCCGGGCGTGTGGCCCGGCGTGTGTAGCACTGTGAGGCCGCCCTCCTCGTGCTGGTCCGTGAGAGCGTCGTCCACCTCACAAGGCTTGTGATCCCCGAGGCCAAGTGCCAGCCCGAGTTGGAAAGGAATGTACGCGCGGAGCGGACGGCGGGGCCAGATGGACACCCGTTGGGCCTTCCGGTCGCCCGAGACGATGTCCGCCTCCCACTCATGCGTGCAGACCGTCGCGTCGCTCAGCTTCTTCAGCATGGCAAGGCCGCAGAGATGGGAGAAATGCGCGTGGGTCACCCAGATCCGTTTCAGATCGGAGATCGATCGGCCCATACGCCGGATCGCCGCCAGGATGAGGAACGGATGCTCATCCGCCAAAGCGTCGACGAGAGTGAGGTCCTTCCCGTCCGCAACGAGGAATGCCCGGACGTAGCCTCGCGTCCGATCTCCTACGGGAACGAGTTCAGGAGGAAGCTCCACAGGGGAAGTCTCCCAGCTTGACGACCCGCATAGAAGGGTGTTTCATCGGCCGCGAGCTTCGCTCCATGGGCGCTTCGCGTCTTCTCATCAGGCTTTCCTCACTCCTTGACAGGAGGATCGGGTGGGAGCGGCTGCCGCGCCCGCTGGGCCTCCTGACTCTCATTGGGCTCCGCGAGCAGCTGCGCGAGCTCAACCTCGCCGACACCGGCCTGGTGAAGCCGCCGCCGCCCCGGCCGCCGAACGTGAGGGTACGCACCCTCGACGGGAGCTGGAACGACGAGCAGAAGCCGGCGATGGGGAGCCTGGGAACGCGTTTCGGCCGCAATGTCCCACTCGACAGGGCATACCGCGAGGTCGACGACGACTTACTCGATCCGAGCCCGCGTCTTGTCAGCAGCAAGCTGCTCGCTCGCGAGCGTTTCATCCCCGCGCCGACGCTGAACCTGCTCGCCGCGGCTTGGATCCAGTTCGAGGTCCACGACTGGATGAGCCACGACACGGATCCGGAGAAGCCGATCAGGCTCCGCCTTCAGGGGGACGACGATTGGCCCGAACCGCCGATGGAGATCCCGAGCACGGTGCCGGATCCGATCCCCGCCCCTGGCAAGCCCCCGGTGTTCTCCACCTCCGACAGCTTCTGGTGGGACGGATCGCAGATCTATGGGCACAACGGCGACCTCCAGAGCAAGCTACGGGAGGGCGTGGACGGCAAGCTGAGGCTCGACGAGCACGGATTGCACCCCCCGGAGCTCGACCCCTTGCTCGACCCCCAGGGACCGCGCGGGAACTTCTGGCTCGGCCTCGCCATCCTCCATGCGGCGTTCATTCGCGAGCACAAAGCGATCTGCGATGCGCTTCGCGACGACGAAGACAGGGAGTGGAGCGACGACGACCTCTACCATCATGCGCGCCTCATCAACGCCGCCGTCATGGCGAAGATCCATACGGTCGAGTGGACGCCGGCGATCATCGCCCACCCGACGACCAAATGGGGGATGAACGCGAACTGGTATGGCCTCGCAGGAAAGCACGTACGCAAGCGGTTCGGGCGCCTCGGACGCAGCGACGTCCTGGGCGGCATCCCCGGCTCACCGACCGACCATCACGGCGCTCCCTACTCTCTAACGGAGGAGTTCGTCTCCGTCTACCGCATGCACCCGCTCATTCCCGACCGGTACGAGTTCCGGTCCATCGGCGCCGGCTCCGCCGCCGGCTACGACTTCGGGGCGATTGGACCGGGCAAATGGCGCGGCGCTCTGGAGACGATCGGGATCGCTGACGCGTTCTACTCATTCGGGATTGCCAACCCCGGCGCAATCGAGCTCCACAACTACCCTGCATCGTTCAGGGTGGACTTCCGACCGGATCCTGGGGGTCCACTCGTCGACCTCGCGACGGTGGACATCCTGCGCGACCGCGAGCGCGGCGTCCCGCGGTACAACGAGTTTCGGGCCCTCATGCACCGCAAGCCCGTCGCGTCCTTCGCGGAGCTCACGCGCGATCCGCGCGTCGCGGGTGAGCTCCGGGACCTTTATGGCCACGTCGACCGGCTCGACACGATGGTCGGGCTGTACGCGGAGCAGCGGCCACCAGGGTTCGCCTTTAGCGACACCGCCTTTCGGGTGTTCCTCCTTATGGCCTCACGGCGGCTCAAGAGCGACCGCTTCTTCACGGCGGACTACACGCCTTCCGTCTACACGCCGACGGGACTCCGGTGGATCGACGACGCGACGATGTCGAAGGTCCTGCTTCGGCACTATCCGCGGCTCGACTCCGTCATCCGACGCGACAACGCCTTCAAGCCCTGGCATGCGGGCGACTGATCCGCCCTTTTGACTAGGCCACCGGGACTATGCGCCGCGTCGGCCTCTGAAGCTGCTCCGGGGACGCGGAAGGCTCACGAGTCCCGCGGCGGTGGCAGTCATTCGACGGGCGTTGGCCAAGGATAGAAAATGATGTGTACGACGAGGACTGCAAACGCTGCTAGAAACAGCGCCGCCAGCCAGGGCTTGCGAGCTTGCCAATGCGTGACCGTACGTGCAAAGCCCGGCCACGGGACGAACTCTTTTCCAAAGGCTGCGACGATTTCGGGGATGGCAATAACGAGAGCAAGGATGCCCCACACTACGTATCCCCAGCTCCGAACGTCGGTAACGCCTGCTCCTTGAATTACTCCCAGCGTCGTATTCACGGAGATCAACTCTCAGAGCTACGGCTCGGCCACGGGTAGAACACGATGCGGGCAGCCAGAACCGTAAGTCCGCCCAGAATTGGGAGCGCGGTCAGGGGGAAATCGTCCTGAAGGGTCCCCACCGTCCTGGAGAGCGTCGGCCAGGGCGTGTTCTTGTCGTCGAATGCCGCGGTCAGTTCAAAGAAGAGCACGACGAGGGAGAGAAGACCCCAGAGCACCGACCCATATATTTCTCTGCGTGTCAGAGGCCCCGGCTTGGTCGACTGCTCACCCAGCCACGGCTTCGGCACACTCATAGGCGACTGCTTCAAGTCCGCCTCTGTAGCCGGTCGCACCAGTAGGCGTCGTACTTCCATCTTGTGCCTCCCTCCTTGCGTCGACAACGCCGAGTCTTCGCGTTCAGCGAACGCTAGGGAAGGTCCGGCGCAGCTGTCCGTCGCGCGTGCCACACAAGAAGTGTCAAACTCGCAACACAAGCAGCGGCATAGTTGGCCCGAGGAGGTCGGGGCGCAACCCGGGCAAGCGATTTTAGCCTGCGGAGGGAGATCTCATTGCCGCCTCGTACTCGTCCAGCACAGCTCGAGCCTTTCGGGCTGAGACGACGTTTCCTTTCCGCTCGAACAAGTGGAGCGCGTTCTCGACGACCGGCTGCGCCTCGCCCGCTCGGCCGGCGAGCTCCAGGACTTCGGCCAGATCCATCAGGGCGCGACCTTGGCTATTGAGGCCATCGGTCTGCTGTGCGAGCGCGACCGCCCCCCGAGCAAGCTCCTCGGCGGCCGCAAACTCGTTGCGCCTCGCGAGGATTTTTGCGCGGACCGCCCGCCACGAGATCTGTGAAGCCATGTCTGCCGTCGCCGCCAGTTCTTCGCTTGCGGCCGTAAACTGCTCCGCTTCTTCGAAGCGACCCTGGGCATAGATCGCTCGAGCCAACTCGGCGGCGACCATCGAGAGCAGCCCTCGCTCGCCCATCTCCTCGAGCGCGCCGTAGCCCGAGCGGAGCTTTCGCTCCGCCGCGGCCGGATCTTCGGCGAGCATCTCGATCTCGCTCGAAAGCAGCGAGAACCCGGCCAGCCAAACCCGAAAGCCAAGGTCCTTCGAGATGGCGCTTCCCCGGGCGAGGAGGTCGCGCGCGTCCTCGAACCGGCCCGACAAGGCATGAAGCCCGGCAAGACAGACGAGGCAGGTCGACTGCACGATGGGCGCTACCGTCGGGCGGTCGACGATCTCGTCGGCGCGGCGAATCGCCTCGGGCACGGGCGTCGGGCCGTAGTAGATCGCCATCGGCAGCCGCATGAGTGCGCCTGCCGCTTCCCGCGAGTCGCCAGCACGTTTGGCGTGGGCGAGTGCGCGCTCGAGCGCTCGCTCCTGCTCATCCCATTGGTTCATCATCCAGTGAACATCGGCGATCCGGCGCCAGGCCTTGGCGAGGCCGAGATCGTCTCCGAGCTCCCCGAGTCCGAAGATGGCCCTTTCTGCGACCCGGCGGAGTTCGTTGACGCCGCCCTCGGGATCGGTGAGCGCGCGAAGGAAGGCCCGCTCGAGCTGCGCATGGAGTTCGACGCGCTGGTTCTGGGCCGCGGCAGCAACCCCAATGGCCTCGGTCAGCAC
>JBKPGE010000021.1:0-6928 GCA_046729215.1 Actinomycetota bacterium | reverse complement strand
GGCATGGTCGGTGCGCTGAAGCAGCTGACGACGCGGAAGGGCGACCCCATGGTCTTCGTGCGGCTCGACGACCTCACGGGCAGCGCCGAGATCGTCGTCTTCAACTCCGTCTACGCGCAGACGCGCGAGCTGCTGGCGGCGGACTCGATCCTCGTCGTCAAGGGCCGCGTCGACCACAAGCAGGAGGGCGAGACGAAGCTGATCGCGATGGACGTCACTGCCTTCGAGGCAGCGCAGGAGGCGAAGGAAGTGCGGCTGCGCGTGGATGCGCGGACGGCGCCGGCCGGTCTCATCGGCGAGCTGAAGGCGATTCTCGAGGGCTTCCCCGGCGAGATCCCGGTACTCGTGGACGTCGACACTTCACTGGGGCCGAAGCTGCTGGAGCTGCCGGGCCATCGGGTCAAGCCCAGCCCCGCTTTTTTCGGCGAAGTCAAGGCGTTGCTCGGCGAGACCGCCGTCGTCTGACCCTGACATACTCGCCGCGCATGGGTCGCGGAGTTGTCATCGGCGCACTCATCGGGTGGGGCGTCAACATTCTCGCCCTGCTCGTCATCGACTGGCTCTTCGACAGCGTGACCATCGGCCGCTGGGGCTCGCTCCTGCTTGCGGCGGCGGTGCTCGGGATCGCGAACGCGATCCTCAAGCCAGTCCTCACGATCCTGACCTTCCCGCTGATCGTCCTGACGCTCGGGATCTTCTACTTCGTGCTCAATGTCGCGATGCTGGCGCTCGCCGAGTGGATCGCCCCCGACTTCTCCATCAACGGCTTTTGGACGTACATCGGCGCGACGATTGTGGTGTGGCTCGTCAACTGGGTGCTTTACACCCTGTTCGACGCCGTCTCAGCCGACTGACAGGCGCCGGCGGATCGCCTTCAGCCAGCTCCGCCTGATCGCGGCGCTCGCCCAGCCGATCAGCCACCAGTAGCGGCGGAACTTCCTGGTCGCCTGGGGATCGGTGCCGACGATTCGGGTCTCCGTCCTGACGAGGCTTCCGTCGCCCTCAGGCGCCACGGAGAAGTTCATCGCCGCCTTGGAGTAGCCCGGCTGAGCGAACTCCTTGAACTCCACAGGCGTGCGGATCGTCCGCACCGGGAGGTTTCCGCTGGGGCTCCAGAAGCGGCCGACAGCGCCGACGACGATCTCTGAGCACGGTTCTGCGCCGAGATCCACGAAGCCGGCCTCGAGCATCTGCCTGAGCAGCGGGGCGCGCGCATCCGAGGTTCTGGGCCGTCCTCGCAGGCGCGCGGGAACCGCCCGCAGGCTCATCAGCGGCCCGAACAGCTTGACTTCCTTTGCGGTCAGAGCCTGGACCGCCTCGTACGCACGTTCCGGCTCGGCCGGCACCCAGAGCGTGTGCACCTCGTGCACGTCGTACTCCGGCATCGCCTCGTCGAGGAGCACGCGCTCAGAACCTACCCGAAAGGCCAGTGGTAGTTCGAGGGCCGGAATGAGATCTTCCAACCTCAGCCTGCCCGGTCGCGTGGTGAGGGAAGTTTCCCCCAATGGCGGCGAACCACGCGCCCGGGCCCCAAGGCCGAACTCTCCCCATGAAAGCCCAGCCGCGCCGACCAAGCCGTCAGCCGACCCTTCTCCGGGTCTGGCCCCGCTTGGCCGTCTTGCTGTTGTGTGCAGCCGCTCTCGGCGCGCCCCTGACGGCCGGGGCAGACCCCGAGACCGAGACGATTGTCGCGCCGGCGCTTCTCGAGGCGGTGCAGGCGAATCCGAGCGCCGAGTTCAACGTCATCGTCGAGGGCGAGACCTCGAGCGACGACGTCGCTCAGGACATCGAAAGCCTGACTGCGGAGGACACGGCCGTAAGCCAGAGCTTCGAGACCGTCCCGGCGGTTGCCGCGACGCTGACCGGGAACGAGATCCTTTCGCTCGCAGACGGTGCGAGCTCCGATCCTCTGGTCATCACGCGCGACGCGCCGGTGACGACGGCCGACGAACCGGCGCCTCCCGAGCCGACGCCGCCTCAGCCGGCGGGCGACGTGCCGACCGTGACGGGGCACGCCGAGCCCGGAGCGACTCTCACGGCGACTCCACCGGCCGCGCCCGGAACGCCGACCTACGCCTACCGATGGGAGCGCTGCAGCCGCGCCGGCTACTCGGAGGCGGTGCTCGCTGGAGCGCCACTCGAGTATTGGTCTCTCGGCGAACGGCAGGGAAACGTCGATCGCCCATCGCCGGACGTGGGCTCGCCGCCGACTGCGTTCTCGGTTGAAGGGTGGGTGCACGTCGATGCGCCGCAGGGATATCGGCAACTGATCTCTCGCTGGCGTTCTCCCGCCTTGTGGTGGTGGGGATCGAACGTCGGTGGCTTCCAGGTCTACCTCGACAGCGACGGGCATTACGGCCTGGTCGCCGGTCAGCAGGCGGTCCGTGTGGGAACGTCGGTCTCGCCGACCGGCGGCGCATGGGAACACGTCGCGGCGACGTGGGACGGGTCGATCCTCCGGCTCTATCGCGACGGCGTTCAAATTGGATACGAGCCACTGAGCGGCGCGCTCGGGGAGCCCACGCCCGTGGATCTGACGATCGCCGACGCAGTCGACGGCGTAGCGATCTTCAGCCGAGCGCTCTTGGCGACGGAGGTGCGAGGACACGCGGCCGGTTGTACGTCCATCCTCGGAGCGGACAGCTACCGCTACCGGGTGACGGCCCAGGATCTCGGTTCGAGCCTCCGCGTCGTCGTGACGACTACCAGCGGCGTGCAATCGACGGTGTCCGCTTCGTCCCTCACGGCGCCCGTCGCAGCGCGGCCGCCGTCCATGACTTCTCTGCCGTCCATCCTCGGGACCAGCGAGGAGGGACAGTCCCTCAGCGCCGCGAACGGGACCTGGGAAGGCACCGAGCCCTTCGAGTACCGACACCAGTGGCAGCGCTGTGACGTCCACGGTGCCGCCTGTGTCGACATCGAAGGAGCCACGGCGGCCGGCTATACGCCCGTCGGGGCGGACGTTGGCGCGAAGCTTCGGCTCGCAGTCACCGCCAGAGGGCTCGGGGGCGAGGGGGTTGCCTACTCCCAGCCTTCGGACGTTGTTGGCGCGATCCCGGTGCTCTCACCGCGGTACAAGCAGCAGTGGCCCTACGTTTCGGGCGTCGCGGCGCTCCCTGAACAGCCGGCGCCGCCGACGATCGCGATCGTCGACTCCGGAATCGACGCAGGCCGGGCCGATTTCGGCGGCCGCGTGATCGAGCAGGTGACGCTCACGTCGCGCCCCGAAAACCAGCCGGGCGACGGGAACGGGCATGGAACTGCAGTGGCGAGCGTCGCGGCGGGACAGGCCGAGGGCTATACGGGCGCGGCGCCGAACGCGAAGCTCGTGGGGATTGACGTCCTCGACGATGACGGCATCGCCGACGTCAGCGACGTGATCACTGCCGCCGACTGGATCTACGAACACCACGAGCGGCTGAACATCAAGGTCGCCAACTTCTCGCTCCACGGGACGTGGCTTGCGAGCCTCGTGTCGGATCCGCTCGACAAGGCGGTCGAGCGCCTGTGGCTGAGCGGGATCGTGGTCGTGACGGCGGCGGGGAACTACGCGGTGGACGGCGAGGAGAGCGCCGTTCCGTTCTCGCCCGGCAACGACCCGTTCGTGCTCACCGTCGGCGCGACGGACACCAAGGGCTCGTACACGCAGCGGGACGACATCGCCGCGCCGTGGTCGGCCTGGGGCTACACGCGTGACGGCTTCGCCAAGCCGGAGGTCGTCGCTCCCGGCAGGTACATCGTGGCCGCCGTCTCCGCCGATACGAAGCTCGCGCGAGAGCGGCCGGATCGCATCGTGGAGCCCGGCTACATGCAGCTCTCGGGAACCTCGCTGGCGGCTCCGGTCGTGGCAGGAAGTGCCGCGAACCTGCTCGCGGCCCATCCGAACTGGTCGCCGGATCAGGTGAAGGGCGCGCTCATGTTGACCGCCGAGCCGCTGCCGCTGGCGAAAGAGCGTTCCGTAGGGGTCGGCGCGGTGAGAGTCGCAGCGGCCGCGCAGGTCGAAGACCCGCCGAACCCGAACGTCGCATTGGCTCCGTATGTCGACTCAGATCCGACGCCGGTCTTCAACGCCGACCGGTGGACGAGCGCGGTGGAGGCCGACCCGGCCTGGTCGAGCGTGGCCTGGGGCTCGGTTGCCTGGGGATCAGCGGCGTGGTCGAGCGTGGCGTGGGGCTCCGTCGCGTGGGGCTCGGTCGCCTGGGGCTCAGTCGCGTGGGGCTCGGTGGCGTGGGGCTCCGTTGCCTGGGGCTCGGTCGCGTGGGGCAGCGATGCCACGGACGACGTGCGGCACGAAGGCGGCTACTGGATTCAGAGGAACTGACCGCCAAGTGCGGCCAGTGGGGAGAGCGGCGGCGGAGGGCCTTGTGGCGCTCTCCGCCGCCGACTAAAGGGGAGCCCTGCCAGGAGCTGCGGCCACTCCCACAGGGCTCACGTGACCCTCTACCAGCCTGCCCCGATCGTCACGCGCCAGAACTCGTCGCTCGGAGCCTTGGTGAACTCGTCATCCAGAACGGAGCGCGGCGTCTCCCCCTTCTGCAACGCGATGACGCCCACCAGATGGCGAACGGCGAGCAGCGCATCGGCAACGTCGATGTCTCCCGGCTGTCGTTCGAGGGCGTATTGCACTTCTGCGGTCGTCATGGCTCGATGATCGACTTCTCCGCCCATCCGCGGGTAAACGGCCGGTAATTTCCCTAATAGCCAAAATGGATTACCGGATCCTCGGTCCGCTCGAGGTCCGCGCGGGAGTTCGGCAGGTACCGTTGCGGGGCGCGCGTCAGCGAGAGCTGTTGGCGGTGCTGCTCCTGCACGCGAACGAGATCGTCTCGAGCGATCGCCTGATCGACGAGCTCTGGCAGGGCGATCCGCCGCCGACGGCGGCGAAGATCGTTCAGAACAGCGTCTCGCAGTTGCGAAAGCTCCTTGAGCCAGGTCTGCTCGTCACCCGCAGCCCTGGGTACCTGCTTCGTGTCGAGCGCGAGGAGCTGGATTCGGAGCGGTTCGAGCGCATGGTCGACGACGCTCGGACCGACCTCGCCCGCGGTACGGCCTCCGAGGCGGCGGAGCAGCTCCGGGACGCGGCCGAGCTCTGGCGCGGGCCGGCGCTTGCCGACTTCAGCGACGCGCCCTTTGCGCGCGCCGAGTCCGCGCGGCTGGAGGAATTGCGCTCGGCGGCGACGGAGGACCGGATCGAGGCCGAGCTCGCACTCGGCCGGCATGCCGAGCTCGTTCCGGAGCTGGAGGCGCTCGTCGCGCAGTACCCGTTGCGGGAGCGACTCCGAGCGCAGCTCATGGTCGCGCTCTACCGGTCGGGCCGTCAGGCCGAGGCGCTTCGGGTCTACCACGAGACGCGTGAGGTGCTCGTGGAGGAGCTCGGGCTCGAGCCGGGCCGGGCGCTGCAGCGGCTGGAGCGCGCGGTCCTCCTTCAGGATCCAGCGCTCGAGCTCGGACCGGAGGAGGAGGCAGTTGAACCTCCGCGGCCGGCGGAGATCGCGCGGCCGGAGGTCCGGAAGACGGTTTCCGTGGTCGCGGCCGACGTGCTCGCCCTCGGCGGGCCGCACGACCCCGAGACGCTTCGGCGTCCCATGGCTTGGGCAGTCGAGACCGTGACCGACGTGTTGCAGCGGCACGGCGCGAGCACCGAGGGCTCCACAACCGGTGGCGTGATCGGCATCTTCGGCGTCCCGGAGGTGCACGAGGACGATGCGTTGCGCGCCGTGCGGGCGGCGACCGAGGCTCGAGACGCGCTTCGGGATTTGAGCCCCGAACTCGAGCGCGACTGGAACGTCGCCGTGGCGGTCCGCGCGGGCGTGAACACCGGCGAGGTTGTCGCGGGGAACACGTCCGCTCACACGCTCGTGGCCGGCGATGCGGTGACCGTGGCCGCGCGGCTGCAGCAGGCCGCCGATCCGGGCGAGATCCTGCTCGACGAGCAGACGGAGGAGCTCGTGCACGACGCGCTGCGGGCGGAGCCGGTCGATCCGGCCGCGCTGAAGGCAACCGGCCACGGGACGGCGTGGCGGTTGCTCGAGCTCGAGGCGGAGGCGCCGGGCTACGCGCGCCGGCTCGAGACGCCGCTGATCGGCCGCGTCGTCGAGCTCGCGCAGCTCCGTCAGGCGTATGAGCGCGTGGCCGACGGCCGAGCGGCGCACCTCTTCACCGTCCTCGGCGCCGCGGGGATCGGCAAGTCCAGGCTCGCCCGTGAGCTCGTCCTCTCGACGGGCGACGAGGCGATGGTGCTCCAGGGCCACTGCCCGTCCTACGGCGAGGGGGTCACGTTCTGGCCACTGCGCGGGATCGTCCAGGACGTCAGCGATCTCAGGAAGGCGCTGGCGGGTGAAGACGAGGCCGACGCGATCGCCGAGCGCGTTCTGGGCGCCGTCGGGCTCGAAGGCAAGGCGAGCACGAATGAAGAGACGTTCTGGGCGACGCGGAAGCTGTTCGAGGCGCTTGCGCGCGAGCGCCCGCTCGTCGTAGTGATCGAGGACGTGCACTGGGCCGAGCCCGCGTTCCTCGACCTCGTCGAGCACATCGCGGAGTGGTCGACCACCTCTCCGATCCTGCTCCTCTGTCTCGGCCGACCGGATGTCGTGGACGAGCGGCCGCGCTTGGGCGGCGGCCGCTCAAATATCAGCTCCGTTGTGCTCGAGCCGCTCTCTCAGCGGGAGAGCGACGAGCTGATCCTGCTCGGCGGCGTCGAGCTGGACGAGGCGACTCGAGCGCAGATCGCCGAGGCCGCCGAGGGCAATCCGCTCTTCATCGAGCAGATGCTCGCCATTGTTTCCGAGCATGGCGCCGACGGCGCGGAGCTGGCCGTCCCGCCGACGATCCACGCGCTGCTCGCAGCTCGACTCGGGCGGCTGGACGCGAGCGACCGGGCCGTGCTCCAGCGGGCCTCGGTGATCGGGCGCGAGTTCGGCCGGGCCGC
>JBKPGE010000020.1:0-8993 GCA_046729215.1 Actinomycetota bacterium | reverse complement strand
GGCCTGGACGGCGATCATCGACACGTGGTGGGCGACGATGTCGTGCAGCTCACGGGCGATGCGGGCGCGCTCCTCCATCAGCGCCTGGTCGCGCTGCGCCTCGTCTCGCTCGGCAACGGCCTGGCCTCGCTGCCGGCGCGCATCGCCGAGCGCCAACGCTGCGACGACGACAACGAGCAGGAGCGCGCCGGAGAGCCGCGCGTCGTTTCCCGAAAAGGGCGTGCTCACGTTGGCGAGGAACGGGAGCACCAGCAGCGCCGACCAGCGGCGCCCGTAGCGGGCTGCGAAGAGGTAGGCGACGGCGGCGAGGGCAACGGCAGCCGCGACCGTGAGGAGAGCGGTGTCACCCGAGAGGGCTACGACGACGCCGAGCACGATGGCTCCCGCCGCCCAGGGCAGGCGCTGCCGCACTAATGCGATCGGCAGCGTGGCGAGCAGGTTCCCGATCATCGCGGATCCCACGTCCTCGGCGCGGAAGGCGACCTCGACGATTGCGGCGAGCGCGAGCAGGAGCGCGACTGCGAGCGGGGCGTCCGGCCTTGAGAGGAGCCTCCGCGTTGCCGCGCCGACGCCGGCCAGCACTGTCCAGGCGCGGTCGACGATTTCGGGGATCTCCCCACTCATGAGAGCAATTGTCGCTGCGGACCGATCGATCCGCCTCGCCGCCGGGAACCCATTCCCGCGTCCCACTGGAGGGTGAGACGCGCGAACCGGAGTAGCTCGGAAGCGGCTCCTGCAAGACGGCTCCCGGGCGCGACGACAGCCGACCACGGCGGCCGTACCGTGATTGGGATGCCGCAAGCGATCGAAGCAGTCCAGCTCACGAAGCGGTTCGACCGCACAACGGCCGTCGACGACCTCAGCTTCGGCGTGCCTGCCGGCCACGTGACGGGGTTCGTCGGCCCGAACGGGGCGGGGAAGTCGACGACCATGCGCATGATCCTCGGGCTCGCGCGACCCGAGGGCGGCCGCGCGCTCGTGAACGGCAGGCTCTACACCGAGCTCCGGCGGCCGCTACACGAGGTCGGCGCGCTGCTCGATGCCGCGGCGGTGCATTCGGGCAGGCGTGCGTCCCACCACCTCCTCTGGCTAGCACGCTCGAACGGCATTCCGCGCCGCCGTGTCCAGCAGGTCCTCGAGCTGGTCGGGATGGCCGACGTCGCTCGGCGCCGTGTGCGCGGATTCTCGCTCGGCATGCGGCAGCGGCTTGGGATCGCCGCCGCTCTGCTTGGCGACCCGCCTGTGCTGATCTTCGACGAGCCGGCCAACGGGCTCGACCCCGACGGCATTGTCTGGCTCCGCGGCTTCTTGCGATCGCTCGCGGCCGAGGGCCGTGCCGTGCTCGTCTCCAGCCACCTGATGAGCGAGCTCGAGGACACCGCCGACCGCCTCGTCGTGATCGGCCGCGGCCGGCTGATCGCCGTAACCGGCGTCGCCGAGCTCCTCGCCTCGGCGTTGGGAGATCGCGTGAGGCTCCGCACGCCGAACGTTCCCGGGGTGATGCGACTGCTCGCCGCCGCCGGCGGGACCGTCACGACCGACGGCCCGAACATGCTGACCGTGACCGGACTCGACGCAGCCCGCGTCGCCGAGCTTACTGCCGCGCGCAGGTTGCCGCTGCACGAGCTCACGCCGCAGCGGGCAACGCTCGAGCAGGCGTTCATGCAGCTCACACGAGACGCCGTCGAGTTCGGCGACCAGAGGGTGTCGTGACCGTAGTGCTCCGGGCTGAATGGACCAAGCTCTGCACCGTCCGCAGCACTCGCTGGACGCTGTTCGCGATCCTCGGATTGACCGTCGGGCTCTCCGTGTTCCTCGCCTCCGGATCGAGCAGCACTGGGGGGCCAGGCCCCGGCAACAATGACATCGTCCGCGACAGCCTCGTCGGTGTCTACCTCGCCCAGTTCGCGGTCGTGGCCCTCGGTGTCCTCGCGATCACATCCGAGTACGCGACTCAGATGATCCAGACCACCTTCACCGTCATGCCGCGACGCGGTCGCGTGCTCGTCGCCAAGGCGCTCCTGGTCGGCGGCACTGTGCTGATCGTCGGCCTGGCCTCCTCGATGACCGCGTTTCTCGCGGGACAACGGATCCTCCGCGACAACGGCTACGCCCCTCCCGGCTACCCGGAATGGACGCTCCACGACGGACCGGCCCAACGGGCGGTGTTCGGCAGCGCGCTGCTGCTGACGGCGATCGCCCTCCTCAGCCTCGGCATCGGCGCAATCGTCCGACACAGCGCTGCCGCAATCAGCGCTCTGCTCGCGCTCCTGTTTGTCCCACTCATCTTCGCGCCCGCCCTCCCAGAGCACACGCGCGAGCTCGTCCAGAAAGCCACGCCGGGTGCCGGGTTCGCCGTGCAACAGACGGTGGCGCGCGGGGACGCCATCCCGATCGGCCCGTGGGCGGGACTCGGCGTCACATTCGCCTGGGCAGCCGGCGCGTTGCTCCTCGCGCTCTTCCTGATCCGCAGACGCGACGCCTGACTCCAGGCGACGGGATGACAACCTGGCGGGGAAGGCGTGAGGACGGACGCGCGACGGGCGCCCTTCGTCGGGCGTTGCCGCGCGCGCTACCAGCGAACCGGTTCTGCCGGTCGCGCAGTCACGTTTCCATGTTCGTCGACCGAGATTACTTGGCGTTTGTAGCCGTTCAAGCCGATTCGTTGGAGAAGACGGGCGACGACACCCCTCCGCGTGATGATCGCGTGGGTGTCGGCGCGGCTCTCCACGTGGAAGCCGTCCGCGCTGCGCGCGACGAGGTAGGCGTCGAGTGCCTGCTTGCGGTTGTCGTTGTCGATGTCGATCGTCCAGGCCAGCCCTCAGTGAACCCCTACCTCGGTGTCGCTCAGTGTGGGGTCTTCGGACTGCGGATCGGTTCCCGGAGCAGCCGGCTGCCCTGAGCGTGCTTCCGCCGCAGCGGCTTTCTTCTGCTGCTTGCGCTCGCGCTTCTCACCGCTTGGCCCGCTCGCGCTGACGTTTCCAAGGCTTTGCGGGTTACGCCTGGCCATCGCACCTCCGGAGGGTTGAAGGCGGCGGTCGGGGCACACACCCCGATCCGCCGCCGGACTGTGCGCCGCTTACGCGACGACCACGACGTTCGCTGCCTGAGGGCCTTTCTCGCCCTGCTCAGGCTCGTACTCCACGGTCGCGCCTTCCGTGAGCGACTTGTATCCATCGCCCTGGATCGAACTGAAGTGCACGAACAGATCCTTCCCGCCGTCAGCCGGTGTGATGAACCCGTAGCCCTTCTCGCTGTTGAACCACTTGACGGTTCCAGTTGCCATATCTCTTCACCTCCCTTGCCAACTTCGTGAACGGGCAAGAGAGATCCAAAACCGGAACCCTCAACTACTCGCTCTAGCTCCGCGGGACTGTAGCCGACCAGCAGGCCTGCTGCTGACCGCGCCGTGGCACGAGCGCGACACTCAGCGCCTGGTGGAGCGGCTCGGTGTACCCGCATACACGCCGCTGCCCAATACCGCGGAATACCTCATGCAGACGTACGGCCTCACCGCCGAGCAGGCGGGCGACGGCAGCCCCGACGTCGTATGGCTTCTCAAGGAGGGGATCGGCGAGGCGCACCTGTACGCGGCGGGCGACCGACTGGACGTTGGTGTCGAGGCGTTTCCCGGACAACGGCCGAACGACATGGTGCTCTGGATCGAGAGCCATCGCACGGTCGTCGCCGGCGACACGCTCGTCGACTTTGGTCGCGGGCTCGAGATCAATCCCCGATGGCTGCGTCCGGACATGACGCGGGAGCCGGTCATCGAAGGGCTGCGTCCCTTGCTGAAGAAGCCGGTCGAGCACGTGCTCGCCACGCACGGCGGGCCGTATGACCAGGCCGCCCTGGAGCGCGCACTCTCCTAGCCGTTCACGAGACATTCCCGCACACTCGCGCAGGCGGCGGCCCACTATCCGGTCTCCTTGGTCCTGGAGGCAGCAGATTCCCTGTAAGAAGTTCTCCGACGGGTAACGGAAGGCGGAGTCGATGCGCTACGGGCGTCCCTCAGGCGGATCGACTAACTGGACGCGGTGGCCTGGCTCCCTCTCGATTTGCAGTAGCTTTGGAGTGTCCTCACCCAGAGGCGTCCGTAGCTCGTCGGCGCATGACCAGTGACCCCCCGCGCGAAAGCCTGACGTTCCTCTTCACTGATCTCGAGTCGAGCACCCGGCTGTGGGACAGGTTTCCCGATGCGATGAAGGTGGCCGTGGAGCGTCACGACGCAATCCTCCGTGACGCCGTGGAAGACGCTGATGGGCGCGTGGTCAAGGTTATGGGTGACGGCCTAATGGCCGTGTTCTGGTCCGCCGCCGACGGCGTCAAGGCATGCCTCGAGGCACAGCTGGCGTTGCGGAACGAAGCATGGGGTCAGACCGGTCCACTGCGCGTGCGTATGGGGATGCATGCCGGCGAGGCCCAACGGCGAGCTGGCGATTTCTTTGGTCCACCGGTGAACCGTGCCGCTCGGATCATGGCCGCCGCCCATGGGGGGCAGGTGTTGCTCTCCGAGCGCGCCGCCCAGCTGGTCGACCACCGACTGCCCGCCGAGGCCGGCCTGCGCGATCTGGGCGAACACCGACTGAAAGACCTGTTTCAACCGGAGCACATCTTCCAGCTTGTCCATCCCGCCCTGTCGAGCGACTTCGCTCCACTCGCGACGCTCAGTCATCGACCGAACAACCTGCCGACACAGCCCTCCGAGTTCCTCGGCCGCGAGGCGCAGCTGGCCGCGATACGTGACCTCCTGGACGCGGCCGGGGTGCGGCTACTGACACTCACCGGCCCGGGCGGGATCGGGAAGACACGCCTGGCCCTCCAGGCGGCGGCCGACCAGATCGATCGTTTCGAAGACGGCGTGTACTTCGTCGACCTCTCAACAACACGAGACCCGGATGCGGTCTTCGCAGCCATCGTCCGAGCCGTCGGTCTGACCGGGACGAGCGACGGGCGGCTGCTCGACGCGTTGAAGCTTGAGCTGCGGTCCAGGCACATGCTGCTCATCCTCGACAACTTCGAGCAGGTCATTGGCGCGGCCGACAACGTCGCTGACCTGCTTCAGCAGTGCTCGGAGCTGAAGGTTCTAGTGACCAGCCGCGAGGCGCTAACCGTGCGTGGCGAACACCTTCTGGCGGTGCCCCCTCTGTCCGTGCCGGACGATGGCGCCGCGCGGATGTCGGCCGAGCAGGTGGCCGAGTACGAATCTGTGCGTCTGTTTGTCGAGCGGGCCCGCGAAGCGCGTCCGGGCTTTGCTTTGACGGATGACAACGCGGCTGCAGTCGCGGAGATCAGCTCGCGGCTGGACGGTTTGCCGCTTGCGCTCGAGCTGGCCGCCGCGCGGGTGAAGCTGTTCGCACCGGATGAGCTGAGCGATCGATTACGAAGCCGCCTCGAGCTGCTCGGCCGCGGGCCACGCGACCTCCCTGCCCGGCAGCGGACGCTGCGCAGCACGATCGAGTGGAGCTATCAGCTCCTTGATGTAGAGGAGCGAGCGATCTTTGAGCTGCTCTCGGTCTTCTCACCCACCCGGGTCGAATCCGTCGAGGAGGTTGTCGAGCGGCTCGGGTCACTTCGAGACATCGGCGTCGTCGAGCGGCTCACGTCCCTGGTAGACAAGAGCCTCGTCCAGAGCGTGGAGAGCGGCGGCCTGCAGCGGCTGTCGATGCTCGAGACCATCCGCGAGTACGCCGCGGAGCGGCGGAGGGACGCGCCTGGGCTCGGGGTCGCGGCAGAGCGGGCCCATGCCGAGTACTTCTCGGATTTCGCTCAGGGCAAGCGCGATCGCCTGTACGGGCCTGAGCGAGAAGACACGCTCGCCGATCTTGAGGTCGAGCTCGGCAACCTGCTCACGGCCTGGCGGTACTGGGTCGCCGCCCACGACCTCCAGCAGCTCGAGAAGCTGCTGGACGGACTCTGGGTGCTCCACGACGCTCGGGGTTGGTATGACGGGGCGGTCGGGCTCACGAGCGACCTCTTGGACGTGCTCTCCGCCGTTCCTTCGACGCCGGATCGCACTCAGACGGAGATCAGTCTTCGCGCCAGCCTCGCCAGAGGAATCCTCGCGACCCGCGGTTATACGGAAGAGGCGGAGGAGACGTTCATGGGTGCACTAGCGCTCTCGGACGAAGCGGGAGAGCGACCGCGGCCGTTCCCGGTGCTACGCAGCCTCGCCACTTTCTATCTTTACCGCGGCGAGTTCGACAAAGCGGGCGCAATTGGCCGCGAGCTCCTGGACCTCGCCGAACAGCAAGGCGATACCGGCCTGCAAGTGGAGGGGCACCTCGTCGTGGGTTCGAGCATCGCCTTCCGCGGCGACGTATCCACGGGCATGGATCACCTGGAGCGAGCCATCGCTCTCTTCGACCCTCACCGGCATCAGCCCGGGCCGCTTCGCCTTGGACCCAGCTCGGGTGTCTCGTCCCACACGACGTCGGCGCTCCTGTTGTGGCTGCTTGGTTCTCCGGACCGAGCCACAGAACGCGCTGCGAGGGCCGTCGAGCTGGCGGAGCAGCTGAATCACCCGTTCACGCTGGCCTACACAGGGTTTCATGCCGGCCTCCTCGACCTCTGGCGCCGTGAGTTCGAGCTCGTCCAGGTCCGGGGGAGCGGCGTGCTCGAAGTTGCCGAGGAGCACGACTACCCGATCTGGAGAGCTCTCGGTCTCGCACTCGAAGGCGTGGCGATGACCGGCCTGGGGCGGGCTGAGGAAGGCCTGGCTCGGCTGGATCGCGGTGTCGCCCTGTACCAGGGGCTGAAGACGCCCCCCGTGTTCTGGCCGCTTCTCCTCTCCATCAAAGCGGGGGCGCTCGCCCTCAGCGGACGGCCGGCGGGCGGGCTCGAGTTGGTTGACGAGGCGGTCGAGATGACCGGGGAACAAAACATCCAGTATCCCGACTTCGCGTTGATCAAGGGCGACCTCCTCCTCGCTCTGGCGGACGCCGCCGGCGCCGAGTCCCGCTTCCGAAGCGCGTTCGATGTCGCCGGAAGCCTGGGACTTCGCATGCCCCAACTGCGAGCGGCCACGAGGATGACCCACCTTCGGCTGGCAGCGAGGAAACGGCCGGATCGGACCGATGTATTGCGCGACGTCTACAACACGTTCACCGAAGGCTTCGATACGCGAGATCTCGTGGAAGCCCGCGCCGTCCTCGAGGAGGTGGGCGCTCGGGTGGTGTAAACGGCCGAAGGAGCGGCCACACCGCTACGGCGTAGGCCGTGTGTACTGAAGGAGGAGATCATGACCGATCACGTAGCGACCGCAGACATCGTGGTCGATGCGTCCCGTGACAAGGTATGGGCTGCGTTGACCGATCCTGAGCAGATCAAGGAGTACATGTTCGGCTCTCAGGTCGTGACCGATTGGAAACAGGGGAGTCCGATCGTCTGGAAAGGCGAGTACGAAGGCAGGCGGTACGAAGACAAGGGTGAGATCGTGGAGATCGAGCCCGAACGGCGCCTGAAGGTGACCCACTTCAGCCCCCTGAGCGGTCAGGAGGATCGTCCCGAGAACTACCACGCGGTCCTTTACGAGCTTGAAGAGCGCGAGGGCCGGACACACATATCGCTCAGCCAGGACAACAACCCCAGCAAGGAGGCGGCAGAGCATTCCCGGGCGAACTGGGAGAAGATGCTTGACGGCCTGAAACAGGTCGTCGAACGAAGCTAGGGGGAGCTACAGCTGCTTCGGCTATCTCGGAGTGTCGGACGGTGGGGCTCGTCGACCGGCTTCAGGCGACTTCGTCTGTGACGAGACGCTGAACGCGTAGACGGCTTTCTCGACCTGTACGGACGCGGCTGTACCTGCGGCCCGCCTGCGAGGAATACATAGTCGCTCGGTACCTGCGCCGGCTCGGACGCGACGACGCAAGCGTTCATACGTTTTCATGCGCCTGGCTTCGGTCTGCCGCCGCTACAGCGCGCGATCACCTTTTTCAGCGACACAAGCGTCTTCGCGCACTTCGGGCTGCCACGCACGCTCGCGCGCGCCTAGCACCCGGACACCTCAAAGGAGGGCCGGATGAGCCCCTCAGCCGTTCACAACCTCTGTGGGCAGCTCGCTGGCCGCGGCGCGGGCACCGCCGTCATTCTCTGATTCAAGAGGCGCGCCGGACGGGCTCGTAGGTGAGGATCGCGACACCGTCACCGAGTGTCCGGGTGTCAACGAGGCGCATGGGTTTCTTGTCGCTGGTCTCGCCGAAGAGGCGCTCGCCATCCCCGAGCACGACCGGAAAGATCTTCAGCCGCAGCTCGTCGACGAGGTCGTGCTCGATCAGCGTGCGCAGGAGCTGGAAGCTGCCGGGGACGACGATCTCCCCGTTGAGCTCTTGCTTCAGCTTCGAGACCTCGTCCACGACATCGCCCTTGAGTACCGTCGAGTTGTTCCAAGCCGGATCCTCGAGGGTCGAGGACACGACGTACTTGGGCAGGCTGTTCAACCTGTCTGCCAACTCGCCACTCCGGGATGGCCACCGCCCGGCGAACCACTCGTAGCTCCGCCGTCCCAGCAGCAAGGCCTCGGCGCCCAGCGCCTCGTCGAGCGCGAGCTTGTTGAGCTCTGGGCTGTCCTTGATCAGGCCGACCCAGCCGCCGACCCTGAAGCCCTCGTCACCGGCCGGGTCCTGGATGACTCCGTCGAGCGAGACGTTCTCGCTGATAACGATCATTCCCATTTCGGTTCTCCTTTCGTTGGCGTTGTCAGCCACCACCTGAGCCCCTGGGGATGGTCGCCGCCGCCGGCTCCGGATGCTCCTGCGGCGCTTCCCGCGGTCGGCCGAGGAGCAGGAGCGCGAGCGCCAGGCCGATCGCGGCCAGCACGACGAGGGCCAGGAAGGCGGACTGGAAGCCCTCGTTGAGTACGACCAGCGGGTTCGCCCCTGCGTTCGCCGCTAGGTCGTCGGAACGGGAGACGGCCACGGTGGTGGTGATGGCGACGCCGAGCGCTGCGCCGATCTGGAGGGCGGTGTTGCTGAGGCCGGAGGCGAGCCCGGACT
>JBKPGE010000019.1:0-8323 GCA_046729215.1 Actinomycetota bacterium | reverse complement strand
TCCCGTATGCGCCTCTCGAGCTTCGCTTAGATGGAGCCCATGCATGCGGCGATCGCTGCAGCGGCAGACGATCTAGCCTTGTTGGTCGAACGACGAATGGGAACGCGGCTCGAGCGATTCCATGTCGCAACACGAGACGGTGTCGCCCTGGCGTTCTATCGCCGGGTCGACTCGCGCTCCGGCAAGGACTCGGATCTGCTCGCAGTGCTGGTCGACGAGGTCTCGCCCCGCAAGTGGGAGGCGCTCGGTGCTTCCGAGCTGCGCACGGGTGGATCGCGTGCGATCTCCATGAGACCGTCGGAGCGCGGAGACTGGATCGTCGCTATCTACGGTTCAGCGCCTGACGGAACGAGCCTCGCCCTGATCGATTACGAAGGCTTAGAACGCCGGGTGTCCGTCGTCGACGGGGTGTACGGCCTCATGCTGCGATCCGCTAGCGAGCCTGAGCAAACGATGGTGAGGCCGCGATTTGCTTGACCGCGTGTTCAGATCGCTCTCAGGAGCGCCGCCGTCGCCGCGCCTAGAGCCACCGCGGCAAGCATCGGCAGCCGCGCCAGAAATGCCGCGCCCGCAACTCCGACGCCGGCCGTCTGCGCATCGACGCTCAGCTGCCCGTCGTCGCTGAACGTCCCCACGACGACGAGCGCCGTGAGGATCGCCGCCGCCAACAGCGCAATCACGTCGACGACAACCTGCGGCAACTCCCGACCGCTCAGGAGCACCGGTCCGGCGGCCTTGATCGCGAAGTTCGCCACCGCGACGACCGCGATCGATGTCCAGACCGCAGTCACCGGGCCCTCCGCAGGCCGATCAGAGCACCCACGCACGCCGCGATGATGGGCACGCCCGGCGGGACGAACGGGATCAGCACCAGCGCGACACCTGCGGCGATCCCGGCGGCCGCCATGTGCTCTCGGCCGCTACGCAGCTCCTCGATCAGCAGTCCGAGGAAGAACGCCGGAAACAGGACGTCGAGCCCGAGCGCGTCCGGATCGATGCTGTCGCCGGCCAGAACGCCGACGACCGTCCCGCCGACCCAGGCTGCGTACTGCGGCAATGTGGCGCCGATGAGGATCTCGCGGTCGAATCTCCCTCCACCGCGGTTGGCAAGAGCCCACGAAGCGTCCACGGTCGCCTGCGCCTCAAAGGCGCGACGGAGGCGCCCGCCCTCGAGCGTGGACGCGACCGCAACGCCCATGACGGCGAACCGAGCATTGACCAGCACAGCAGCGGAGATCGCCGCCAGCGCGCTCCCGCCCGCGCCCAGCACATCGGCCAGGGCGAACTGGGCCGAGCCCGAAAAGACCACGCCGGAGGCGACGATCGGAGCGATCACGCCCCAGTCGAGCGAGCGGGCGAGCACACCGAACGAGATGGCCAGCACGAAGGTCGGAAACGCGAACCCGACGCCGGCCCTGAGCCCGCTGCGGAAGTTCGCGCGCCGCTCGGCGGGCGCGACGGCTACGGACGCCGGCTGGGCCATGGACCCATTCTGGCCACCGGGCTAGGGTCTACAGATTCGCCGCGACGAGATCATCCTTCGCGCCGCCAGCGTGATCCCCGAGGGCTACTGGACGGCTTACGGCGAGATCGGGCTCGCTGTGACCGGGACGAGAAGAGCCGCCCGAGCCGTCGCCACAGTGGCGTCTCGATCCAACACGTTTCCCAATGCCTGGCGGGTCATTCACGCCGACGGGTCGATCCCAGACGGCTGGGGCCTCGGCGACGGCGGCCCCGAGCGCTGCCGGCGGCTGCTGGAAGCAGAGGGCGTGGAGTTCGCCAACGGCCGCGCGGACCCTACGAAGAAGATCCTCGCCGACGAGCTCGAGCTCCTCCTCGCGGAGGGAGCTACTCCAGTATCAGCTCGCGCCTGTGCGTCCCGGCGCGCTGGTGGCGCGCCTCGATCCCTACAGACGAGCCCCGCGGCGCTTGCACGACCCACTCCACCTTCGCCCGGTCACTCGTCGCATCGCTCGTAGCCCACCAGAGCACCGAGCGCCGGTGCACCCGGCCGTCGAGCTGGCCGAGCTCGACCTTCCGCTCGCCTCCCACCACCTTGCCGCCGTCCGGCAGAGTGATCTCCGCCTCTAACGGCCGCACAGCCTTCCGTTCGACCGCCTTTTCGGACACGCTCGTCGGCAGCCAGCCGGTGTTCTCGAGGACGAGCCGGACGAGCCAGCGGTCGTCGCCGAGCGGCTCGGCGTCCAGCGATCGAATCTCGAGGCGCGGCGACACGAGCAGCTGGTAGATCGCGAGCTCGGAGTGCGGCGCGATCTCGCGCTCGAGGAACTGGGGCGGGATGTTGCCCCAGCAGTACATGAGGTCCCAACCGCCTAGCTCGACCTCACCCAGCTGGTCGTGCTCGAACGGATACCAGTCGATGTAGCCCTTGCCGTCCAACTGCTCGTCGTTCCAGCGCAGCAGCTTGAGGTCGTCCTCCGGTGGATGGTCACGGAGCCACTCGATGTACTCGTAGTCCTCGATCCCGGCCTCGCGTTGAGGGCTCCAGAGCTCCGTTGTCCACGAGAAGAGGCCGAGATGGTCGTAGAGCCAGTCGTTGGCGCCGCCCTTCACAGACTGCTTCGGGTCGTACTTGAAGTCGTGGAAGATCGAGATCGCCGGATAGCCGGTGATGGCCGTCGCCGCTTCCCCGAGCAGCTTGTACGTGCGGAGATCGTTCGTGGGGAAGTGCTCGTCCGGGTAGCTCGAGTACGGCCGAAGGTGGACGGCGCTGAACGTGTGGTACGCGATGTGGCCCGTGATGTTCGGGCGCTCGACGATTGCCTGCACGATCGCCCGGATCTCCGGCTCGGACGCGGGGTACGGGCCGGCCCCGTACTGGTCGGCCTCGACGGCCCACTCCATCGGGAAATTCCGGTTCAGGTCGAGGCCCTCGAGCGGCGGAGCGATCTTGATCGTCACGCCGTCGTAGTTCCGGATTCGGCCTTCGGAGAACACCCGGTAGAAGTCGCCCTCCTGCTCGTCCGGCTCCCTGCGGACCAGCATCCGCGGCTCCTCGGAATGCGGCTTCCAGGTGCCGTTCGCGTCGCGCACCCGCATCATCAGGATCCGGCCGTCGCCGTCGATGTCTTCCTCGTAGAGCCCATCGACCTCCTCGGCCAGCGGCCAGGGGCGCGTGCTCGAACGGATGAAGCGGGGCCGCTCGGCGAGCGCGAGCTCGGCTCCATCGGGATTCATCCGCGGCACGACGTAGAAGACCCGCGTGTCGAGCGCCCGTGTCACGCGCTCGTCGGGCCCGTAGCCCGAGAGCAGCCGCTGGATCAGGTGCAGCGCCGCCGTTGCGCCGGTGACCTCGATCGCGTGGATGTTCGCCTCGATCAGGAGCGCCGGCTTCTCGAGATCCGGTCCAGTCTCGGCGTTGGTGATCGTCGCAAGCCAGATGTCACGGCCCTCGTAGGACTTGCCGATCGACTCGAGCCGGAAGAGCTCGGGCCGTTCCTGGGCCCAGCTCTCGAGGATGTTCGTCAGCTCGTCGTACCGGTAGAACCGGTCGAAAGCGACGTCAGGCACCTAACTCGGTGAGCAGCGGCTTCGTGTCGTGTGGATCGAACCCGAGGCGCCCCGCAATCTCCTCGCTTGTCGGGCGCGTGCCCTCGGTAAAGAGTGCGCGAAGGTGATCTCCGGTCTTGGGATCGCGCCACCAGTCCTCTCCGACCTCACGGCTGAGCCACTCCCGCAGCTGCGCGGAGCGGATCCAGGCACGCAGGTAGTCCGCCGAGTAGAACCCCGCGTCCATGTCGGCCATGTACGCATCAGCCCGGTACGCGATTCCGGTGGCGCTTGTGAGTCGGTCGCGGTAACTCTCCGGCAGCCCGCCGTTCTGCCCGAAGTTGCTCCAGAACTCGAGCTCGAACTGGAGCTTGGCCGTGTAGCGGCGGAAGAGCAGCGCCTCGAGGAACAGCGTTGCGCCTGCATTCTCGGCTGCCTGCTCGTCGGAGAGCGAGAAGTACTGCTGGTGCCAGCCGGGCTCGCGCGAGATCGCCTCGAAGATGTAGGAGTAGATCTCCGTCATCGCGTGGTCGCGCGAGAGGTTGCGGAACGTATACGGAAGGTCGGGATCGCAGCCGGCGTAGTGCAGCGCGTGACCGGCCTCGTGGAGGAACGCCTGATAGTCGTGCAGGCCGCCCTGAGCCCGGGTGATCAGGTGGACGATCTTCGGTGGGTCGGCCGCAATCACGCAGGCGCGTGGTGATTTCTGCGGGCGGTCGTCGAGGTCGAGCTTGATGTTTGGCTCCTGATCGAGATCGAACCCGAGCGCCCGCAATGTCTCTAGGCAGACCTCTGTCGCCCGTTCCTTCGTGTATGTGGCGGCGAGCGGCGAAAGGCGGCGCATCCAACCAACGTGGTAGGACGTCGGTGTCTCGGGCCGCTCGTCGCCGAGCAGCTTGTCGAACCAGCGTGACGAAAGCACGCGATAGACATCGTTCGCGGCCGTGCTCGTGTCACCGAGGACCTCCGAGAGCTCTCGCAGCGAGATCCCCTTCTCCTCCTCGTTGCGCACCACCGGGTCGGCCTCGCCGGACAGCTCCGCGTCGAGCTCCTCACGGGCGCTCAGGAGCGCGAAGCGCTCGCCGTTGAACTCCGCCGAAGCGTCGCCGTAGAGCGTTCCCAGGCCCTCGCGGTCCTCGTAGCCCGGCATGACGGCGAGCCGTGCCTGGGCGGAGCGGAGCGGCATCTCCTCGTCCTGAAACTCGATCCGCTTTGCGAGCACAGCGTTTTCGAAGGCGTCCTCGCGCTCGCTGAGCTCAATGTCGACGAGCCCCGCCTCGCAGGTCTTGCGCAAGCGGTAGACGCGCTCGCGGTCGGAGCCGTTGAGGCCGGTCTCGGCGTCTTTCAGGGCATCGAGCTGCTCGCGGGTGAAGAGGTCGCGGTACCTGGCGACGATCTCGGCCCGCTCCGAGACCTCCTTCTCGCCCACTCGCACGGCCCGGCCCTCCTCGGCGCGCTCGAAGAGATAGCGCTGGAGCTCGGCCTCGTATTCGGCAGGCGTGCGGACCGCAGTGATGCTCATCGGCGGGGCAGCCTACCGAAGGTCGTTGCCTCTAGGAAGCAGCGAGGCGACGGACTGTGCCGGTGAGGTCGTCGATGCGGAAGGGCTTCGGGATCACGGTCGCATCCGGCGGGAGCTCCTTTCCAGGACTCCCTGTCAGCAGGGCCGTGGAAGAGCCTAGCCCGCGCTCCTCGATCTTCGAGATCAACGTCAGCCCCTCTTCGTTGCCGAGGTGGACGTCGAGGAGAACGACGTCGACTAGGCCGTCGTCGAGCGCCTGCTCGGCCGCTTCGAGCGTTCCGGCCTCGATGACCGAGTAGCCCTCGAGCTCCAGGTTGACACGGCAGAGAAGCCGGAGCGAAGGATCGTCGTCAACGACAAGCACGGTATTCGTGTCCCCCCGCACTCGTCCGAGTCTAGCGACGGCACGAATTCCGCTCTTTGCAGAGATTTTCGCCACGGGTGGGTAACCGATTCCGGGTGTTCCGCGTTTATTGCTTTGAAGTGGGTGTTGGCTTCCGATGGCAGCAGCTGGACGCGGTCCAGCGACGGCTCGGCGCAAAGCTGCCGAAGCCCACGGCGAGCTTCCGGCGCCGCGCGTGGCTGCAGTTCCAGCGCTCGCTCGACCCGCTGGGTCCGCCTAAGCCGCTACGGCGCGGGCCGACCTGATCCGTTCCAGCGCCGTCTCGCGTCCCAGCAGCTCGATGCTCTCGAACAGCCCGGGAGAAACCTTGGAGCCGGTGACGGCGATGCGAATCGGCTGAAACGCCTCGCGCGGCTTGAGCGAAAGGCGCTCGGCGAGAGCGCGGAGCTCCCGCTCGATCGTCTCGGCATCGAACGGCTCGGCGCGTGCGAGCACGTCCTCCGCGGCGGCCAGCACGTCGGCCCTTCCGTCGAGCAGCGCCGAGTCCGGCGGAACGTCCTCGAAGAGGAACCGCGTGTAGTCGGCAAACTCACCGAGCGCCGCAATCTTCTCCTGGACGAGCGGCGCTGCCTTGCGGACCAGCTGCTCGTCCCACTCGATTCCCTGCTCCCGGAGGTACGTGACGACCCGGTCGGCGTACTCCTCCGGCGAGAGCATCCGTAGGTGCACGCCGTTCAGCCACTCGAGCTTCTGGTAGTCGAAGACGGCGGGGCTCGGTGACACGCGGTCGAGACGGAAGACCCGCTGGAGCTCGTCGACGCTGAAGACCTCGGTCTTGTCGTCGTAGGCCCAACCCAGGCGCGCGAGGAAGTTGACGAGCGCCTCGGGGATGTATCCCTGCTCGCGGAAGTCCTCGACCGACTGCGCGCCGTGCCGCTTCGAGAGCTTCCTGCCGTCGGTCCCCAGGACATCCGGAACGTGGGCGTAGATCGGCGGCTCCGCGCCCAGCGCGCTCAGGATCTGGAGCTGCTTCGGCGTGTTCGAGACGTGGTCGGCGCCGCGGATCACGTGGGTGATTCCGTCGAGCATGTCGTCCACGGGGTTCGCGAAGTTGTAGGTCGGCCGGCCGTCGGAGCGAACGAGAACGAGGTCCTCCAGCCGCTCGTTCGGGAACTCGATCCGCCCGCGAATGACATCGTTCCAGCCCGTCGTGCCGTCGTCGGGCATGCGGAAGCGGATCGCGCCCTCGTCCTCGTAGGCCTTGCCCTCCTCGACCAACTGCCGCGCCAGGCGGCGGGCCTCGTCCATCCGGTCGAGCTGGAAGCGGACGTCGCCGTCCCAGTCGATGCCCAGCCAGCTCAGAGACCGCTGGATCTGCTCGGTCGATTCCGCCAGTTCGCGGCTCGTGTCCGTGTTCTCGATCCGGAGCAGCACTTCGCCTGCCTGGCCGCGGGCAAACAGCCAGTTGAAGAGAAACGTGCGGACGCCCCCGATATGGAGGAAACCGGTCGGGCTGGGCGCCATGCGGACGCGAACGCTCACGTCACTATCGTAGGGCCGTGCTCTTCGGCGGCCACCTTTCCGGCGGCGTCAAGGCCGCTCCGGAGCGGGCGGGGGCGATCGGCGCGAACGCGGTTCAGCTGTTCGTCCAGAGCCCTCGGGCCTGGCGCTTTCCGGAACACGATCCGCAGATCCTGACCGGCTTCCCGAAGCGCGCACAGGAGGCCGGCATCGAGGCCGTCCTCGTCCACACGATCTACCTGTGCAACTTCGCCAGCCCGGACGACGAGCTCTACGAGAAGTCGGTGACGACGCTGAGCAAGACCGTGGACGCGGCGTGCGCCATCGAAGCCGACGGTGTCGTCTTCCACGTCGGCTCCCACCTCGGAAGTGGCTTCGAGGCCGGCCTCGAGCGAGCGGTCCCGGCGATCCAGCAGGTGCTCGAGCGCTGCTCCGACAAGACATGGCTCCTGATGGAGAACTCCGCGGGGACGGGCGGAACGATCGGCCGGTCGCTGGAGGAGCTTGCGGCGCTCGTCGATCGGATCGGACGCCATCCGCGCCTGGGCATCTGTCTCGACTCTTGCCACCTGTGGGCCTCCGGCTACGACGTCACCGACGAGCAGGCTCTCGAGACCCTGCTCGACGACTTCGACGACGTGATCGGCCTCGACCGGCTGCGCGCACTGCACGTCAATGACTCCAAGACCGCGCTCGGGTCGAACCGCGACCGGCACGCGAACCTCCTCGAAGGTGAGATCGGTAAGAAATTGTCCGTCTTCCTGGGGAGACCGCGGCTCCAGGAGCTGCCGGCAGTCGTCGAGACGGACGGTCAGACGGGCAAGGGCCCCGACGTCGAAGAGATGAAGCGGCTTCGGTCGCTCTGGCGAGCCGGGACTAGGGCCGGCCGCACTGGCAAAGCCAGCACGGCCTCTTCTGGTCGGCGCCGCCGAGGCGGCGCCTAAGCCGACCCGCGCACCTGGGCGAAAACGCGGAAGCTCGGCGCGCCGACCGGCAGCTCGTGGAACTCGGGGTTCACGCAACCGAGGTCGTCGGTCCGGCTGAGGTACGTGCTCTCGACCTCGGCCCGGCACATCGGCAACGGCTTCCGATTCGCCCGAACAGCACCGAAGCCCGGTGCTCGGGCTTCGGCTTCGTGGAGGAGGGCGAGGTCTATCTCGACCCCGAACACTTTTTGCATGCAGCCGATGTACGTGCGCCCGACTTCCTCGAACGCATAGAGAAACGGGCAGGACCGTTCGACGCAGGCGGCCGGATAGACAACCTTGTCGCAGTGGATCCCGCAGCGCCGGCACTGCACCTCGTCCTGCGGCCGGAGCGGAAGCTCCTGGGACGGGCGAGTGACCTCGCGTGACGCCATACCGGGATTTTGGGGCATCGATTCCGGCCCGCGCAAGACTTGACAGGCGGATCGCTTCGCGCTAGCT
>JBKPGE010000018.1:0-2702 GCA_046729215.1 Actinomycetota bacterium | reverse complement strand
GTCGAGACCGAACGCAGCAGCCGCTGGCTGGGCGAGAGCGTCAAGCGCAAGGAAGACGCGCGCTTCATTGTCGGCCGCGGCAACTACATCGAGGACATCACGCTCCCGAACATGCTCCACATGGCGATCCTGCGCAGCCCGTTCGCGCACGCCACGATCAACTCGATCGACACCTCTCGCGCGGCCGAGCTGCCGGGTGTGGTCGCCGTCGTCACCGGCGAGCTGCTCGCCGAGCACAAGCTCGCGTGGATGCCGACGCTCTCCGGCGACACGCAGGCCGTGCTCGCGACCGACAAGGTGCGCATGCAGGGCCAGGAGGTCGCCTGCGTGGTCGCCGAAGACCCGTACGTCGCCCATGACGCCCTCGAGCTGATCTATGTGGATTACGAGCCGCTGCCCGTCGTGATCAGCCCGCAGGCGGCGCTCGATCCGACCGCTCCGGTGATCCGCGACGACAAGGACGATCAGGCCGACAACAGGATCTACCACTGGGAGGCGGGAGACCCCGAGGCGACCGAGAAGGCGTTCGCCGAGGCCGACAAGGTCGTTCGGCTCGTCACCCACTATCCGCGGTGCCATCCGGCGCCGCTCGAGTGCTGCGGCTGCGTCGCCGACGTGAACCCGGCGACGGGGAAGGCGACGATCTACATGACCTCCCAGGCGCCGCACGCGCACCGCACGGTGTTCGCTTTGGTGGCCGGCCTGCCGGAGCAGAACATCCAGATCATCTCGCCGGACATCGGCGGTGGATTCGGCAACAAGGTGCCGGTGTATCCAGGGTATGTCGTTGCGACCGCCGCGTCGCTCCTGCTGGGCCGGCCGGTGAAGTGGATCGAGGATCGCACCGGGAACCTGATCTCGACCGGCTTCGCGCGTGACTTCTACATGGACGGCGAGCTCGCGCTCAGCGAGGACGGGACGATGACGGGCCTCCGGGTGAAGATGCTCTCCGACCAGGGCTACGCGTACGCCGATGCGCAGCCTTCGAAGTTCAAGGCCGGGTTGTTCCACATCGTCACGGGCTCGTACGACATTCCGGCGGCCCACGTGGTTACCGAGGGCGCGTACACGAACAAGGCGCCGGGCGGCGTCGCCTACCGCTGCTCGTTCCGCGTCACCGAGGCGTCGTTCTTCATCGAGCGGCTCGTCCAGAACGCGGCATACGAGCTCGGGATCGACCCCGCCGAGCTGCGTCGCAAGAACTTCATTCAGCCCGAGCAGTTCCCCTACACGTCGGCGACCGGGTTCGAGTACGACTCCGGGAACTACGAGCCGGCACTCGACCAGGCGCTTGAACGGGTCGGCTACGCCGAGCTGCGCGAGGAACAGAAGCGGGCTCGGGAGGAGGGGCGGCTCCTGGGGATCGGTTTGGCGAGCTTCACCGAGGTCGTCGGCGCCGGGCCGAGCCGCCAGTACGACATCCTCGGCATCAAGATGTTCGACTCGGCCGAGCTACGGGTCCATCCCACCGGGAAGGCGATCCTGAAGCTCGGGGTCAAGTCCCAGGGCCAGGGGCACGAGACGACGTTCGCGCAGATCGTCGCGCACGAGCTTGGGATCCCGGCTGAGGACGTCGCCGTCCAGGAGGGCGACACCGACAACACGCCGTACGGGCTCGGCACCTATGCGTCCCGCTCGACGCCGACGGCTGGGGCCGCGACGTCGGTCGCGGCGCGGAAGATCCGCGACAAGGCTCGGAAGATCGCGGCGCACTTGCTCGAGGCGTCCGAGGACGACCTCGAGTGGTCGGACGACAAATTCTCCGTCAAGGGCGCTCCGGACCGGGCGAAGACGATCCAGGAGATCGCCTTCGCCGCCTACACCGACCCTCCAGAGGGCATGGAGGCCGGGCTCGAGGCGACGAACTACTACGACCCGCCGAACATGACGTATCCGTTCGGGACCTATGCGGTGGTCGTCGAGATCGACCGCGGGACGGGTCAGTGGAAGGTGCAGAAGGTCGTCGCCGTGGACGACTGCGGCACGCGAATCAATCCGATGATCGTCGAGGGCCAGATCATGGGCGGCCTCACCGAGGGCTTCGGCATGGCCGCGATGGAGCTGATCACCTTCGACGAGGAGGGCAACTGCATCGGCTCCAACTTCATGGATTACCTCCTGCCGACCGCGTGGGAGACGCCCTCGTTCGAGCTTGGCGAGACCACGACGCCGTCGCCGCACCATCCGATCGGGGCGAAGGGCGTCGGCGAGTCGGCCACGGTCGGTTCGCCGGCTGCGTTCGTGAACGCCGTCGTCGACGCGCTCGCGCATGCGGGCGTCCGCGACCTGGACATGCCTCTTACGTCCGACAAGGTGTGGGAGGCGCTGAACAAGGCTGGTCTCGCCGAGTGAACGTGCTCGCCGAAGCCGGCCGGCTCGCTGCCGAGGGCCAGCCGTTCGCGCTCGCGACGGTCGTGAACGTGGAGCGGCCGGCGTCGGCGCGGCGAGGTGACCACGCTGTCGTTACGCCCGACGGAGTGCTTCGCGGTTGGGTTGGCGGCGCCTGCACGGAGTCCACCGTGGTTCGCGAGGCGCTCGCGGCCCTCGCTGAGGGCGAGGCCCGGGTCGTGCGTGTCCAAGGCGGTTGTGAGTCGGAGGGCACAATCGAGGTGCTCGTGGAACCGCAGCTGCCCGCACCACTTTTGGCCGTGATCGGGGACAGTCCCTCCGCGCGGACGCTCGCTGAGCTCGCTCGGACGATC
>JBKPGE010000017.1:0-10921 GCA_046729215.1 Actinomycetota bacterium | reverse complement strand
TCTTGTACTGCTTCTTCGCGAGCGACGCCGGGACCGTGTGGTCCTCTTCGGCGCCGACGATCAGCAGCGGCGCTCGTTCCCCACTCTTGAAGTGAACCTCTGTCGGCGGATGCAGATGGAAGTTTGCGAAGCCAGCCTCGTAGAGAATCTCCCCGGTCTCCGGAACGGCGTACCGCTCGTACGCCTTCTCGGCCTCCTCGGGGGTGAACGTGTTCACGAAGCCGTAGGTGAACTCCTCGAGGGTCAGCGGGACGACGCCGTGCCACCTCGATGGATGCGCGAGGGCGGGCGCCGCTGCCTTGAGCGACGAGAAGGGCAGCACGAGGATCCCCTTCGGCGGGGCTCAGAGCCACCCCGGCTCGACCGAGGCCACGGTCGAGCAGGAGCTCCACGATGAGGCCGCCGAACGAGTGCCCGATCAGCACCGGCGCCTGGTCGAGCTTGCGGATCAACGTTTCATAGGGTCGACGATCTCGTCGAGGCCGAGGCCGGCCAGCTCGTCTGCGTCCTCGCGAAGCTGCTCGACGTCGCCCTCCTTGCGCGGCCATTCCGGGGCGGAGACGGTGAATCCGCGGGTGCCGAAGTAGTCGGCGAAGTTCTCCCAGCTACGCGCAGAGAGCCAGGCGCCGTGGATGAGCAGCAGCGGGGTCTTGGTGCCAGCGGTCGGGGTGGTGGCCATGCGATGCCTCCTGGTCGGGGGTACCGCGCCGACGCTGGCCTGCGCCGCTAGGTCCGGCGTCCGTCGAGCCGGATCGTCCATGGCTCGATCGTGTCGACCTGGAGGTGCGTCTCGCTCCACGGATCGCGTGCGAGCGTGCCGCGGAGCGCCTCCTCGGACTCCGCCTCGACGGCGTGGACGACGCGGTGCTCGTCGGAGAGCGGCCCGCCCAGGACGATGAAGCCGTCCTCCACGAGCCCGTCCATGAAGGAAGCGTGCTCAGGCCAGCCGGACTGCTCCTCCATCGGCCGCGAGGGGTCCCACTGCGGCCCCGAGCGAAGGAGCTGGAGGAGAAACATCGGCACGCCCGCCTTCTAGCACAGGCCTACCGGCGGTAAACGATCGTGCGGCTGATTCCGGACAGATAGCCCGGGCCGGCTTGGTTCACGCTCATGACGACCCGCAGCGTCGAGCGGCCTCGCCTGAGCTGGACGCGAAACGTCTTCCCCGAGCGGCGGTTCAACCGAACGCTCTTCACCGTTCTCCACCCGACCGACGTCAGGCGCTGAAGCTTGACCCGGCGGCCTGCGAAGGACCGAGTCCCGAGGACGCGCACGGAGAACCGCGCCCGGTCGACCCGGTGGAACCGCACACGCGGACGGACCCCGATCACCATTTCGCGGCTCGTCACGCCGTTCGAGGTCGCTACGTACGTGGTGCGGATCGACGGCCTCGCGAGGTAGCCCCAGACGCCGCCTTCGCCGGTGACAACGGTCGAGACCGAGACGGGTGAGCGTGCGCCGTACCTCGCGGCGAAAACGGTCACGCTCTCCCCCGGCCGGCGCGTCGGCACGAGCCCCGAGAGCAGCACGGCGCGGCCGTAGACGACCCACTGCGCGCGAGCAGCGAGCGTCACGCCCGTCGTCGTCAGCGTGAGGTCGGCTCCGCCGGTCGTTCCCAGGTCGTTTTTCGCGACGAGCCGGTAGTGGTAGAGCGAGGTCGTGTGAAGGCCCAGAATCGGCGCGGTCACGGCTTGCTCGCCGAAGGCGGAGCCGGCGGGGCTCGTCGGCGTTTTCGATCCGTATCGAGTCGTGGTTCCGTATTCGAAGTACCACGTCGTCCGCCGTCCTTGCGGGTTCACCGACCCGGTCAGCCTCGCGGTCGTGGTGCCGATCTCGCGCGCCGCGCCGGTGCGGACGAGCGGCGGACCGCCTGTCGAGAACATCCGGTCGGCGCCTCTGCTTGTGCCCGCGTCGCTCGTCGCGACGACGCGATAGTGGTAGAGCCGTCCCGGGGTGAGTTTCGACACCCGCGTGGAGACACTCGTCGCCGTCGTTCCGGAGCCGGCGCTTCGCGGGGCCGTTCTCGACCCATATTTCGTGCTCGTCCCGTAGTCAACGTACCAGGTCGTCGGCCGCCCGTTCGGATCGACGGTCCCGGTGAGCGTGGCCGATGTCGACGTCACGCTCCGCACGGAGCCAGTCGCAACCACCGGCGCGGCCAACGTCGTGAAGATCCCGTCGGCGCCGCGCTTCGTGCCGGCGGCGTTCGCCGCGACCAGCCGGTAGTGGTAGGCCGTGCCGGGTGCAAGCCCGGCGAGCGATGCGCTGACGTGAACGTTGGCCGTCCCCGATCCCGCGCTCGTCGTCGCGGTTTTCCTTCCGTAGCTCGTGGTCGTCCCGAACTCGAAGTACCACTTCGCTGCCTGACCATTCGGGTTGACCGTCCCGTTCGCCGTCGCCCGGGTCGTCGAGACGCTGGTGATCGACCCCGTCATCACTGTCGGCGAGGCTGCAACGGCGGCGCTACCTCCGCCTGCCGAAAGAAGGAGGAGGCCGGTGAGAAGAACGGGTACGCCGAACCTCATCTGCACCAGGCCTCATACCGCAGATGCTGTAAGCAAGGTGCTAGGAGAACGGAAGGATTCTGCTTGGAAGCAGTGCGCGCAGGTCGTCGATCGTGTCCGTTTCCTGCGCATCCTTGTCGGGCCGATAGCGCTTCACGCGCGCGAAGCGCAGCGCGACCCCGCCCGGGTAGCGCGTCGACGCCTGGACTCCGTCGAGCGCGATCTCGACCACGAGCTCGGGCCGAACGAAGACGGTGATCCCTCGCCGGTCCGTCTCGCGCGCGAGCAGCTCGTTCGTCTGCCACGCGAGGAGCTCGTCCGTCATCCCCTTGAAGGTTTTGCCGACCATGACGAACTCGCTGGTCCTCGGGTCGCGCGCGCCGAGATGGAGATTCGAGAGCCAGCCCTCGCGGCGTCCGTGGCCCCACTCCGCCCCGAGGACGACGAGATCGTAGGTGCGTACCGGCTTGACTTTGCGCCAGGCCTTGCCCCGGCGGCCGGCGCTGTAGAGCGAGGCGGCGTCCTTCACGACGGCGCCTTCGTGACCAACGCGCAGCGCCTCGTCGAGCACGCGCTGTCCCTGGTGCGGATCGGACGTGAGGACCGCGGGGATCCTCAGCTGCGGTGCGAGCGCCTCGAGCCTGGCGGCGCGCTCGGCGAGCGGCGTGTCGAGGAGGTCCTCGCCGTCCACGTGGAGCACATCGAAGAGGAACGTCACGATCCCCTCCGGCGGCGCGTCGCTATCGATGCGCGAGACCGTGTCCTGGAAGGCGGCCGGGCCGTCATCGCCCATCCACAGGGCCTCGCCGTCGAAGACGGCCTGGATGACGGGAAGGCGCCGTACCGCCTCGACGATGCCCGGCAGCGTCTCGGTGATCTCGTTCAAGTTGCGCGTGTAGATGCGGACCTCGTCTCCGCGGCGATGGATCTGGATGCGGATCCCATCGAGCTTCCACTCGACCGACGCGCGGTCGAAAGACTGCATCGCCTCCTCCACGTTCTCGGCGGTGGAAGCGAGCATTGGGAGGATCGGCCGAAAGAGCTCGAAGCCGACCTCTCGCAGGCCCTCCTCTCCCGAGCTCATCGCGACCTCCGCCGTACGCGTCAGATCGCCCGAGAGCATGAGCGCACGGCGGGCGAGCTCTCCTGAGACACCGGCCGCCTTCGCGACCGCATCGATCATCACGCCCGCGAGCGCTCCCTGCCGCAACTCGCCGGTGAGGAGCCGCCGGACGAAGTCGGCCTCCTGCTCCGTCGCCCGGCCCAGCAGCTCACCGAGGATCTGCTTGCGCTTGGCCGCCGATCCGCTTCCGGTGCTCTCCTGGATCTCCGCGATCACGCGGTCGAGCTCTGTGATCGTTAGGGATGCATCAGGAGCCGGGGCGATGTCGATGCCGTAGACGGTCGAGTAGCCGACGCCGACCCGGCCCTGGCGGGGCATGCCCGCGAGGAAGCCGACGGCGCGCGGAACGTCCTCCGGTTCCAGCCCGCGCAGCAGCTCGGCGAGAATCGCGACTTTCGCCGAGCGCGAGCTCGTCTCCGTGACCGCCTTGGAGGCGCTGACGACGTCCGCGAGCAGGCTCACGGTCGCTCATGTTCGCTCAGGCGACGTCGCGGCGGCGGAGCAGCCAGCCCGAGACCAGCAGGAACACAGCCGCGTACGCTCCGAGCACGAGCAGCGCCTCCCCTCCGCTCACGAACGGACCGGAGAAAGAGCCAGGGCCGTTGTTCGCGACGTCGTCAGTGGAGACACCGAGCGTCGCCACCAGCGAGTAGGCGTTCGCGCGCAGGAAGAACTCGACGATCCGGTCGACGGCGCTGACCTGGCTCGCGAGAGCGCTGAGCAGGCCCTCGATCACAAGCGCGTAGAGGATGCCGATGCCGATCGCAAGCGCGGTGCCGCGCGAGAACACGGCGAGCAGGACCCCAAGTGCCGTCCACACGCCGAGGATCAGCCAGCCCGCCGCGAGCCCGCGAACGAGGAGCCCGACCGACGGGAAGGCGATGTCCGCGCCCTCTCGCAGGGCGATCACTGAGCTGGCAAGCGCGCCCACGACGTAGACCAGGAGCACGAAGGGGATGAGCGCCACGGCGAGCGCGACCAGCTTGGCCGCGAACACGCGGAGCCGGCCGGGGCGCTGGATGAAGAGCGTCCTGAGCGTCCCCCACCCGTACTCGCTCCCGAACGTCAGTACGCCGAGCATGAGCGCGAGCACCCCGCCGAAGAATGGGAACCCGCCCATCAGCTCGCCGACGAGCTGCTGCGGCAGGACGTCCGCGAGCGGCTGCTCCCTCGGATTGTTCAGATACGTCACGTAGGGCACGACGTACGCGAAGACGAGTGCGAGCGTCGACCAGATTCCCAACAGGATCCACGTGCTGGTCCGCTTGCGCAGAACCAGAAGCTCTGCCATGACGCTGCTGGTCATGCCGCCTCCTTCTCTTGTTGCGTCAACTCGAGGAAGACCTTTTCCAGCGAGGCCCGCTCGTGGCGGAGCTCGCCGACGGCGATGCCGGCTTCGACGAGCGACCGGTTGATGGCCGCCGCGGCCGCGGGGTCGGCGGCGATCCGGAGACCGCCGTCCACGCGGGAAACCTGCTCGACCGCCGAGAGCTCTTCGACCACCCGCTCGGCTTTCTCCAGCGGCTCGGCCCGAACCCAGAGGCTTTCGCGGCCGCGCAGCTCTTCGACCGTTCCTTCGCCGACCAGCTGGCCGCGGCTGATGACGCCGACTCGGTCGGCGATCTGTTCGACCTCGGCCATCAGATGGCTCGAGAGCAGCACCGTTCGCCGGTCGCGGCCGAGATCGCGGATGAAGGTCCGCATCTCAGCCATGCCGGCCGGGTCCATCCCGTTCGTGGGCTCGTCGAGGATCAGAAGCTCGGGGTCTTTGAGCAGGGCCGCTGCGATCCCGAGCCGCTGCTTCATCCCCAGCGAGTACGTGCCGAAGCGATCGGACCCGCGGGCGGCGAGGCCGACCTCCTCCAGGACCGGCTCGATCCTCGTTTCCGGAGCCCCGGCGTAGCGCGCGAGCACCCGCAAGTTGTCTCGCCCGGAAAGGAACGGGTAGAAGGCGGGCGTCTCGATCAGCGCCCCGACGTGCGCCAGGCTCTGTGGAGACCCGGGCCGGGCGCCCAGCACGAGCGCCGTCCCGGAGGTCGGGTGGACGAGACCGAGCAGCATCCGCAGGGTCGTCGTCTTGCCTGCGCCGTTGGGTCCCAGAAATCCGTAAACCTCGCCGCGGCGGACTCGTAGCGCAAGGCCGTCGACGGCAAGGATGCGCTCGTCGTAGCGCTTGCTCAGGTCGCTGGTCTCGATTACGAGGTTGTCGTTCATGCGTTCCACGGTAGGGACGCAGGCCACCGCTCCACAACGCCCGCAGGGAGGAACTTCGATGTCCTCCCTCGGGGGGACGCGGATCCTCCTCCGGGGAGAGTCGGCAGAGCCTTTGGCTCGCTACCTTCCCTGGCGATGGTTGGGCGCAGGCAGCTCGTGATCGACGGCGTGATCGCGGTCGCCGTCTTCGCCCTCGCGCTGGGAGCGCTCTCCCACGGAAACTTCGACTCTGGGAGCCGCGACCTCGACACCTTCGGTGTAGTCCTCGCGGCGTTGGCTTCTTTGCCGCTCGCCACGCGCCGGCTCTCTCCGCTTACCGTGCTGGCCGTCGTGACGGGCGCGACCGCGGCGCTCTACGGGTTCGATTACGGGCTCGGCCCGCCGGTTGGCTTCGCGATCGCCCTCTTCACGGTCGCCGAGAACCGTGACGACGCGCGTTCTCGACTCTGGAACGCCGCCGCCGTGCTCGGCCTCCTCGTACTGCTGGGGCCGCACGTCATCACCGGCCAGTTCGGGCCCGAGCTCCTGCTCGGAACCGCTGTCTGGGCGGCGGCCTGGTTCGCCGGCGACCGCACGCGCCTCCGTCGCGAGCGACTCACGGAGCTGGAGGAGCGGGCGTTTCGGGCCGAGCGCGAAGCGGAGCGCGAGCGGCGTCTCGCGGCCGCGGAGGAGCGCACCCGCATCGCCCGCGACCTGCACGACTCTGCCGGCCATGCGATCAACGTGATCCTCGTCCAGGCCGGCGCCGCCCGCCTCCTCCAGGAGCAGGACCTCGAGCGCTCGCGCGCGGCCCTCGAGACCATCGAGGAAGTGGCGCGCGATACGCTTGGGGAGATCGACCAGCTGGTCAGCGCCCTGCGCGAGGACGGTTCGTCGCAGGACGTCGAGCCGCCGCCGGGCCTCGCCGCGCTCGACACGCTGGCCGAGCGGTATCGCGCCGCGGGCCTCGCCGTCACGATTCGGATCGACGGCGCGCGCCGGACACTCCCTCCCGGCGTCGACCAGGCCGCCTACCGGATTCTCCAGGAAGCGCTGTTGAACGCCGCGCGGCACGGGACCGGCAGCGCCGACGTCGAGATCGAGTTCGGGCCGACCACGCTCGCGGTCAACGTGACGAACACCACCCCGCCCGGTTCGCCGGTTCGCAACGGCGGCGGGCACGGAATCGTCGGCATGCGCGAGCGGGCCCAGCTGCTGCGCGGCACCCTCGAGGCGGGCGGGAGCAACGGCACGTACCACGTCCATGCCCGCCTGCCCTACGGCGAGGAGGAAGCTTGAGCGCCGCGCAGGTTCGCGTGCTGATCGTGGACGACGACGACCTCATGCGTGCCGGCCTAGAC
This sequence comes from Actinomycetota bacterium, assembly GCA_046729215.1. Taxonomy (GTDB): domain Bacteria; phylum Actinomycetota; class Thermoleophilia; order Gaiellales; family Gaiellaceae; genus JACDAN01. The sequence goes on along the minus strand of JBKPGE010000017.1, from coordinate 3,740 downwards.
GCAGTTCTCTCCAGCGACAAGACTGTCGACGTCGTCGGCCAGGCGTCGGACGGACGCGCCGCAATCGAGCAGACACGCGCACTGCGACCCGAGGTCGTGCTCATGGATGTGCGCATGCCGGACCTCGACGGCATCGCTGCGACCCGCGAGCTCGTTTCCGCGGCTCCGGAGGCGAAGGTCGTGATCCTCACCACTTTCGAGCGCGACGACTACATCTTCGGCGCGCTCAACGCGGGCGCTTCAGGGTTCCTGCTCAAGCGCACGAGCCCGGAAGAGCTGATCGCCGCGATCCACGCCGTCGCCGCGGGCGACTCGCTCCTCTCCCCGTCGGTCACCCGTCGGGTCATCGACCGCATGGCGCAGCAGCCGGCCGCCGAGGTCGGCTTCGACGAGCGTCTCGGCGAACTGACTCCGCGGGAACGCGAAGTGCTCGAGCAGGTTGCCCGCGGCCTGTCGAACGGAGAGATCGCCGCTGCCCTCGTGATCGAGGAATCCACCGTGAAGACGCACGTGAAGCGGATCCTGATGAAGCTCCGCCTTCGCGACCGCGTCCAGGCGGTGATCTTCGCCTACGAGAGCGGGCTCACCCGGCCAGGGCCCAAAACGGCCGCCTGAGGCTCCGCGTCGTCCTCCCGGAGGACGGAAGGGTCATTCCCCCGCCGGACACAAGATCCCTCGGCTTGGTGACGAAATCCGCGCGCCGGAGCTCCAAGCTGTCTCTCGTGGCAAGTAAACCAACGAGAGGAGCAAAACGATGATCCACCCAGGAGACAGACTCGAGAACCAGGTGACCGGCGAGGTGCTCATCTTCCATCGCACCGCCGTGCAGACGGATGGCGAGTCCGTGCTGGTCGAGACGATCGTGCGGCCCGACGGCTTCGTCGCCGCCGCGCATGCACACCCCTACCAGACCGAGCGCTTCGAGATCCTCGAAGGGCAGCTCGCCCTCCGCGTCGGCGACGAAGAGATCGTCGCTGGGCCCGGAGACGTCGCGATGGTCTCACCCGGTACAGCGCACCGGTTCTGGAACGCCGGTGAGACGGAGGCGCGCTTCCTCTGCGAGGTGCGTCCGGCGCTCAAGTTCGAGTCGCTGATCGAGACCATGTTCACGCTCGCAGCCGAGGGCAAGACGAACCGGAAGGGGATGCCGAACCCGCTTCGCCTCGCGGTGATCGCGAAGGCGCACTTCGACACCGTTCGGCTTCCGTTCCCACCCGTGTGGATGCAGCGTGCGGGGCTCGCCCTCGCGGCGCCGCTCGGGAAGGCGCTGGGCTACCGCGAGACGACACCTGTCCCGGTAACGTCCACTTGATGGACGCCGATCGAGCCGGTGAATTGCTGGCGGCCGAGCGCGAGCGGATCGAGCGGTCACTCGCTCGCCTCGGCCACCAGGCTGACAGCGAACCGGACGACGAGTTCGACCCCGCGAACCTCGCCGCCGACCTCTACCAAGACGAGTTCGACCAGGGCCTTGCGGAGGATCTGCGGGAGCAGCTCGCCGCGGTCAAGCGAGCCGAGGAACGCCTCGCGGCGGGCACCTACGGCCTGTCGATCGAAAGCGGCGAGCCGATACCGGACGAACGCCTCGAGGCTCTGCCAACGGCCGAGCTGACCGCAGAGGAGGAGCGGCGGAGGTCGTAACGCGCGAGATCGAGACGCCGCAGGGCGTCGCGCGCGTCCATCTGCACAGCGTCGAGGACCCACGCGCGGCGCTCGTCCTCGGACACGGAGCAGGCGGCGGGGTGCAGGCGCCGGATCTCCTCGCGGCAACGGCGGCGGCCGGCTCCCAGGGCATCACCGTCGCGCTGGTGGAGCAGCCGTACCGTGTCGCCGGCCGCCGGTCTCCCCCACGCCCGGCGCAGCTCGACGCCGCCTGGATCTCGGTCGTCGAAGAGCTGCGGGCAGACGAGCTTGCCGGCCTGCCCCTGATCGTCGGCGGTCGCTCGCTCGGCGCTCGGGTCGCCTGCCGCACTGCGGAGGCAACGGGCGCAGTGGCGGTCCTCTGCCTCGCGTTCCCGCTGGAGCCGCCGAGCCGCGCGGCGGGGAAGCCGCCCGAGAGCCGCCTTCCCGAGCTGGACGCAGTGACCCTGCCGACCCTGGTCGTCCAGGGCGAGCGCGATCGCTTCGGAATCCCGCCGTCGAGCCCGTTGCGCGAGGTGGTCGAGATACCGGGCGACCATGGCCTCAAGGCCGACCCGGAAGCCGTCGCTGCGGCGGTAGGTAACTGGCTGGCGGGCGTCACCGCCGAGGCGGTACCCGCCAAGTAACACTGTGTTACTTGGCGTGAGGCCCGGCTAGCGGCTGAGCTCGCTAGGCCGGAGCTCGGGTACGCCGATGCCCGAGATGTGGTCGAGGATCGCCTCCGGCGGGCGCACCCGAAAGGCCACATCGACGAGCACGCTCGTCGTGCTCGGCCCGCGGCGAAGGCGACGGGACTGGTGAACGAGCTCGCGGATGCGCTGGTAGCTCGGCCTCGTCAAGCCGAGTCGCTCGGCGTCGCGGCCGACGCGTCGACACGTCTCGGCGATCGGGTGTGTGCGCTTGTCATGACGGACGATCGCCTCGAGGAGCTCTTTGCGGATGCGGGGCGCCATCGTCGGCACGCCCGCTCAGTGTCGCCTACCGTCGGACCCTTCTTCGTGCCGACTCTGTGTCAAGTAACACGGTGTTACTTGGCTCGAGGCGCCGCGACGCCTCGGTTCAGTCTGCTCGAACCGAAGGCCGTCGCGGGAAACCGACGCTAGGTATCTGACTCGGCCGGCGCGTAGGTCGCGAGGATGGCGCCCGTCGTCGTGACCTGGCTGTCGACGAGCCGCCATGGACGGAGCGCACCGTCGTCGTTGAACACGCGCTTCCCACCCCCCACGACCAGCGGGTCGATCATCACCCGGAGCTCGTCGACGAGATCGTTCGCGATGAGCTCGCGCACCAGCTCACTGCTGCCGATCACGTGCAGGTCGCCGCCGTCGTCCTCCTGCTTCAGCGCGGGAACGGACTCCGCGATGTCGCCCTCGAGCACGGTCGAGTTCTGCCACTCGAGCGGCTCCGACAGCGTCGTGGACGCCACGTACTTCGGCTTCGCGTTCAGCGGCTCGGCGACTACCTGCTGCTCCTCGGGCGCATTGGGCCAGTAGGCGGCGAAGATCTCGTACGTGCGGCGTCCGAGCAGGAAACCGCCCGCCTCGTTGATCCCCTCCAGCACCTCCTTCTGGGCGACCTCGTCCATGTACGGCATGTGCCAACCGCCGTGCTCGAAGCCTCCGCTCGTGTCCTCGTCGGCGCCCCCGGGCGCCTGTACGACCCCGTCGAGGGTCATGAACTCGTTCACGATCACTTTGCGCATCTCGTCTCCTTCCCTAGGCCTCGCTGGGCGCCCGCTCGACGCCACGCGGCACCTCGACCTCTGCCTCGTGCGGGGGCTCGATCGTAATGTCCGGCAGCAGCCGGTCGAGCCAGCGCGGGATGTACCACGTCTTCTCACCCAGCAGGGTCATGAAGGCGGGGATGAGCGTCATCTTCACGACCAGCGCGTCAGTGAGGATCGCGACGGCGAGCAGCAGGCCGAACTCCTTCGAGATCCGATCCGAGGTGAGGATGAATGCCGAGAAGACGGTGGCCATGATGATCGCCGCGGCGACGACGACGCGACCGATCGCAGCGATGCCGTGCTCGACGGCCTCCCTCGTCTTCAGCCCGTGGACGTGCTCCTCCCGGATGCGGCTCGCAAGGAAGACCATGTA
>JBKPGE010000016.1:0-12117 GCA_046729215.1 Actinomycetota bacterium | reverse complement strand
CCAGGCCTCCAACGCGTCCTCGACGTTCCGTCGTTGGCCGCAGTCGCCTACGGGGAGATCGCGTCGTCGCTCTACTTCGCCCTCGGCGTCATCGCGCTCTTCGCACTCGGCTTCACGCCGTGGGTGCTGCTCGGCGTCGGCGCCCTCTTCCTCCTCGTCGCCCTGTCCTACGCGGAAGGGACGAGCGCGATCCCGGAAACGGGCGGAGCCGCGACGTTCGTGCGCCGTGCCTTCAACGACCCGGCCGGCTTCCTGACCGGCTGGGCCCTCGTTCTCGACTACGTGATCGTCATGGCGCTGGCCGGCCTCTTCGTGCCGCACTACGTCGGCCACGCGGTCGGTTGGGACGCGCTCACCGACTCGCCCTGGGACACCGTCGTCGGAATCATCGCGATCCTCGGGGTCGCGGCTCTTCGCCTTATCCGGCGGACCAGCCTCTACCGAACCGCGATCGTGATCGCGGGGCTCGCCCTCGTCTCGCAGCTGCTCCTGGTCGTGCTCGGCTTCGTCTACCTCTTCTCTCCCGACGCGCTCTCGAAAGGGGTCGACCTCGGCACCGCGCCGACATGGAGCGCTATCGCCTTCGCCCTGCCGCTGGCGATGCTCGCCTACACCGGCCTGGAGACCGTCGCGAACTTGGCCGCCGAGACCCGGGAGCCAGGCCGCACGCTGCCCCGGAGCCTCTTCGCAGGGATCGGGCTCGTCGTCGCCGTCTCGGTCGCGATCGCGATCGTCGGCATCTCCGCGTACCCGGCGCATCCTGATTCGTCCGGCCCCGGCGGCTATGCCAGCGACCTCGGGACCACCTGGCTCCGGGCGCCGCTCGTCGGGATCGCGGCGGCGCTCGAGGATCCCTTGCCGGGCTTCGCCGCCGACCTGCTTCGAATCGTCGTCGGCTTCAGCGGTGCGCTGGTGCTCGTCGTGGCGATCACGACCTCCATCTCGGGAGCTGGACGGCTCGCATACTCGCTCGGAAAGCACCAGATGCTCCCGCACACGTTCGGGACGCTGAACCGCCGGACGCTGATCGCTCCGCAGGCGATCGTCTGGTCGGCCTTGATCGCCTCCGGACTGCTCGTACTCGGCGACGTGATCGGGAACGAGGTTCGCTTCCTCGCGGGCCTCTTCAGCTTCGGCGTCCTGCTCGCGTTCACGGCCGCCCAGCTGGCCGTCATCAAGCTGCGCTTCTCCGAGCCGGAGCTAGAGCGTCCCTTCCGCGTCCCGTTGAACGTCCGGATCCGCGGCGCCGACGTGCCGGTCGCGGCGCTCGTCGGCGCGCCGCTCACGTTTGCGATCTGGATCGCGGCGCTCGCGACGCACGGGGCGACCAGAATCGCCGGACCGGTCTGGCTTCTCATCGGCGCAGTGATCTATGTCGGGACGCGGATGGCCCACCGGCAGTCCGTGCTCGAGCGGGTCCTCCCTCCGCAGGCCGACCTCGTCCCCGCCGTGGAAGGGGTCTACGAGCGGCTGCTCGTCCCGATGAAGCTCGGCCCGATCGGCGAGGAGGTCCTCGCGACGGCGATCAAGCTCGCCGAAGAGCGGGGCTCGACCGTGAGCGCGCTACACGTGATCACGGTCCCGATGGACAAGCCGCTCGATGCCGAGATGATCGAGGCGGAGGAGCGCGCAGAAGCGTCTCTCACCGAGGCCAAGCTCCTGGCCGCGGAACACGGTGTCACGGTGGAGGGGAAGATCGTCCGCGCGCGCTCGATCGGAGAGGCGATCGTCGACGAGGCCCGGGCCTCCGACGTCGATCTGATCATCATGGGCTCCGCGCCGCGCTGGCGCCGCCAGTCACGTTTCTTCAGTCCGACAGTCGACCGCGTCCTCCGCCATGCACCCTGCGAAGTGATGGTCGTCGCCTATCCGCAGGGGGTCCTGGAGGAGGCGATGGAGGAAGCGGTATCGACGCCGTAACTCGCTAACCTGCGGAGCGTGAAAGTACTCGTCATCGGCTGCGGCCGGGTGGGGTCGTCCGTTGCTCTGGAGCTCGATCGTCTGGGCTGGGAGGTAACCGCCGTCGACGAGAACGAGGATGCCTTGCAGCGGCTCGGAGAGAACTGGTCGGGCGGTTTCGTCGTAGGGCACGGCATGGACATGGCAGTGCTCAGGGCGGCGGGAATCGAGGAGGCCGACGCCGTCGTCGTCTCCACCGACGGCGACAACACGAACCTCGTGATCGGCCAGGTGGCGCAGAAGCGCTTCAACATCGACATGACCTTCGTCCGCGTGCTCGACCCGGCCCGGGCCGCGCTCTACAGCGAGCTCGGCCTGTGGACGTTCTCCCCGACGTCGATCGCGATCAAGGCCCTGACCGATGCCGTGACTTCCTCAGAGAAGAGCCCGACGGGAGCGAGTAACTGATGTACATCCTGATCGCAGGCGGCGGCAAGGTCGGCGCAAACCTGACGCGAAGCGTGCTCGACCTCGGCCACGAGGTGACGCTGATCGAGCAGCGGCGCGAGCGCTTCGAGACCCTCGAGGAGGAGTTCGAGCATCGGGTCCAGGTCGGCGACGCGACGGAGCTCTTCGTGCTCGAGCGCGCCGGGATCGCCCGCCCGCCGGACCTCGTCGTGGCAGTCACCGGAGACGACGAGGACAACATGATCATCTGCCAGATCGCGCGCGACAAGTTCGGGGTCGGCAAGGTCATCGCGCGCGTCAACGATCCGCGCAACCAGGAGCACTTCGACCTGCTCGGCGTCACGCCGACAGTCTCCGCGACGTCGATCATCCTCGCGATGATCGAACACGAGGTGCCCGCACACGGGCTCATCCACCTCCTCCAACTGCGCAAGGAGAACCTCGAGATCGTCGAGGTGCAGCTCGACAGGGACTCACCGTGCGTCGGCAAACTCGTAGAACGCCTGCAACTGCCGAACGGATCGCGCCTGATTACTGTCATGCGCGAGGGTGAGGCCCAGATGGCCGACAGCGACACACGGCTGGAGGCCGGGGATCAGATCCTCGCCGTTCTCGAGCCGGGCAAGGAAGAGGAACTCCGGAGAGCGCTGCTCAAGCAACGTTGAGAACGCGGCTTCTCTGCCTGCTCGCCCTCCCGGCGGCCCTGGCCGCTTGCGGCGGCGACTCGAAGGACTCGGCTCCGGCCGCCTCGGCCGGCTACCGCTTCGTGCGGGTCGCATCGGGGCTCGACTCGCCGGTGCACGTCACCACGCCGCGGGGGGAGACGACGCGTCTCTACGTCACGGAGCAGACCGGCCGGATCCGGATCGTCCAGAACGGACGGATCACCGGCAGGCTGCTCGACATCCGCTCGCAGATCGTCTGCTGCGGCGAGCAGGGCCTGCTCTCGGTGGCGTTCCATCCGCGCTACGCGAAGAACCGGCGCTACTTCGTCTACTACACGGCTCCGGCCAACCGCGTCGTCGAGTACCGGGGCTCGCGCCGCGTGAGAACGCTCCTCAACCTCGCCGATCCGTACTCGAACCACAACGGCGGGCAGCTGATGTTCGGCCCCGACGGCCGGCTCTACGTTGGGACCGGGGACGGGGGCGCGGGCGGTGACCCCGAGAACCGCGCTCAGAACCTCGGGTCTCGGTTCGGCAAGCTCCTCGCGATCAATGTCGATCGTCGCGGGGCGCGCTGGCAGACCGTCGGCTACGGCCTCCGCAACCCGTGGCGGTTCTCGTTCGACCGCCGGACGGGCGATCTCTACATCGGCGACGTCGGGCAGAACTCCTGGGAGGAGGTCGACTTCACCCCCCGCCGCAGCCCCGGCCTCGAGAACTACGGCTGGGATGTCTACGAGGGTCGTGCCCGGTACGAGGACAAGCAGCCGAGTGGGCCTGGGAAGCTCGTCTTTCCCATCGCGGTCTACTCGCTGAACGGAGACCCCTGCGCGGTCACCGGCGGCTTCGTCTATCGCGGCAGCGCCGTCCCTGCAGCGCGCGGCCGCTACTTCTATGGCGACAACTGCAGCGGCGAGATCTGGTCGCTCCGCGTCGTCGGCGGGCGGGCGCGAATCGCGCGCAAGGAGTCGTTCCGGCTTCCGGGCCTCTCCTCGTTCGGCGAGGACGGGAAGGGCGAGCTCTACGCCGTCGCGCTCGGCGGGCAGCTCTACCGGCTCGCGGCGCGCTAGCCCGCGCGGCGGCGCCTGACCTGCGGCCCTTGTTGCCCGAGGGCCCGAGGCACCGCTTGCGCTGCGGCTAAGGAGGCCGTGCCGGCTTTGCCGGCATGGCCGCTTAACCCGCTCGGCGACGGCGCACCTGAGGCCCCTGCTGGCCAAGGGCGGCATACGCCAGGGCTTGAAGGGACTCGTTCAGCAGCGCCAGTTCGCGGACGATCGGCGCGAGGTTCTCGCCGCTGTCGAGCCGCCGGTTCAACCCGCGCACCTCCGCCGTCAGGCTGTCGAGCCGTTCGAGGAGCGCGTCGAGCTGGCGGTCGCCGACGTCCTTGGGCCGATCCATCGCCATGGATGCTAGCCAGCGAGTCGGCCGAGCCCGTCGCGTGAACGGACGACCACGGCGCCCGGGCCAAGCCGGCCCAACAGTCGCTCTAGTGCGCCCGCTCCTGTCTCCACGAAATCGACCCGGCGTGCGGCTCCGAGCTGCGACAGGGCCAGGCGAGCCAGCGGCTCCGGCGCGTCGGTGAAGACGCCGAGGGTGGCGCCGGCGCTTTGCAGCTCGCGCAGACGAGCGCTGATCTCGGCGTCCGGGCGAAGGTAGACGGGCGCGCGGTCCTCGGCGAACCGCTCGAGAGCGCCCCTCCAGTCGCCGACGCCGTGATGGGCCCAACGGTCGAGCTCGTCCGCCGCCAGGGCACGGTCGGCAGGAAGCGCATCGACGTCTAGCTCGGCGATCGACCGGAACCGCCGTGCGGCGTCGTCCAACCAGTCGGCCCAGAGCCGGCGGGTATCGCCGAGGACGCCGTCCAGCTCGAGTGCGGCCTTCAGAGCCACCAGCGTCCCACCAGCACGCCGACGACGACCCCAAGCGCATCGATCGCTACGTCGACAGGCGCTCCCACGCGGCCCGAGATGAAGTGCTGGTGCAACTCGTCGGTGACGGCGTAGGCGATCCCGACGGCAGCCGCGACGTACTGGCGCCCTAGCGCCCGGAGGAGCAGAAAGCCGAGCAGGGCGTACTCCGTCCCGTGTGCAACTTTCCGGAGGAGGAGATCCCAGCCGCCCAACCCGGTGCCGAGATTCGGCACCGACGAGAGCGCGAAGATCACCGCCGCCCACGCGACGACCGGCAGCCAGAGCGATACGACACGCGGCACGGCGCGCCATAATAGGCTGGACAAAAGAGGCGAGCGGTGAGGGAATCCGGTGCAAGTCCGGGACGGTCCCGCCGCTGTGAGGGGAGACGCTCTCCGCCGGAATGCCACTGGCCTGCGGGCCGGGAAGGCGGCGAGGGAGGGAGCCCCGAGTCAGAAGACCTGCCGCCGCCTGGCATTCGAACCCCTCGCGGAAGGAGGATTCGTGCGGAGAAGGCTCCTCACACTCGCAGCACTCGTCACGCTGAGCGCAGTCGCGGCATCGTCGGCGCTCGCGGCCTCGGTCACGGTCCGAGTCGAAGGCAGGACACAAGCGATCTTCGGATCGCAGGAGAAGCGCTTCGAGGGCGGCTCGAACGCGCTCCAGGCGCTCGACGCCGCCAGCCTGCGCGGCGAGTTCTACTACCACGTCGCGCCAACCGGATTCGGCCCCTACGTCGATCAGATCGGCCGGTACGCGGCCGGCGGCTCGAACGGGTGGGCGTTCAAGGTGAACGGCGCGTCACCTCCCGTCGGAGCCGACAAGGTGGAGCTGCGCCCGGGCGATCGCGTGCTCTGGTACTGGGCCACGTTCGGACCGACGGGCGGCCCGCCGACGCTGCTGCTGACCCGCACGGGTCGGAATTGCTACCGGGTCGTCTCCGAGAACGACGCCGGCAAGGACAATGCGGCCTCGGGTGCCGTCCTCAACGTCGACGGCCGCCGAGCCCGCACGCGCGCCGGGCGCGCCTGCATCGGCCCGCACAAGGGCCTCGTCTGGGCGACCATGACCGGCGCCGTTCGCTCGAACGCTCTGCGTTGACCCTAGGCCGGCTCGCAGCTCTCCTCCTCGCGCTCGCGGTCCTCACCGGGTGCGGGGAGGAGCAGGCCGGTGAAGGCCGCGCGACGCTCTGGATAACCCGTGACCGCGGAGCGGACGTCATCAAGACAGCCGAGGTTCCGGCCGGCATCAGCGCGATGGAGGCGCTGCGGCGGGAGGCCGACGTCGATACGCGCTACGGGGGACGGTTCGTGCAGGGGATCAACGGAATCAAGGGCAGCGTCGATGAGCAGCGCGACTGGTTCTACTTCGTGAACGGCTACGACGCGGACATCGGCGCAGCCGAGTACCGGCTCCACGCCGGCGACGTGGTGTGGTTCGACTACCGATCCTGGGCAGAGGAGATGCGGGTGCCCGTCGCTGTGGGCGCGTTCCCGGAGCCGTTCGTCCACGGGTATGACGGCAAGCGACGGTCGGCGGTCGTCGTCTCCCGCCCGGGCCCGCTCGCCCAGCGGATCGCCGGTCTCGTCCGAGGTCGCGTGAACGCCCCTCGCGAGGGCGCCAACGTTCTCGTCCTCGTTGCCGGCTCGGCGCTGCGAGCGCGGCTCTCGGGGGATGCCGGCGACCCCGTCACCTTCTACGTCGGCCGGAAGGTCGCCGGACGGCTCGTGCACGACCCGGCGTTCGCCCGCTTCCGGTACTCGATCCCATGAGCTCGGTTCCGGCGCTTGCGATGCTGGGCTGTCTCGCCGCCGCGGCGCTGCTCGCCGACCGTACGGTCACCGTCGCTGCGATCACGGTGCTGCTGCTCGTCGTCTGCCTGCGCGCACCGCGTCGCCGCCGCTGGCCGTATCTCGTCGGCACGCTCGTGTCCGCCGCCTTTCTGTTCCTGCTCAGCCCACTGCTTGCGAGCTACGGCGGGGTCGTTCTCTGGGACGGCCCCTCGGTCCCCGTGCTCGGCCGGCTCGACGTCACCGACGACGAGCTGCGGATCGCGCTGTTCCAGGCCCTGCGGCTCGCGGCCGTCGGGCTTGCGTTCGCGGCCTACGCGCTCCTGCTCGACCACGACCGGCTGCTTCAGGCGGCAGGGAAGCTCAGGCACTCGGTGCTCGCCGTCGCGCTCGCGACGCGGCTCGTGCCGTCGCTCGAGCGCGATGCGGCCGGACTGGTCGAGGCGCTGCGCGGCCGGTCCGTCGTCGTCGAGGGACTCCGCGGGCGCGCCCGCCTGCTCTCGCCGCTCCTCGCGGGCTCGCTCGAGCGCTCGCTCAACCTGGCGGAGTCGATGGAGGCCCGGGGCTTCGGGCGGCCCGGGCGAACGCGCGTGCCGCAGCCGGCTTGGACTGGTGTCGAGCGAGCCGCTGTCCTCGGCGGGCTTCTGCTCGTCCTGGGAGCTGTGCTGTGGCTCTAGCGCGTGTCCGGGAGCTGACGTACCGCTACGCCGGCGCCGACCGGCCGGCGCTCGACTCGGTGTCGCTCGACCTCCGAGCCGGCGAGGTCGTTTGCCTCCTCGGCCCCTCGGGTGGAGGGAAGTCGACGCTTCTGCGCGCGCTCGCCGGGCTCGTCCCGCACTTCCACGGGGGCGTTCTCTCCGGGAGCGTCGAGGTCGCCGGAATGGACACGAGGCGCACCCGGCCGGCAGAGCTTGCCGGAACCGTCGCGAGCGTCTTCCAGGATCCGGAGGATCAGGTCGTCCTCACGGGTGTAAAGGCCGAGATCGCCTTCGGCTTGGAGAACGTCGGCACGGCGCCCGCACGGATCGAGCCGACGGCGGCGGGGGCGCTCGATTCCGTCGGCGCCGGGCACCTCGCCGCGCGGCGGACGCAGGAGCTTTCAGCGGGCGAGCTGCAGCGCGTCTGCATCGCAGCGGCGCTCGCTCTCGACCCGCAACTACTCCTGCTCGACGAGCCGACCTCTCAGCTCGATCCGGACGGTGCGGAGGAGATTCTCGAAATCGCCTGCTCAGGACGAGCCGTCGTCGTGTCGGAGCAGCGTCCGACGCTCCCGCTCGAGCGCTGCGATCGCGTGTTGTTCCTCGAGGGCGGCCGCTTGCTCCTCGACGCGCCGCACGACGAAGCCCTCGAGTGGCTCGCCGAGCAGCGGCCGGCCTACCTGCCTGCGATCAGGGTCGCTTCCGCCGAGCAGGATGCAACGGGCGAGCCGTTCGTCCGATTGGAGCATGTCTCCTACGCCTACGGGGCGCGGCAGGCGGTCGGGCCGGCGAGCCTGACCCTTCGGCGCGGAGAGATCGTGGCGCTCGTCGGCCCCAACGGCTCGGGCAAGACGACGCTGGCGAAGCTCGCCGCCGGGCTGCTCGAGCCGGCAAACGGTGCGGCCGAGCTTCGCCGGCGCGCGGCCTACCTCTCGCAGGACCCGGGGCGCTACCTGGTCTGCGAGCGGGTCGACGAAGAGGTCGCGCTGGGTGTCGGCGGCGATCTTGAGCGGGCGCGACGGGCACTCGAGCTCGTTGAGCTCGCGGGCTATGACTCCCGCCACCCGCGGGATCTCTCGAGCGGCGAACGTGAGCGGCTCGGGCTCGCGGCCGTACTCGTCACCGACCCCGATGTCCTGATCCTCGACGAGCCCACGCGCGGGGTCGATCCCGAGCGCAAGGCGCTCCTCGTGCGGCTGCTCCGGGCGAATGCCGACCGCCGCGCCACGCTCGTCGTCACGCACGACCCTGTCTTCGCGGCCGATGTCGCCGATCGGACCGTCAGCCTGGGGCGGGCGCGGGAGCCAGCCCATGTCTAGGAAGGCGCTCGTCGCCGGCGCTGCGGTCGCGTTCGCCGGAGGAGCCTGGGCCGCCTTGTCCCCCAGGGACGCGGCGTTGTCGCTCCTCCTCGTCGCCCTGGCGCTCATCGCTACCGGTTTCGCGTGGCTCGAGTCGGGGCCGGGCTCGTCGAAGGAAGTGGCGCTCGTCGCCGTCCTCGGCGGAGCGGCTGCCGCCGGCCGGATCCTCTTCGCCGCTGTACCGGGTGTCCAGCCGGTCACCGTGATCGTGGTCGCCGCGGGCGCCGCGCTCGGCGCCCGCGTGGGGTTCGCGGTCGGCGCCGTCGCCGCTCTCGTGTCGAACTTCTATCTCGGCCAGGGCATCTGGACGCCCTGGCAGATGCTCGCCTGGGGCGGTTGTGGCGTCGTCGGCGCGCTTGCTGCCCGGTTCATCCGCCGGCGTTGGGCGTTCGCGGCGCTCTGCTTCCTGCTCGGCTTCGCCTTCAGCGGCCTGATGGATCTCTGGCACTGGTACAGCTTCTGGCCGCACACCTGGGAGGCCCTGACGGCCGTCTACGCACGCGGCGTGTGGTTCAGCGCTGCGCACGCGATCGGCAACGTCGTCTTTGCGGTGGCGATCGGCCCGGAGTTGCGCCGCCTGCTCGAGCGCTACGGCCGAAGGCTGCGTACAGAGGTCGTATGGGCCTGAAGCTCGGCGTTGTGCTCGCCGCCGTGAGCCTGGCCGTGGCTCCGGCGGACTACCTCAGCGCTCGGCAGCAAACTGACGGTGGCTTCGCAGAACCCGGCGCGCGCTCGGATCCGGCACTGACGGCGTGGGCCGTGCTCGGATTACGCGCATCCGGGCGTGATCCGGCCCGATCCGCAGCCGCGTATCTTCGTGACGCGCCGTTTCACGACACGACCGACCTGGCGTTGCGGATCATGGCCCTCCGTGCGCTCGGCGGCGACGTAGACGAGCTGGTCGCACGGCTCGAGCGTGCGCGCCGCCCGGACGGGCGCATCGGATCGCTTGTCAACTCGACCGCCTGGAGCATCCTCGCGTTCGAGAAGCCGGGGAGTGCTCCCGTTCGGTACTTGATTCGGGCGCAGCATCGCTCCGGCGGCTGGTCGTGGGTGCCGCGGGGCGCGCCCGACACGAACGACACGGCTGCGGTGATCCAGGCTCTCCGTTCGACGGGTGTTCGGGGACGACCCATCCGGCGCGGCCTTGCCTACATCCGCCGGCTGACGACGCCGAGCGGCGGCGTCAGGCTCGTGGCCGGACGGGCGCCGGATACCCAGTCGACCGCCTGGGCTGTCCAGGCCTATGTCGCCGCGGGCGCCGAGCCCCCGGCTGCCGCCTTCCGGTTTCTGGCCTCGATGCGACGGCCCGACGGCAGCTACCGCTACTCGCGGCGTTACGCGGTCACTCCGGCTCTCGTCACCGCACAGGTGCTTCCGGCTCGTGCGCGAAGGTCGTTCCCGTTGCGCTAGACTGCGCATACCTTGCGTTCCGAGGTATTGAAAGGTCACCTGGATCTTCTCCTCCTCGCGGCGATCGCCAGAGGGCCGCTGCACGGCTACGGGATCGTCGAGGCGATCCGGGATCGCACCGGCGGCGAGCTCGAGCTGGCCGAGGGCACGGTGTATCCCGCGCTCTACCGGCTGGAGGGCGCGGGGCTGCTCGCGAGCTCCTGGACGACGGCCGGCCGGCGCAAGCGGCGCGTCTACCGCCTGACGAGGCGAGGCCGAGCGCGCCTTGCGCGCGAGCGCGCCGAGTGGAAGACGTTTTCGGGCGTCATGGAGGCGGTCACGGCGTGATCGAGCCGTATCTGGCCGATCTGGCGCGGAAGCTGAGAGCGAGGGGCGTGCGTGGCCCCTCGGCGGCCCGCGTGCTGGCCGAAGCGCGCGACCACCTGCTCGAGCTCGAGCAGGCGCATGGCTCGATCGACCGGTTCGGCCCGAGCGAGCAGATTGCGCGTGAGGTCGCCGCACAGCTGGCGACCACCCGGACGTTCCGGGCGACCTACGCCGCCTTTGCGGCACTCGCGCTCACGGCCGCCGCGTATCTGGTGTTCTTCGGCTCCATCAATCAGGGAAGCGGCTCGCCTGACCTCTTCTCCGCGCGTCACGAGGCGGTCGGCGTCGCTGCGACGGTGGGCCTCGTCCTCTTCCCGCAGATCGCCCTCGTCGCCGGGTGTCTCGCGCTCTGGCGCGCGCTGCGGATCCATGGAGTCTCGACACTGTCCGCGGAGGAGCTGCATGTGATCCGCCAGCGCGCCGCCGTCGCGTTGACAGCCGGCGGTCTCACTGCGATGACGATGGTGCTCTGGACGTTCGAGTACAGCGCCGCTGCCTGGCTCCTCCTGCCTGCGGTGCTGGCAGCGGTCCCTCTGGGAGCCGGCGTGGTGGCTCTCTCCGGCGCTTCGCAGCCGCAGGCCGTTGCCGAAGGACCGGCGGGGGACGTGTTCGACGACATCGGGTTCCGAATGGATCCCTGGCCGTTCGCGCTGCTCTTCGCCCTGTTGGTCGGAGCTCTCGGCTTCGCCGGCGGCTGGGTCGCGGAAGGAGATCCGGGCAGTGGCCTCGTGCGCGGCGCGTTCGAGGCGTTCGCCGTCCTCGCCTGCTTCGCCGCGCTCGGCCGCCGCCTGGCCCTGCGCCCGTAGCGCGGCCGTCAGCCAGGCCTCTTCGTCCCCTCTGGACGTGTCCCCGTGCCTGGCACGAGGACAATGGCCACGGCAGACAGGCCGCAGGGGGAAGGAAGGCACCGCCGCTAGCATCGACCGGATGGCCGTCGCGTCGCCTGAGACTTATCTCGCCGACCTGAATCCCGCTCAGCGGGAGGCCGTTCTGCATACCGAGGGCCCGCTGCTCGTCGTCGCCGGTGCCGGATCGGGAAAGACTCGCGTGCTCACGCACCGGGTCGCCCACCTCATCGCAGCCGTCGGTGTGCAGCCGAACGAGATCCTCGCGATCACCTTCACGAACAAGGCTGCGGGCGAAATGCGTTCCCGCCTCGAGGATCTCCTCCCGGAGGTTGCGCGACGCATCTGGATCCTCACGTTCCACGCTGCGTGCGGCCGCATCTTCCGCCGGGAGGCGCCGCGGCTCGGCTACAAGACCAACTTCACGATCTACGACCAGGCCGACCAGGTCCGGCTCGTCAAGCAATGCCTGGAAGAGCTGGAGCGCGATCCGAAGCGCTTCCCGGCCAAGGGCATCCACGAGCACATCTCCGCCGCCAAGAACCAGCTGGTCGGGCCGGACGAGTACCGCCGCCGCGTCGATTCGTTCTACGACCAGACCGTCGCCGACACGTACGACCTGTACCAGCGACGCCTCTTCGCCGCGAACGCCGTCGACTTCGACGACCTGCTGATGCTCACGGTCGACGTGCTCGAGCGGTTCCC
>JBKPGE010000015.1:0-7274 GCA_046729215.1 Actinomycetota bacterium | reverse complement strand
AAAAAGAACTTCGACGTGCCGACGAGATCCTCCGTGCCGGGCTTGACCGCCAGCCAAGACTCGGAGTGGCTGGCGTTGAACGGGCCGGGACGGCAGGTGCCGGCGATCGGCACGCGTGAGCCTGACGGCACCGGGTAGCCGCCGCCGGTCGTCGGCGTGCGGGCGACGACGTGCGTGAAGGGGACGATCGTGCTCCAGAGGGAGCCGCCGGCCGTGCCTGCGCCCGGCGTGGCCACGAGCACAAGCACAGCGGCTCCGAGCACCGCGAGCGCCGTCGGAAATCGCGTCGTTGCTCCTCTCCTCGCGAGGGTTCGTTCCGGCGATCACGTCTCCACTTACGGGAGGAAGCATGACAAGGTGCTTGCAGTGCTGTCGTTGCTAGCGGCGGCGCGGGACTCACCGACGCGCTCTCCGGCCTGATCCGGCCGACGCCAACCCCTGGGGGACCAGTGCGGCCAGATAGCGAATCGAATCCGTTGACATCGATCGAAACGGCTGCGACCATCGTTCGTTCGTCGTTCGCCGGTCTGGACCGGCCCCAGGGGAAGGGAGGTCAGCATGGGATTCAGTAAGTCGATCGAGCTCGACGTCTGCTGGCCTCTCCCGACGGCGTAGGCCAGAGACTCACGGAGTCACACCGGCCCAGGCGCACCGTCGCGGCGGTGCGCGGCGTCTGAGGCTTAACGGACGTACTGCTTCACGGCCCGGCGAACTCAAGCCAACCATCAGAAGGGAGGACCACTTGCTCGACCAGTCGGTCACGACTAGGGCAACTCGACAGGCAAACCACGGGATATCGGAGAGGAGGAAGCACGGTGCTGCACTTCGAGGCTCATCAACTGGCGTGCCATGACCGCCTACAGCGGCTGAGGCGTGAAGCTGACGCGCATCAATTAGCGCTGCACTTGCGCGGGCAGCGGCAACGACGGCGCCGGCGGTTGGCACTCGCGGCCGGACTGCTGTTGCGCGCACGGCGGCAGGCGGGCGGACCCGGCGCAGCCGCGTAGAGGCTGATGCCGTCCCGGATGGAACGGTGGTCGCGTGCCTGGGTTGGACGAAGGCTCACTCGATCGGCCAGCTCCAGGCACGCGGCACCCGCATGAGCCGCTGCCAGCGAAGAGAGCCCCGCCCCGGTTAAATCACCCGCCTCACAGGTCTCCTGCAGCAAGTAGCTCATGGCTCGACCGATGAGCGCGTTGCGCGCCTGCGGCGTCGAAATGCCCTCGAGGCCAAAACCCGTGTAGAGCGTGCGGTAAGGCGGCATCTGTCGGGGCGCTTGTGACAATCGAGGCTTCGGGGAAGCCGGCAGCCGTAATTCGCTCGAACTTGTTCGCGTTGGGCCCGCTGCCGGGCGGAGGGCCGGTCACGGCCCAGCCATCCATCGGGTTTCCGTCCTCCTCGAACGAGGTCGTCCTCTCCCCGTTCGAGACGGCGATGTTGTCGAGGAAGACGCCAAGACCGAGCGCTCGCACTCAGTTGCGCGTGACCTCGACGCCCGACGAAAGCGTCAAGAAGGCAGGCCGCGCGAGCCGATGGGTGGCGAAGCGGGGCGGGCAGGAGGCGTCGGTCCCGTGCTCGGCTACCAGGTTGGCGCCGCACACCAACGCTCGAGCCGGGCCACCGCATCCGCAAGCTCGGGACCCGAGATTGCGTGGACCTTTGCGTACTCGATGAGCGGAACGCGCGGCGCGGGATCATGTCCTGCAAGCGCCATGAGGACGTACGCCACCGGTAACGAATGCGTGACGATCAGCAGCGTGCGCTCCGGCCGCTCGACAAGCTTCCGAAACCCGGCTGCATAGCGGGCGACGAGCTTCTGTCGCTGCTCGCCGCCGCCGGGAGGCTCGGCTGCCGAATCGTTCGCGAGCGCCCAGGCGATGTAGGCGTCGAGAGGACCGCTTTCGTAGCGGCCGTACAGTGGATCGTTCAGGTCGGAAAGGACGATCCGTGGAATTGCGCGGTCCGCGAGCGCGACATCCGCAGTCTGGCGCGTCCGCTCGAGCTCGGACGTCACGCAGAGATCGATGTCTTCGTCGGCGATGTCCCGCGCGAGGGCCCGCGCTTGCGCAACGCCGCGCCTGCTCAAAGGGCAGCGGATATCGACCTTGCCGTTCGCGATTCCTCGCGCGCTGAAGACGCTTTCTGCGTGGCGAACGAGGAGCGCTCGCTCCATCGGCGTGCCGTCTACTCAGATGACGTCCGCTGCGAACAACAGGTCGTCGCCCGCCTGGTGGACAGACTGGTTCGTGAGACGGACGCTCTCCGACACAGACGCGACATCGAGGTCGCCGACTGCGTCGATGCCGGCCCCCATGATCGTCGGCGCGATTCCGACGACGATGCGGTCGACCACCTTCTCGGCAAAGAACGACGTGATGACGCGCCCGCCGCCCTCGACGAGAAGCGAAGCCACCCCGAGCGCTCGCAGCGTCCGAAGTGCGCTCGTGAGGTCGACGCCTCGCGGCCCGGCGTCGACGACGTGCACGGCGACGGCGCGTGATCGCAGGGCGGCACGGCGCTCTTCGCTCGACGGCGCGGTCGTAATCACGACGGTCCCCGCCCCGTTGTCGAGGACGCGTGCGGTCGACGGCAGGCGCAAGGTCGAGTCGAGCACCACGCGAAGCGGCGACGGCCCGGGAACCATGCGCACGGTTAGCTGGGGATCGTCGACGATCGCCGTGCCGACGCCGACGAGCACGGCGTCGCAAGCCGCGCGGAGACCGTGCGAGATTCGTCGCTCCGCCTCGCCCGAGATCCACTTGGCATCGCCCCGCCGTGTCGCAATCCGTCCGTCGACGGTCTGGGCGTACTTGAGCACGACGTATGGCCGCCACGCCGGCGCAACGGCGTGCCCGAGAAGAGGGGCTACGTTGGTCGCCTCGCCGATCGGATCGCCATCCAGCGGGACGCCGGCGGGCGCGAGGTGGCCGAGCCTCGCTTCCTTGGCGTGGAGATAGTCGATGTTTCGGACGTGCGGCGACGTCCGCAGCGGGATGGTCTTCTCGACGTCGATGCCAGCGCTCCTGAGCGCCTCCACCTTGCTCGGATTATTCGTGAGCAACCGAACCGAGCGGACACCGAGGAGGGCGAGACAGTCGGCGGCGGCGGTGTATGAGCGTGCGTCGGGCGGATAACCGAGGCGGCAGTTGGCATCGATCGTGTCTTCGCCTTCCTCCTGGAGCATGTACGCGCGGAGCTTGTTCACGAGCCCGATCCCGCGTCCCTCGTGGTCGGTTGCGTAGACGAGGACGCCGCGTCCCTCTGCGGCAATCTCGCGTGCCGCCTGTCGGAGCTGGGTGCCGCAGTCGCAGCGAAGTGACCCGAGCGCGTCACCGGTGAGACACTCCGAGTGGAGACGGGTCAAGACCGAGCGGCCGTCGCCGATCTCCCCGCGCAGGAGCGCAAGGTAAACGTCTCCGGATTCGAGCTCGAATGCCCGCAGCTCGAACTGCCCGAAGGTGGTGCCGAGCGGGAGCGACGCGACGTCACTAAGGGTCACGCGGCACTACTTTAGTGGGGTGCAAACGGCATCGGCGAGCGCGACACAGGCCAGAGCGGTTCAGTTCGTCGCACCGTATCGGGTTGACCTCGCAGACGTCGGCGTCCCGCAGCCCACGAACGGAGACGTGCTCATCCGGGCAGAGTTCTCGGGGATAAGCGGAGGCACGGAGATGCTCGCCTATCGAGGGGAGCTCGACTCCAGCATTCCGAGGGACGAGACACTCAGCGGTCTCGAGGGCAGTTTCGAGTACCCGTTCACGTACGGCTACAGCGCCGTTGGCACGGTCGAGGCCTCACGGAGCGACATCGGCGAAGGGGAGCGCGTTTTCGCATTCCACCCGCACCAGACCCGCTTCGTCGTCACCGCCGCCGACGTCGTGTCCATCGGCGAACTCGACCCGCGCGTCGCGACGCTCTTCCCCCTTGTGGAGACGGCACTGCAGATCTCGCTTGATACCGGGATGCGCTATCGCGAAGTCGCGGCCGTCATCGGCCTGGGTCCGATCGGGATCCTCACCGCCATCCTCCTCACGCGGAGCGGCGCAGTTGTCGTGGGAAGCGATCCAAAGCCGTGGCGCCGTGAAGCCGCCGAGGCATGTGGGCTCGAGACCGTCGAGCCGGGGGAGCTCGCCCACGCCATCCGCGCCACGACGCGGGGACGCGGGGCGGATTTCATCGTCGAGGCGACCGGAAACCCGGAGGCACTCGGCGAGAGCCTCGGGCTCCTCTCGCCGGAGGGCGTCGCGATCGTTGCTTCCTGGTACGGCCTGAAGCCGGTCACGCTCCCGCTGGGCGCGGAGTTTCATCGGCGGCGCCTCGAGATCCGAAGCAGCCAGGTTTCGACGATCGGCCGCCGAGCCGCACGCTGGGATCGGCGGCGCAGGCTCGCGACGACTCAGGACCTGCTTGCGGAGCTTCCACTTTCCTCCCTCGCTTCACACACGTTCCCGTTGGAGCAAGCACCTGAGGCCTACGCGGCGATTGACCGCGGTGACGTCGGCGTCGTCCACGTCGCCCTCGCCTATTCGTGACCGGCGGGTTCGAAGTCGGCGCGTCGGCGGACCTGCGGGCGCTCCACCGCATACCGTGGCTCCCGCCTCCCGAGGGCGATCTTCATGAACACGACTACCGGGTGGAGGTCGTCGTCGAACGTGCGGCCCTTGACGAGCGAGGGATGGTGTGCGACCTCGACGTCATCGAGGCCGCGCTGCAAGCGGCCGTCGCAGCGCTCGAGGGCAAGGACCTCGACTCGATCCGGCCAGCGGAGGCGGAAGCGGTCACGGTCGAGATCCTCGCCCGCTGGTTTCACGAGCGACTGGCGGATGCGATTAACGCCGCCGGCGGGGAGGCGCTTGCAGTTCGCGTGTGGGAGTCCCCGACCGCATTTGGCGGCTACCGCGCTGCGCTGCCGAGGAGCTCCGAGTAAGCGGAAAGGCAGCGCTCGGCGCATGCCTCCCAGGTAAACCTCTCCAGGAAGCGTTCGCGAGCGTTTCGTCCCAGTCGCTCAGCCAAGCGTCGGCCTCCCAGAACCTGGGCGAGGCGTTCCTGGAGCTCTGCGATGTTCCCGGGCTCGACAAGAAAGCCGGTGACGCCGTGCTCAACCACTTCGGGTAGCCCGCCGATGCTGCTCGCGACGACGGGTGTCCCGCTCGCCATCGCCTCGATGCACGAGAGGCCAAGAAGCTCCGAGACTGAGATTTCACGGCCGTAGCGCGTCACGTCGACGGAGGGGAGAGCGAGAACACGCGCGCCGCGGTAGAGGGCGGGGAGGTCGGCGTCCGCGACCGCGCCGAGGAACTCGACACGGCGCCGCGCGGCAAGCGATCGGAGCAGCTGCGGATAATCGCGCTCGGGCGGGTCGGGGTCATGCCCGCCGGAGCCGACCACCCGCAGCTCGGCACCGTCGGGGAGCGCCTCGATCAGGCGATCGACGCCCTTGTGCGGCGTCAGCCGTCCGACGAAGAGAACACCGCGGCGGCGCCCCTCCGGGTCGGGCCAGAAGCGAGCGGGATCGGCCCCTCCATAGACAACCCTGGTTCGCGACGCCGGTGCAGCTAGCTGGCGCGCAGAATAGGCCGATACCGTGAGGAAGCGGTCGAAGAGCCACGGGAGAAGCCCAGCCCAATTCCCCCCAATGAGGCCGTGGTCGGTGACGGCGGTAGGGATCCTGCGGATACGCGCATGGAGGGCCGCCATCCGGCTCGGCGCGCTCCTCAGCTGGTGCGTATGGACGATGTCCGCCTCCGAAAGGGCAGGACCGAGCCCGAGCGCGAGGGGGTGGGCAGGATGGCTGCCGAGGAAGGTGAGCGAGCGGAGGATGCGGATCTGCAAGCCGGCGGAATCAGTCCACGAGCGCGCCTCCCGGCCAAAGCTGACGAGCTCGCAATCGACATGATGCGCAAGCGCACGGCCGAGCTCGAGCGGATAGCGCTCACCGCCCCCGAAGATGCCTGCCGGGCCGAAAGGCGTCGGAGCGACGTGGACAACCCGCATCTCGTCCTCCCCCTGATCACGCTCGGAGATCCCCACCGCCTGAGTGGGGGCTATCTCTATCACCTGCGAATGGCGGAAGCGGCGCCGGCGCACGAGGCGCGGATCCGCTTCCTCTCATTTCCCGAGTGGCCGTTCCCGCTCGCCGCTCTTCGCGGGACAGCAATTCTCCGCCGGACCGAGGAGCTCCACCCGAGCGCCGTCCTTCTGGACTCGATCGCAGCGGCGTTCGCGGGTCCGGCCATCGCAGCGCGCCGTCTCGGTCTTCCGCTCATCGGCGTCCTCCATCAGCCGCCGGGTGGGATCGACCATTCAACCGTTCGCGCGTGGGCACAGGCGCCGCTCGATCGGCTCGCACTCCGCCGAGCGGATCTGTTGCTCGCGGCGAGCGACCACCTCGCGGAGCTGCTCGTCGAAGGAGGGCTCGCGGAGTCGCGGGTTCGAGTCGTCCCCCCTGGACGGGACGTCGCAGCTCCGCCAAAAGGTCGTGTGCGCGACCTCCGTGATGGGCGGCGAGCCGCGTTCCTGTCCGTCGCCAACTGGCTGCCGCGAAAAGGGATTCTCGAGCTCCTCGAGGCGTTCGCGCAGCTTCCAGCTGATGCAGGAACACTCCACCTCGCCGGCGACGAGTCGGCCGCAGGAAGATACGGAGCGCGCGTCGGGTCCCGCCTTGCGGAAGGCGATCTCACCGGCCGCGTCATCGTCCACGGCCCTCTGGCCCGCGAGGACGTCGCGGCTCTCTACGCAGCGGCCGACGTCTTCGTGCTTCCCGCGTCTCGCGAGCCGTACGGGACGGTCTGGGGAGAGGCGATGGCTTTTGGCCTCCCTGTCGTTGGCTGGCGGGCCGGGAACCTCCCATACCTGGCTGAGGATCGGCACGAGGGAGTGCTCGTGGAGCCCGGCGACGTGGATGCTCTATCGCGGGCCCTGATGCGGCTTGCAGTTGACGACGACATGAGGGCGAGCCTCGGGGCGGCGGCGAAGCGCCGCGCCCTGGCACGCCCAACCTGGGAGGCCTCCGCGGCGCTCTTCTTCGGGGCAATCAGGAAAGTGGTCGAGGAGCATGATCGAGGCGAGCTGCACTGACGGACGCCGGTGGTGCGCGTGCTGTACTTTCGACGCGTGGAGGTCAAGGGCATCCGTTGGCTCGGCGTCGGGACTGAGCGGGTGGCGGCGATGCGGTCCTTCGCGATCGAGGTGCTCGGCTTGAGGGTGGTCGGCGAGGACACCGAGCACTTCGTCGAGTTGGCCATGGGTGACGGGGCGAAGCTGGAACTCTTCGG
>JBKPGE010000014.1:0-6672 GCA_046729215.1 Actinomycetota bacterium | reverse complement strand
GACCTGATGGCGAGGCTCGCGGGCATGACGCTGCGCGAGCGCTGGGGCGGTTGGAAGCGGGAGGCGTTCACGGGCGAGAGCACCAAGCACGTTTCTGTTTGGCAGAAATAGAAGGAATCAGCACACGCGCCTCGAGGGCCCGAAGGACCGTGCCCGGCCGTTTCCACGGCGCGATGGAACGGGCCTTCGCCTTGAGGAGCAGTTCGTGTGTGGCTTCCCACTCCTGAGTGTGAATTCGAAGGGCGACGTGCGATGCGCGATCGGGATGATGACGCCGCATCCCGGCAGCACGTCCGGCGGGTCGCGCGGATCGCGGGTCGAGGCGTCCAAGCAGTGGGCGTTCTCGATGCACACTTCGGCAGCACGGAACTGCGTCAGCTCGCAGAAGACGCAGCCGTTTCCGGTCATGGAAGCCAGCCGTCGCGGTAGCGGGATCGCTCGGACGGCCCGAACCCGGCATACGCCTCGTCCGCGTCGGTCGTCTCTTCCTCGACTCCGGCGTTGTGGCGAAGCGCGGCTTCGCCCACCGTGTATGCGCGCCGTGGACCGGTCGAGCGGTCCCGTGCGCCGACGGCCACGACGACGCATCCCGTTTTGCCGGCTCCGATGATCGTGTGCTGCGTCTTCGGTGGACAGTGGACGAAATCCCACTGCCGGAGAGGCCGTTCCTCGCCTTCCACGATGAGCAGCGCCTCGCCGGCTATCACGAGGAAATCCTCCTGGTCGGCCTCCCAGTGATACATCCCCATCGGCTCACTGGGTCCCAGAACCGTGATGTTCATGCCCAGCTGCGCGAAGTCGGGCTCATGCTCCCCGAATCCCTCGAACTCGCAGTAGAAGCCACGCCGATCACGTGCGTACCACGGCGCGTCGCGCGCGTTCATCACGAACCAGCCTCTTCCCGTCGGCACGAGCCCGTACTCGGTCGACTCCAGCGGCGACTCGGGAACCACGAGCGGGAGTATGTCGATAGCGCGATAGCCTCCAAGCGGTGAAGGTCGGGATCGTCGTCCCGTACTCGTGGTCCTTTTGGGGCGCCGTCGTGGAGCACGCGGAGCTCCAGGCGCAGGCTCTGCGCGAGCTCGGCGTCGAAACGCGCACGATCATGGGTAACGATCCGCCGGGGCAGTTCACCCGGGCCCTCCACCCGCGCATCGGCCGGGACGGGCCGCCGCCGCCGGATGTGATCCCCGTCGGGCGTTCGGCGATCGTTCCTGCGAACGCCTCGCTCCCGAACATCATCCTCGGCCCGCGCTCGGTCCTCCGCATCAAGCGCGTCTTGGAGCGGGAACGGTTCGATCTCCTCCATGTGCACGAGCCGATGACTCCAGTCCTGTCGAGCGGCACGTTGGCGCTGGCGCGCTCTCCGGTCGCTGCAACGTTCCACGCGTCGGGAGACCTGACCTGGGCGAGGTTCGGGGTTCCGCTGTGGGGTTTCCTGCTGGATCGGATCGATGCGCGAATCGCCGTCTCCGAGCGGGCTCGAGTGGCGGCGGAGCGGTACTCGCCGGGGCTGTACGAAGTGATCCCGAACGGCGTGCTCATTCCTCCCGAGGTCGATCCGTCGGGGCGGGAGGATCGGATTCTGTTCGTCGGGAGGCAGGAGGCGCGCAAGGGCCTGCCCGTGATGCTTCGCGCCTGGCCGGAGATCCGTCGGCGCACCGGTGCGCGCCTACGGGTGATCGGCGCCGACCCGCTCGCTGTGCGCCTGCTGATCGCCCGGCAGCGCATCTCGGACGACGGGATCGATTCCCTCGGCTTCCTGTCCCAGGAGCGCCTGACCGAGGAGCTGCTCTCTGCGAAGGCGATGGCGGCGCCGTCCCTCGGCGGTGAGAGCTTCGGGATGGTGCTGACGCGGGCCTTCGCGGCAGCCACGCCCGTCGTGGCCTCCGATATCGAGGGCTACCGTGACGTCATGTCCCCGGAGACCGGCCTAACGGTTCCGCCCGGCGATCCACGCGCGCTGACCGACGCGATCGTCGAGCTCCTCGCCGACGAGGACCGCCGCTGCAGACTGGGGCTCGCTGCGCGCCGAATCGCCGAGGAGCGCTATTCGTGGGAGCAGATCGGGCGTCGGCTGTTACTGGTATACGAGCGAGTCCTCGGACGGGTGCCGGCTCCCGTATGACGCTCTTTCCGCGGAACTGGTTTCTCCGGGTGCTCTTCGTCCTGTGCATGCTCATTACGATCGTCGGGCTCGTCTGGTGGCGCGGCCCGGAGTGGGAGGACGTCGGCAAGGCATTCCGGCTCGTCTCGTGGGGCTGGATCGCCGCGGCGATCGGCCTCAACCTGCTTTCGGTTCTCGTGCGTGCGCTGGCCTGGCGGACGGTGATCGATCAGGCGCTCCCCGAGGGGCAGATGCCTCCCTTCCCGCGGATCTTCTCCGCGTTCTCGATCGGCCTTCTTGGGAACGCCGTGCTGCCCGGGCGAATCGGCGAGCTCGCCCGGGTCGCCGTGCTGACTCGGGAGATCCCGCGGGGAACGGGCGCCACGGGCCGGCTCCTGGGGTCGGTCTTCGCCCACCGGCTGTTTGACATCGTTCCCGCGCTGCTGTTGACCGGCTACGTGCTGGCGACGGCAAGGATCCCGGAGTGGGCGATCAACAGCCTCTTGATCGTCATCGTCATCGGGGTCGCACTGTTTTTGGTGACCGTTTTGGTGGCTGGGCTCGAGCATCGACCGCTGCCGGAGGGCACCCGGGCTGCGCGCAGGCTGCTCGCGATGGCGCGGCTGGGCTTGAATGTCATGCGGGAGCCGGGTGCCGCGGTCGTTGCGGCGCTGCTGCAGACGACGGGCTGGTTCCTCCAGCTGCTCGCGGTTTGGGCGACGATGTTCGCGTTCGGGATCGACGAGCACTTGCCGGCCGCCGGGGTCGTCCTGCTGCTCATGAACGTCGCGAACCTCTTCCCGTTGTGGCCCGGCAACATCGGCCTGCTGCAGGCCGTGGTGGCCCTGCCGCTGCGCTCCTACGGCGTCCCGTACGCGACCGGGATCGCCTTCGGCCTGGGCCTGCAGGTGGTCGAGATGTCGGTCGGCGTCGGCATCGGCCTCCTGTCCCTCACTCGGGAGGGGCTGTCGCTAGCGACGCTGCGGATCGAGGCCGATCGGGAGGAGGACGAGCCGGCCGAGGAGCCGGAACGCGCTCGTGCGCGCGCTGGCGTCTCCCGCTAGCCTCAAAGGAGTCCTGTCCGTGCATGAGGCTGCGGCGGCGCTGGCCGAGGGGCTGCGGGCCGGCGGGGCCGAGGCGGCGGAGCTGGCGGTTGCTGACGGGGGCGAGGGGACACTGGAGGTTCTTCGCGCCGCGCTCGGCGGCGAGTGGCGGGAGGCTCTCGTGTCGGATCCGCTGGGGCGGGAGGTTCGAGCTCGCTGGCTGCTGCTCCCCGGGGAGGTCGCGGCGGTCGAGTCGGCCGAGGCGATCGGTCTCGGGCTCGTGGGAGAAGAGGAGCGGGACGTCATGCGCGCCTCGAGTCGCGGGCTCGGGGAGCTGATCCGAGCTGCCTTGGCTGCGGGCCCGGCTGAGCTGATCGTCTTCCTGGGCGGAACTGCGACGGTCGACGGTGGAGCTGGGTTGCTGGAAGTGGTGGACGCGATTCCGATTCCCGTACGGGCCGCGTGCGATGTGCGGGCGCCGTTGCTCGACGCCGTGCGGGTGTTTGCGGCGCAGAAGGGGGCGACCCCGGACCAGCTCGGCGAGCTCGAGCGACGGCTGGAGAACGCGACGCTGGAGCCCTACCGGGAGGTGCCCGGAGCGGGTGCGGCGGGCGGCTTGGGAGCTGCGTTTGCCGCGCTGGGCGCGGAGTTGGTCGAGGGTGCACCGTTCATTCTCGACCTGATCGGGTTTGGCGATCGGCTCCGCGAAGCCGACGTCGTCGTGACCGGCGAAGGCACGATCGACCGGTCGACCTTCATGGGCAAGGCGCCGGCGGCTGTTCTGGCCGCGTGTCGGGAAGCCGATGTCCGTTGCGTGCTCTTCGGCGGCCGGGTGATCGAGTGGCCAGAGGGCGTGGAGGTCTACGAGCTCAGCGGCGAGCCGAAGCGGGCGCGGGAGGATCTTGTCCAGCTCGGCGCAAGGCTGGCCCGCGATGCGCGCTGAGGATCAGCAGCAGGTCGATCGTGTCTTGAGGCTGGTTCGTGATGTCCTCGGCCCCGATGCAGTCGGTGCGTACCTCTTTGGGTCAGCCGTCCTCGGCGGGCTGCGGCCGCGCAGCGACCTCGACCTGCTCGTCGTCTCGTCGCGAGCAACAACGCGCGAAGAGAAGCAGCGTCTCGTCGATCGACTGCTTGCCATCTCCGGACGGAGCACTCCTCGGGGCCGGTGGCGGAATGTCGAGCTGACGATCGTGGTCGAGCCCGAGATCAAGCCTTGGCGCTATCCCCCGAGCTTCGATTTTCAGTACGGGGGCTGGCTCCGCCGTGAGTTCGAGAGCGGGAACGTCGAGCCTTGGCCCACGAGGACGAATCCTGACCTTGCCTTGCTGATGACAATGGTGCTGCTCGGGAACAGACCGGTGCTTGGCCCGCCGCCGGCCGACCTCTTCGACCCCGTCCCGCACGACGACCTCATCAACGCGATGGTCGGCGGCATCGACTCGCTGCTGGCCAACCTCGATGGAGACACGCGCAACGTGATCCTGACACTGGCCAGGATCTGGAGCACCGTCGCCACCGGCGAAATCCGGTCGAAGGACGGCGCCGCAGAGTGGGCGCTCGCTCGCCTCCCCGAAGAGCAGCGCGCGGTACTCGCTCGAGCCGGGGCGATCTACCTCGGGGACGAGGAGGAACGCTGGGATGACCTTCGGCAACGGGTTCGGGCGTACGCTGACTACGTAATCGCGGAGATCAACCGGCTTGCTACTCGGGCTGCGACTGGTCGTACTGCTTGACGGCGCCCTGGAGCAGCTTCCAGGCGATGCTCGGCGTCTCCTCGACGAGCGGGCGGAACTCCCAGAACGTCATCCCGAAGGTCTTGAGCTCCGTGGCCGCCGTGACGGTCGCGGTGCGCGCGCCCTGCGTGATGAGGGCGATCTCGCCGAAATAGTCGCCGGGCCCGAGCATGCGGCGCTGCTCGCCCTTCACGGTCACCTTCGCCTGTCCGTCCTCGATCACGAAGAAGCCGACGGCGCTCTCACCTTCGACCGCGATCTCCTGGCCTGCATGGAAGGTCCGCTGCTTCATTGCGTTTGCGATATGGTCGAGCTCCCTCTTGTCGAGGTCGGAGAAGAGGGGGACCTGCCTTAGGAGATCGGCTGCATCGCTCGCCATCGTGCGCGGATTCTAAGCAGGTTCCGTGGGCCTGAGCGTTTCGATCTTGCCCTGTGCGGAGTCCAGCTTCTCGATGCAGATGCGGTGGAGCTCCTCGCCGCGCTCCCAGAGCTTGATCGCGCTGTCGAGGTCGGCCTGGCCGGACTCGAGCTGCTGAACGATCTGCTCCAGCTCTCTCTGGGCCTCTTCGTAGGTCATCTGGTCTCCTCCACCGTCGCGCCGAAGGCGCCTTCGCCGAGCTCGACCTCGAGGTGGGAGCCGGGGTGGATCTCTTTGGAGGTGCGGACGATGCGGTGGTCGGTGCGAACGATCGCGTAGCCGCGCTCGAGGGTGGCGCGCGGAGAGAGCGCGCGCAGGCGGCCGTACGCGCTGTCGAGCCGGGCGCGCTTGCGCTCCAGCAGCAGGAGCGGCGCGCCTTGGAGGCGCCGGCCTGTTTGCGTCAGTCGTTCGCGCAACTCGTCGGCGTCGGGAACGACCAGTCGCGCCGCGACGCTCGGGGTGGATGCGCGTGCGTCGGCGGCGAGGTCGGTGAGCGGTGTGTCCTGCTCGTGGCCGACGGCAGAGACGATCGGAACGCGGCAGGCGGCGACCGCGCGCACGAGCCGCTCGTCGCTGAACGGCAGGAGATCCTCGAAGCTGCCGCCGCCTCGGGCCAGGACGATGACGTCCACGTCTGGGAGGCCGCAGAGATCCTGTAGCGCCGTGGTCAGGGCTGGCGCGGCGCGCGGGCCCTGGACGTAGGTCTCGGCGACGACGACGCGTGCGGGCGGGAATCGGGTGGTGATCGCGGTCAGGACGTCGCGCTTCGCGGCCGCGTCGTTGCCGGTGACGAGGCCCACCCGTCGCGGGAAGCGCGGCAGGCGGCGCTTGCGGGCGGGCGCGAACAGGCCCTCGGCGGCCAGCTTCTGTTTCAGCCGCTCAAGCGCGGCCAGGTGGTCTCCGAGTCCGAATCGTTCGATCGATAGCGCCCGGAACCGGAAGTCCCCGCGGGCCTCGAAGAGCTCAGGGCGCCCGAAGACGTGGACGCGCTCACCGTCGATGAGATCGAGCCGCAGGGCGTCGAACTGTCCGCGTGGCATGGAGACCGGCAGGCAGGCGCCGTCGCCTGGA
Organism: Actinomycetota bacterium; assembly: GCA_046729215.1. Classification (GTDB taxonomy): domain Bacteria; phylum Actinomycetota; class Thermoleophilia; order Gaiellales; family Gaiellaceae; genus JACDAN01. Next base: position 300 of record JBKPGE010000014.1, on the reverse strand, counting down.
TCCTTGAGCGTGAAGAAAACGCTCTGCCAGCGCTCCTGCCGGCGGAGCTCCGTGACTTCGCCCTCGACCCAGACCGTCGGCAGGCGCGTCAGCCAGGCCGCAACGCCGTGGTTGAACGCGGAGACGGTGTAGACCATCCGGTCGCCGTACTGCTCGGCCTCGACCTTCACGAGGTCATGCTGCCAGCAGGAGCCCTGCCGAGCCAGAGGCTCGAACGGACGGGGCGGCCGCGACCCAGACCGTCCCGCCGAGCCGTGTCCCGGTGCCAGGCACAGGGACAGTGGCCAGAAGAGACCAGGG
>JBKPGE010000013.1:0-13226 GCA_046729215.1 Actinomycetota bacterium | reverse complement strand
CAGGGCGGTGTACCGGTCGACGGCGCTGACCTCGCGAGTGTTCGACGCCGGCGGCCGGCTGGTCTCGACCCTCGATCAGAATGTTCCCGCCGTCGGCCGGCGACGCCGTGCCCTCCGCCTCAACGAGCGTGGTGCGCAGCTCCGACGGAGCGGCAACCCCGAGCAGGCCGCCGCGCAGCATCGTGTGGCGCTCGAGATCCTCCGAGACCTCGGGGACCACCAGGCGGAGGCGATGACGTTGAACAATCTCGCCCTGGCTCTGGCACAGGGAGGTGCCGAGGAGGCGGCGGTGCAGCACCTCGAGCAGGCGCTCGCACTTCTTCGGCAGGTCGGCGATGACGAGCACGAGGGACAGGTCATTGCCAACCTCGGCCTCGTACACCGCCGTCAAGGTCGCATCGACGAGGCGGTCACTCTTCTCAACGCAGCCCTCGAGAAGCTCTCACCCGAGTCGCCGGCCTACCGCCAGATCGAAGAGCAGATCCGCCGGGCGAGCTGACCCGCCAGGGCTACTGCGCCACGCGGCGCGGTACATTCAGGTGAGAGTCAGCACACTCAGAGAAGGGAGGCCTGACGGTGAGGCAACTCGTGAAGCGCATCTCACCGAGCACCGTCCTGGCAGCCGCCGCCCTATTCGTGGCGCTCGCCGGTTCTTCGACCGCCGCAGTGGACAACGTCACCGCGTTGATCACCGGCGCACAGATCAAGAACAACTCCATCACCGGAGCGGATGTCAAGAACAAGTCGCTCACGTCCGCTGACATCAAAGGGCGCTTACAGGGCCCGCCGGGGGCCCGGGGCGTCGCTGGGCCGGCAGGAGCGGCAGGCCCGGCAGGCCCGCCTGGCATTCAGCGTCTCGTCTCCGCGACTGCCTCCAAGGTCGTTCCATTGGACGTCGTTGATTCGGTGGTTGCCCTCTGCCCAGCCGGCATGGTCGCCCTGAGCGGCGGGTTCAACACGGACTCCGACGGAGCCATCTTCGCGTCGTACTCGCAGGGCACAGCGTGGTTCGTTGGGCTCGATACCAGGAACGGGAATTTCGGCGGCACGCTCACGGCGTACGTCTCGTGCTCGCCGAACATCGCGACCTAGACGTGCTCGAGCCCGACGTAGTTCTCCGCGAGTGAGGCAGCCGCCTTGTCCGACGAGCACACGTAGGCGAGCTGCGCGAGCTGGAGTTTGGCGTCGAACTCGTCGTCACCCTCGAGCCGGTGCAGCATCGAGGTCATGAACCAGGAGAAGTGCTCCGCCCGCCAGACGCGGCGGAGTGCGTCAGAGGAGTAGCGCTCGAGCAGCGACCCGCCGCCCTCCCGATACCAGAGAGATAGCGCTGCGGCCAACAGGCGGACATCGGCAACGGCGAGGTTCAGGCCCTTGGCGCCCGTCGCCGGGACGATGTGCGCTGCATCGCCGGCCAGGAACAGCCGGCCGTGCTGCATCGGCTCCACGACGAAGCTCCGCAGGTCGGTGATGCCCTTCTCGATGATCTCGCCCGTGTTCAGCGTCCAGCCCTCGAGACCAAGTCGATGCTCCAGCTCCTCCCAAATCCGGTCGTCGGGCCACTCCGCGAGGTCGTCGTCCGGTCGGACCTGGAGGTACATCCGCGTGATCGTCGGCGAGCGCATGCTGTGCAACGCGAAGCCCCGTTCGCTGTAGGCGTAGATCAGCTCGTCGTTCGAGGGTGGCGCCGCCGCGAGGATGCCGAGCCACGCGAACGGATACACGCGCTCGAACGGCGTGAGGACCCCGGCCGGGATGCTGTCTCGCGTAACCCCGTGGAAGCCGTCGCAGCCGGCGATGAAGTCGCAGTGCAGCTCGACGTCCTCACGCTGGTCCCGACAGCGGATGAGGGGAACCTCCGACTCCAGGTCGTGCACGCTTACGCCCTCGACCTCGAAGAGCAACGGCCGGCCCGTGTCGAGGCGGGCAGCGATGAGATCCTTCACCACCTCCTGCTGGCCGTAGACCGTGATCCGGCGGCCGTCAGTGAGCCGCGGAAAGTCGATCCGGTGCCGCCTTCCCTGGAACTGCAGCTGGATGCCGTCGTGGACAAGCCCTTCTCGCTCGAGCCGCTCCCCCACGCCGATCTCCGTCAGCAGGTCGACGGTCCCCTGCTCGAGCACCCCGGCGCGGATGCGCTGCTCGACGTACTCGCGGCTTCGGTCCTCGAGGACGACCGAGTCGATGCCCTCGAGATGGAGGAGGTGCGCCAGAACGAGCCCGGCGGGACCGGCACCGACGATCCCGACCTGGGTGCGCTCGCGCCTCAGCCCCAGATCTCCTCCGCCGTCTCGACGATCAGCCGCAGCTTCGCCTCCTGCTGCTCGCGCGTGACGAGGTTCCCTTCCACCGTCGACGAGAAGCCGCACTGTGGGGACAGGCACAGCTGGTCGAGTGGGACATAGCGGGAGGCCTCCTCGACGCGGCGCTTCAGGACGTCCTTGTCCTCGAGCTCGCCGCGTTTGGTCGTTACGAGACCGAGCACGACCTGCTTGCCCTTCGGGACGAAACGGAGCGGCTCGAAGGTGCCCGAGCGCTCGTCGTCGTACTCGAGGAAGAAGCCGTCGACCTCGAGCTCGTTGAATAGCGCCTCGGCGACGAAGTCGTAGCCGCCCTCCGCGGCCCACGACGACCGGAAGTTGCCGCGGCACATGTGGGTCGTGACGTTCATGCCCTCGGGTCGCTCGGCGAGCGCCTCGTTGATGTGGCGGATGTAGACCTCGTGCTGGTGCTCCTTGTCGCCGCCGATCGACGCGATGTACTCGCGCTGCTTGGGGTCGTTCAGGTACGCGAGGCTCGTGTCGTCGAACTGGAGGTAGGTGCAGCCGAGCTCGCCCAGCCGGCGTACCTCCTCGCGGTACGCCGCGACGAGGTCGCTCCAGAACTGCTCGACGTCCGGGTAGACGTCCGGGTCAATCGCCGCTTGGCCGCCGCGGTAGTGGACCATGCTCGGCGAGGGGATGGTCAGCTTCGGCCTCGCTGTGGTCGTCGTCTCGTTCAGCGTCTTGAACGCGTCTCCGAAGATCGTCTTCGAGACCCCGACGCGGTCGTGGACGGTCAGGGCCGCGGTCTTGAACTCGACATCGCCCTGTTCATTGTGGAACTTGACCTTGATCTGCTCGTCCGCGGGATCGATTCCGTCGAGTTGGTAGATGAAGTCCATGTGCCAGGAGGTCCGGCGGAACTCGCCGTCGGTTGCCGACTGGAGCCCGATCTCCTCCTGCATGCGGACGGCGCCGCTGATCGCCTCGTCCTCGAGCGCCCGCAGCTCGTCCGCGGAGATCCGCCCCTGCGCGAAGTCCTCGCGGGCCTGAAGCAGCTCGGGCGGCCGCAGCAGGCTGCCGACGTGGTCGGCGCGGAACGGCGGTGTGGTGCGCTTGCTCATGTCTCTTCCTCCATGACCTCTTTGAAGACTTTGAAGGCGCCGTTGGCAGCGGGGACGCCGCAGTAGATCGCGCTTTGCAGCAGCACTTCCTTGATCTCCGCGCGCGTGAGCCCGTTTCGCAGCGCCGACCTGATGTGCAGAGCTAGCTCTGGCTCGCGGTTCAGCGCGACGAGCGCCATCAGCGTGACGGCGCTTCGCATCCGCCGGTCGAGCCCCGGTCGCGCCCAGATCTCTCCCCATGCGTAGCGGGTGAGCAGATCCTGAAACTCGGCGGTGTCCTCGGTGGCCCCGTCGAGCGCGGCATCGACGTGCTCGTCGCCGTGCACCTCACGGCGGATTCGCATGCCTTCCTCGTAGCTGTCCGTCATGCGACCTCCACTGAAGCGAGGTGTTTGGTTACGAGCGCCGAGAACGCCTCGGCCTGCTCGACGTTTGCCAGGTGAGCGGCGTTAATGACCGCCTTCGTTGCCCCGACGGCCCGAGCGATGTGCTCGGCGTCCTCCGGCGGGCTCACCGGGTCCTCCGCGCCCGCGATGACGAGCGTCGGCGTTTGGATCCCCGTGAGCTCGTCCCGAAAGTCCCAGGCAGCGAGCGCTTCGCAGCAGGCTGCGTATACCTCTCGCGGTGTCGCGACGAGCATCTCGCGGAATCGTGCGACGACCTCCGGGCGCTCGGCCTGGGTGAACCAGCGGCCGACGATCGCGTCGGCGATCGGCTCCAGACCCTGCTCACGAACGAGTGCAGCCCGCTCCAGCCACTGCTCGGGCTCGCCGAAGCGTGCCGACGTGCACGCGAGGATGAGGCGTTCGATCCGCTCGGGCGCGTTCGCCGCGAGCCACATCCCGGTCGCCCCGCCGAGCGAGAGCCCGCAGTAGGAGACGCGCTCGATTCCAATTTCGTCGAGCAGCTCGAGGAAGTCCTGGCCGAGCTCGGCGATCGTTCGCCGACCGGGCTGGTCGTACGAGAGGACACAGAAGGTGTCCGACCAGTACGGGACGTTCTCGCTCCAGAGCTCGAGGGTCGTCCCGAGCGAGCTGGGCAAGGCGATGGCCGGCTCACTCGCGGGCCCGTCGAGCTCGTAGCGAAGCCTCACGAGAGCTCCTCCCGGCAGGCGGCCAACGCCCGGTCGACGAAGATCTCCGCCGAGCCGAGGTAGCTCGTCGGATCGAGGTCGGCAGCGTCGAGGCCGAGCTCTGCGGCCGGCAGACGGCCGCCGGACGCGGCTTGCGCCACCTGCTCCTTTGCCTCGCGCCGGCCGAGCTTCTCGGCGAGCAGGAACGACGCCTTTTCGGCCATGACTACGTCCTGGATGTTCGCCCGCATGCGCGCCGTGTCCACCTCGAGACCGTCGAGCGCCCGCCGGGCGGCCTCCGCCGCTCCACCGGCATACGCGAGGGCGTTGCGCAGCGCGGGCCACTCCGAGTGCCAGGCCCCGAATGCCCGCTCGTGCTCCTGCGGCAGCGCCGCCGTCAGGACCGACGCCTGTGCGTGTACCTGCCGCGCACAGGCGACCGCGAGCGCGCTTCCGACTGGATTGCGCTTCTGCGGCATCGTCGAAGAGGCGCCGCCTTCCGCCTCCCTCACCTCGCCCACTTCTGTCTGGCTCAGCAGCCCCACGTCCAGGCCGATCTTCGCAAGCGCTCCGGCAGCGATGTCGAGTGCTGCGCCGAGCTCGGCGATCCGCACACGGTTTGTGTGCCACGGAACGACCGGTTCCTGCAGGTCGAGCTCCTCGGCAAAAAGACGCAGAACCTCGGGACCGGCGTCCCCGAGGGCGCCGAGCGTGCCCGCCGCGCCGCCGAGCTGGGCGGTGAGGCCGTCTTCCCTGATCGTCACCAGCCGCCGGCGGGCCTCCAGGACCGCGATGAGCCATCCGGCAGCCTTGAGCCCGAAGGTCGACGGAACCGCCTGTTGAAGGAGCGTCCGACCCGCGATCGGCGTCGAACGGTGGGTCTCGGCGAGCCTCGCGCATTCCTCCGCGACCCGTGCGAGCTGCTCGACGAGCAGATCGAGAACGGCGCGCGAGACGAGCATCGCCGCCGTGTCGAGGATGTCCTGGCTCGTCGCGCCCCAGTGGACATAGCTGCCGGCGTTACCGCCCGCGGCTTCCGTGAGCGCCCGTACGAGCGGCTCCACCGGGTTGCCCGGCTCGCGTCCCTGCTCGAGGATCGCGACAGGGTCGAAGCGGCCAGTCCGGCAAGCGACGGCGATCGACTCCGCCGCCTCGGCCGGAATCACGCCTGCGCGCGCCTCGGCGGCGGCGACCGCGCGCTCGGCCTCCAGCATCGCCTGGAGCCACGCCCCGTCGGACAGCGCATCACGGAACTCCGCCGGCACGAAGATCCGCTCGAACACCTGCGCTACACCGCGAAGAAGACGGTCTCGTCCTCGCCCTGGAGGTGGATGTCGAACTCAAGGGCGTCGTCCGCCGTACGCGCGACGAGCGTCGAAGGGTCGTCGATCGCCGAGAGCACCGGATCGGCCGCGTTCGCCCCCTCCTCGTCGGGGAAGTACATCCGCGTCCTCACCGGCTTCAGGAGCCCACGGGCGAAGACCAGAACCGACAGGTGCGGGGACTGTTCCTGGACACGCCCCGGCTTTCGCGTCACGAAGGAAAAGCGGCCCTGGGTATCGCACCCCGAGCGGCCCCAACCGAAGTCGGGTCGGTAGCGGCCGTTCTCGTCCGCCTGCCAGATCTCGACCATCGCATCGGGAACCGGCGTGCCCGCGCCGTCGAGTACCCGGCCCGTGATGCGGATCCCGTCCGGCGCGAGCTCGTTCGCGCTGCGGTCGAGCAAGCCGAGCGCGAAGTACGGCCCAACTGTCTGCGACGGGGTCGTCACGTCAGTGCGCCATCGGCGTATCACCCGGCCCGCCGAGAACGATGTCGAAGCGGTAGCCGAGCGCCCACTCCGGCTTCGTCCGCTCGAGCTCGAAGTCGCAGACGAGCCGGGCGCGTGCCTCGGGATCGCGCACCGACTGGAAGATCGGGTCGAACTCGAAGAGCGGGTCACCCGGGAAGTACATCTGCGTCACCAGGCGGTTCGTGAACGCCCGGCCGAAGAGGGATAGGTGGATGTGCGCGGGCCGCCACGCGTTCGGGTGATTTCGCCAGGGATAGGCGCCCGGTTTCACGGTGACGAACCGGTAGTGCCCGTCGTGGTCGGTGAGGCAGCGGCCCGCGCCCGTGAAGTTCGGATCGACGGGCGCCGGGTGCTGATCGACAGCGTGGCGGTAGCGGCCGGCGGCGTTGGCCTGCCAGATCTCGATCAGCGTCGAGCGCACGGGCCGTCCGGCCGAGTCCGTCACCCGGCCGCTGACGATGATCCGCTCGCCTAGCGGCTCACCGTCGTGCTGTCGCGTGAGGTCGTGATCGAGCTCGCCGAGCGACTCGTGGCCGAAGGCGGGCCCGGTCAGCTCGGAGAGCGTGTGAGGCAGGAGGACAAGCGGCCGTTTCGGCGCGCGCAGCTCGGTGGAGCGGTAGTCGGGATAGAGGTACGGCGGATGCGGCCCCTCGCCGTCACGAACGGTCTCGAGCATCGTCGCGGCTCGACTCACAACCGACCCTTCAAGCTTCGATCGTGTCGACCGGTCATTGCAGACGGCCGCGCCGGCGAAGCCGGCACGGCCTGAAGTCGACATCGCAAGCGACGTCTCATGATTCCGCAGTCTCCCCCTTGGCAGGCTTGAGCGCGCGCAGCGCGTCCAGCTCCTCCGACGTCGGCGGAGAACCGCGGCGGACATCGGGTGCGATGCGGAGGTCCCAGCCTGTCGCGCCCTGAACGTCCTCGACGGCCACGTCCGGGTGGAGCTCGGCCAGCATCAGCTCGCCATCGGGGCGCTCGAGCACGCCGAGGTCGGTGACGACGCACGTGACGCCCTTACCCCCCGTCGTAAGGAAATCGAGCTTCTCAACGAACGCGCGCCGGGTGTGTCTCAGCATGACGAAGGTCTCGCGGCACATGGCGGCAATCTCCGGCGCCCCGCCGGCTCCGGGGAGCCGGACCCGGGGGTGCTCGTAGTCGCCGATCACCGTGCTGTTCAGATTCGCGTGCCGGTCGATCTGGGCCGCGCCGAGGAACCCGACGTCGATTCGACCTCCCTGGAGCCAGTACCCGAAGATCTCCGGTACGGACACGACCGCATCCGCGGTCTCCGCGAGCTCGCCGTCGCCGATCGAGAGCGGCAGGTGCTCCGGCTTTGCGCCGATCGTCCCGCTCTCGTAGATCAGGACGCAGTCCGGCGCGTGGGTCGCGCGGGCGAGATTCGCCGCGCGGCTCGGCAGCCCGATGCCGACGAAGCAGACCATCCGGTTGCGCAGCCGGCGTGCGGCGGCGACCGCCATCATCTCCTCCGCCGTATAGGCCGCTTTCTCGATCAGCGTCATACGACCGCGGGTTCTCGCTCGAGGACGTGCCGGCGCATCCACTCCTGGAACCGGTCGCGATCGCGGCTGATCTCGTCCCAGCGGAAGTAGAACGCGTTGTCTCGTTCGTAGTAGCCGTGTGCGTACGACGGGTGCGCCCCTCCGGGGGCGGGCGAGACGGCAGTGACGGCCCACTCGGGAAGGAAGACGGCGTTGGGGCGCGGCTCGAGCCGCTTGACGACCTCCTCCACGGTCACGATCGAGCGGCGCGCTGCGAGGACGACCTCCTTCTGGATGCCACTGATGCCCCAGATCTGAACGTTTCCGGACTTGTCGGCCTGCTGCGCGTGGACGATCCCCACGTCGGGCCGAATCGCCGGCACCGCGGCCACCTGCTGGCCGTCGAACGGGGAGGTGATCCAGGCCACACTCGTCCGGTCGGCCAGGTCCGTGCCTTCGTAACCGCGGACGAGGCCGAACGGTAGGTTCGAGGCTCCTGCTGCGTAGGCCGCCGCCATTCCCGCGTGCGAGTGCTCTTCCAGCTCGAGCGGCGCCGGCCAGTCGTTCTCCACAGCGTCTCGCAGTCGGTGGAGCGAGCCGACGCCGGGATTCCCGCCCCAGGAGAAGACGAGCCTCCGCGCGCAGCCCATTCCGATCAGCTGGTCGTAGATCACGTCGGGCGTCATGCGGACGAGGGTGAGATCCCGCCGCTCCTGCCGGATCACCTCGTGGCCCGCAGCGTGCGGAATCAGGTGCGTGAAACCCTCGAGCGCGACGGTGTCTCCGTCGTGAACGAGCTCCCTGACCGCGTCGGCGAGCGGGACGATCTCCGCCATGTCCTTAGAAGGGGTAGGGATGGGTGCCGCTCGTAACCGTCACCCAGCGGAGCTCCGTGAACTCGTTGATCGCCGCGCTCCCGCCGAACCGGCCGAAGCCGCTGTCCTTGACGCCGCCGAACGGCATCTGCGGCTCGTCCGCGACGGTCTGCTCGTTGACGTGGACGATCCCGGACTCGATCTGCTGGGCCAGCGCGAGGCCGCGATCGTGATCCGACGTGATGATCCCGGCCGAAAGCCCGTAGGTCGTGCTGTTCGCGCGCTCGACGGCCTGCTCGGCGCTACCGACCACCTCGACCCCGGCCACGGGGCCGAAGGTCTCGACCCGCGCGAAGTCGGAGTCCTCCGGCACGTCCGTCAGGAGCGTCGCCTGGTAGACGGACCCGTCCGCGTCGCCACCGGTGAGCACTTTTGCGCCCTTCGCGACGGCGTCGTCGACGCGGCTCTTCACGGTCTGCACGGCGTCTGGGGTGATGAGCGGGCCGATGATCGTCTCGTGCTTCTTCGGATCCCCGCTCTTGAGCCCCTTGGTCTTCTCGACGAGCCGCTCGATGAAGGACTCGGCGATCGGCTCTTCGACGATGATCCGGCGGGCAGACATGCAGATCTGCCCCTGATGCATGAACGCGCCGACGGCGCTCGCGTTCACCGCATAGTCGAGATCGGCGTCGGCCAGGACGATCAGCGGGTTGTAACCGCCGAGCTCCAGCACCACGCGTTTCAGGTTGCGACCCGCAGCCTCGCCGATCCGGCGGCCCGTCTCCGTCGAGCCTGTGAAGCTGATGACGCGAACCATCGGGTTCTCCGCGAACTCGTCACCGATCGGACCGGCTTCGCCCGGCGCGTGCGTGACGATGTTCAGCACACCTTCGGACAGACCCGCTTCGCTGAAGATCTCGCCCCAGATGAGCCCTCCGGCGTAGGGCGAGAGCTCGGACGGCTTGAGGACGACGGTATTGCCGAGCGCCATCGGCGCGCTGAAGGAGCGCGCCGAGAGGATCAGCGCCGCGTTCCAGGGGGCGATCGCGCCCACGACGCCCACCGGGCGGCGGATGCCCATCGCGAACGCACCGGTATCGGAAGGGATGATCTCGCCCATCGGCTGGTAGCCCAGCGCCGCCGCCTGGCGGAAGAGTCCCGCGACGAACTGGAGCTGGAACATCGCGAAGCCGAAGGTCGAGCCCGTCTCGCGGGTCAACCAGGAGGCCGTCTCGTCGATGCGGGATTCGAGGATGTCGGCGGCCTTAAGGAAGATCCGCTGACGCTGGGCCGGCGGCGTCTGCGACCAGGCCGGAAAGGCCTTGGCCGCCGCCTCGATCGCGCGGCGCGCGTCTTCCCGCGTCCCGGCAGGAACGCTTGCAACCACGTCCCCGGTGAAGGGGTCATTGTCTTCGAAGGTCTCGCCGCTCGACGCCTCGGTCCACTCACCGCCGATGTGCAGCCCTTGAACGGCCTTCCCGGTTGCGGTGACAGTCATTTCTCGCTCCCTCCTCGTCCGGTCCTGTTCGCAATGAGAACAATCATCCGGTTATCGCACCGCCACTCTCCCCCCGCGCGCGCGGGCTGTCAAGCCGTATTCGCACCCCCTGCAGCGCGGAGGTCGACCTCGATCGCTTCAGCCGTTCGCAGCAGCCTCGGAACGACCTGGCGGCGAAGCGCCTGCATGCTCATGCGGCTCGCGTGCACGGAGACGTTTAGTGCTGCGGCGACCGCGTGGTTCCCATCTTTGATTGGGACGGCCGCCGAGCGGACACCCTGCTCGAGCTCCTGGTCGACCGCGGCCCACCCGGCCTCCCGAACCTCGTCGATCCGCTCCCGCAGGACCGCGGCGTCGGGAACGGTCGTCGGCGTAAGGTGCTCGATCTGCATCCGCCCCAGCCGCTCCGCGAGCGCCTCGGAATCCAGGCCGGCGAGAAGGACGCGCCCCATCGACGTCGCATAGGCCGGGAGCCTCGTTCCCACCGCGATAGTGATCGTCATGATCCGCTGCGTCGGGACGCGTGCGACGTAGACGATCTCCGTGTCGTCGAGCACCGCGATCGACGACGACTCGTTGACCTCTGCGACGAGCGCTTCCATATGCGGCTGCGCCACTTCCGGCAGGCTCAGGGCGGACAGGTAGGCGTAGCCGAGCTCGAGGATCCGCGGGCGCAGGGAAAAGTTGGCGCCGACCTGGCGCACGTAGCCGAGCCTGACCAGCGTCAGCAGGAAGCGCCGGGCCGCCGCGCGGGTCAGCCCCGTCTGCCGCGCCACGTCGCTGAGACGGAGCTCGGTGCGGTCCGCGCTGAAAGCGCGAATCACCGCCAGCCCCCGCTCGAGCGACTGCACGTAGTCGGGGTTGCGTGTCTCGGCTTGATCCAGCATGTGAACAGATGTTCTCATACCGAACTCCGGCGTTGCGGGATACTGCCAGCCGCATGGGCGAGGAGAGCGGTTTCCGCACGGTCCGCGACGCGACCTACGACGTTCTCCGGGCGCGGCGGCTGACCACGATCTTCGGGAATCCCGGCTCGACGGAAGTGCCGTTTCTAGCCCACTTTCCGGAGGACCTTCGCTTCGTGCTCGCCCTCCACGAGGCGTCAGTGGTGGGTCTCGCAACCGGATGGGCGATCGGCCGCGGAGAGCCCGCGTTCGTGCTCCTGCACACGACCGCCGGCCTCGGGAACGCCGTCGGGGCGCTTGCAACTGCCCACGTCAACCGAGCTCCGCTCGTCGCGCTCGTCGGCCAGCAGGACCGGCGGCACCTCGCGCACGAGCCGTTCCTCGCCGGGCGGCTTCGGGGGCTCGCGGGCGAGTATCCGGTTTGGGCCGATCAGCCCGTGCGCGCTCAGGACGTCCCGGGCGCGATTGCACGCGCCGCGCACGAGGCGACCACGCATCGCGGTCCGGCGATCGTGATCGTCCCGATGGACGACTGGGGCGCCCGGGCCGATCCCGAGCGCGAGGATGCCGCGCCGGAGCGGGTCGTCCGCGCCGCGGCCGCCGACACGCAAGCGGTCGAGGAGCTCGCGGCGTTCCTGGAGGCCGCAGAGACACCGGCGCTCGTCGTCGGCGCCGGCACAGACGACCTCGAGGCCTGGACCGCTATCGCCGGGCTCGCCGAGCGACTCGTGGCGCCTGTCTTCCAGGAATCGTTCGGCGCCCGCGCCGGGTTCCAGCAGGATCACCGGCTCTATGCCGGCGTCCTTCCCGCGGATCGTCCTCGGCTCCGCGACAAACTCGAACCGTATGACGCGCTCCTCGTTCTCGGCGCGCCGGTCTTTCGCCAATCGCCCTACGGGCCCGGACCGTTCACCAAGCCTTATACGCGGATTGCGCTCGTAAGCGACGACCCCGACGAGGTCCACCGGAGCCCCGCCGACCTTGCGGTCCTCGCGCCGCCACTCGCCGTTTGCCGCGAGCTCGCGCAGCGAGTCCCGCAGCGAGAGGGACAGCCACCCGAGCAGTTCCGGCCGCCGCCCCCGCCCGAGCCGCCGTCCCCGGGAGAGCCGCTCCTGGCCGGCCACGTGCTGTCAGCACTCGCCGAGCGCCTCCCGCGCAACACCGTCATCGTCGAGGAAGCGCCCGTCGATCGCCCCGAGCTCCACGAGCGCCTCCTCGCCCGCGAGCCGCTCGGATTTCTGAGCGCGGCGATGGGCGGGCTCGGTTTCGCCCTGCCGGCCGCCACGGGCGTTCGGATGGCGCTACCCGAGCGGCCTGTGGTCGCCGTCGTCGGCGACGGCTCGGCCATGTACGGGATCCAGGCTCTGTGGAGCGCCGCTCACTACCGGGTCGGCGTGGTGTTCGTGATCCTCTCCAACGGCGGCTACGCGATCATGGACCGGCTCGTCGAGCGCCACGGATCGAAAGGGCCATGGCCAGGATTCGACGTGGACATCGCCGGAATCGCCCGCGCTCAGGGCTGCGACGCGCGCTCGATCGCAGCCTACGACGATCTCACGGAGACGCTGGACGAGGTCGTGCCGGAGCTCGCCACGCGCGAGGAGCCGCTGCTCCTCGATGTGGCGATTGCTCCGACCTCGACCTTCGAGCCTTAACCCACGGTGAAGCTCCTCTTCGCCCGCGGCTGGGCGCTCGACCAGTAGCGGTAGGTGCCCTTGTGGAGGTTCACCGTCCACGTAATGCGCCCGCGCCCCTTGACGCTCGTGCGCTTGTTGACCTTCGACCCCTTGAGCACGAAGTTCTGCGTCTTCGAATTGTCGGTGACGACGACGACGTACGGCCCGACTGCGAGCTTCTTGACCGTCCGGCCCTCGAGCCGGAGCAGCGCGCGCCGTCCCTGCACGGTTCCCTGCAGCGTGAGCCCGCTCGCGATGCTCGTCGGGACGAGCTGCTTCATGTTCGGCAGCTTCGAGATGACGTCGTATTTGCGCGTGTAGGTCGCGAGCTGCTGGAGCTTGCGCCGGTCGATGAGCGGGCTCCAGATCGGCAGGCGGATGTTGCGGATCGCGGGAGCAAGCAGCGCCCGGATCTCGTCCGGATGGGACTGCGCGTAGACCAGCGAGCGGTTCATCGCCGTCCGGAAGCGCTGCGCCAGGCCTTTGTTGGCCGAGATCCAGCTCGGCTTGGCCGCGTAGCCTCCGATCGGGAAGTAGCGGCCGAGCACCGGCCCCGGAGCCATGACCGACCGGCCGCCGTC
>JBKPGE010000012.1:0-11241 GCA_046729215.1 Actinomycetota bacterium | reverse complement strand
GCGACCGGCGCGAGCTCGCGCAGGCGCTCCAGTTCGGCGGCATCGGCATCGCCGGCCTCATGCGGGTGGATGCCGAGGATGGGGTCGACGCCTGGGGTGTTCGCGCAGAACTCGGCGACCTGCGTCCACGACTGCGGCCACGCGCCCACCTCGAGGATGCGGTCGACCCCCGCAGCCCGCGCTCGCTCCACCAGCTCCGTCGGAGGATCGGCGCACGTGTGCATGTGCGCGTGGGTGTCGATCACGCAGATGCTGCTTCGGCGGTCTGCTCGAGCCGCGCGAGCTCATCCTCGACGACTTGCTCGGCGTCCAGCTTCTTGAAGAGCGGCTGCGGCTCTTGGAGCTTGCGGCCGGGAGGAAGCTCGCTCGGCTCCCACGATCCAACCCACGACTCGTAATCGCCGGTCAGCACAACGTGCGTCTCGCCATCCTCGTCGACCTCACGGAACTCGAGCGGGCCGGCGAGGAAACCCTCGTAGCCGAGCAGCTCGTGGAGACGCTGCGACGAGAAGGGAAGGAACGGCGTGAAGAGGGTCTTGAGGCTGTCTACGACGCAGAGTGCGACGTAGAGGATCGTCGCCGCCCGAGACCGGTCGCTTTCGATCAGGGCCCAGGGCGCCTCGTCGTTCAAGTACCTGTTCGCTTCACGCGCGACCCGGAGCGTCTCGGTCAAGGCGGCCCGGAAGCGCGCGGCCTCGATCTCCGCGCCGACCGTGTCGAAGGCCCGCTCGACCAAGTCGAGGAGCTCGCGATCTCCGGCCGTGAGCTCACCCGGCTCGGGAACCTCTCCGAAGTTCCGGTAAGCGTTGATGAGCGTTCGGTTGACCAGGTTCCCCCAGGTCGCCACGAGCTCGTCGTTGTTCCTCCGGACGAACTCCGCCCAGGTGAAGTCGGTGTCCTGCGTCTCGGGCCCCGCAATCGTGAGGAAGAAGCGCAGGGCATCGGGGTCGTAGCGGCTCAGCACGTCGCGGACATAGATGACGACGTTGCGGCTCGTGCTGAACTGCTTTCCCTCCATCGTGAGGTACTCGCTCGAGACGACGTCGTACGGCAGGACGAGCTCTCCGCGACCCGCGCCGTACTCACCGCCCTCGCCGTAGCCCAGGAGGATGCTCGGCCAGATCACGGTGTGGAACGCGACGTTGTCCTTCCCCATGAAGTAGAAGTGACGCGACTCCGGGTTCTGCCACCACTGCCGCCACGCATCGGGGTCGCCCGTCGTCGTCGCCCACTCGATGCTCGCCGAGAGATAGCCGATCACGGCGTCGAACCAGACGTAGACCCTCTTGCGCTCGTCCTCCTCGTAGCCCGGTACGGGGATCCGGACACCCCAGTCGAGGTCGCGGGTCACCGGCCGCGGCTTCAGGTCGTCGACCAAGTTCTGCGAGAACAGGCGGACATTGGGACGCCAGTGCTCCTGGCGCGAGATCCACTCGCGGAGCCGGTCGGCGAACGCCGGAAGGTCGAGAAAGAGGTGCTTCGTCTCGCGAAGGACCGGTGGCAGGCCGTCGATGCGGGAGCGCGGGTTGATCAGGTCGATTGGATCGAGCTGGCGGCCACAGTTGTCGCACTGGTCCCCGCGCGCGCTCTCGTACCCACAGTAGGGGCACGTGCCCTCAATGTAGCGGTCGGGCAACGTGTTCCCGGTCGATTGCGAGAACGCCACCTGCATCGAGCCCTCGACGATGTACCCCTTGTCGTACAGGGTTCGAAAGAGGTCCCGCACCACGCGATGGTGGTTCTGTGTTGTCGTGCGTGTGAACAGGTCGTACGTGAGCCCCAGGTCACGAAGGTCCTCGCGAATGACGCCGCTGTAGAGGTCCGCGGTCTCACCGTACGAGCGTCCCTCGTGATCGGCGGCGACCATGATCGGCGTGCCGTGCTCGTCGGTCCCGCTGACCATGAGGACCCGGTTGCCGCGGAGCCGCTGGTAGCGCGCGAAGACGTCTGCTGGCACGCCGAACCCGGCCAGATGGCCAATGTGTCGTGGCCCGTTCGCATACGGCCATGCCGGCGCGACCAGGATCTGCTGCGGTTCGGTCAGCGGACGCTCCATTCGTGGAGGGTTCAGGTGGATCCATCTTACGAGTGGCCTCTTGGTCAGCCGGGCCGATTCGTCGGAGGAAGAGCACGCCGAGGAGCGCGAGCAGGGCCGCGACTGCGAGCAGCCATGGCGGCTTCGCTCCGGGTACACCGACCGGCGTGGCCACGTCCTCCGGGGGAGTCGCCGGCTGAGCGACGGGCGGCGCCGGGACTGGAGCGACCCGGACAGCCGCCGCATGGTGCGCGCGCTCGGTAGTCGGCGGGCTGGCCGGACGGACTGCTCGCCTGGTCGGCTTCGGCCGGGCCTGCCCTGCACGCGGCTCGGCGGGCCTCGAGGCTTTCACCCGAGCGCGAACTGCCCGCGCGCGAGGCGAGCCCTTCGAGCCGGGGTCCGTCGTCGCTCGCACCTCCGGCTTCGTACGCGCCGGCCTGGGCACCACTGCAGCCCGAACGGGTTCGACACGTGCGCCCGCCACCGGCGGAACGTCTGCCGCCTCCGCCACGGCGGCCGCAATCGGCGCCGGAGCGACCGGCGTTGGAGAAGCAAGAGGCGGCGGTGCCGGGGCGGGAGCAGGCGGAGCCGCCTCCGGCGCCGGGCGCGCCGGTAGGAGCGTCAAGGGGTCGAGATACCCCTTCGGATCGTCTGCGCGCCGCACGCCGAGATGGACGTAAGGAACGTCTACCTCGGCATCACCCGACGGGCCGATCGTCCCGACCACCTCACCCTCCGTCACGCCGTCGTCGGCAGCTACGGCGATCGAGCCCAGATGGAGCAGCGTGACTGCGTAGCCATCCGCGGTCCTGATCGTGACCGTGCGTCCGTTCCCGGGCAGCCAGCCGGCGAAGGAGATGCGTCCGCTCGCCGGTGAACGCACGGGTGACCCCGCCTCAGCGCCGATGTCGATGCCCGTATGGCCGTGCTCGCGGTACTCGGGTCCTCCGAACGCGAAACCGCGGAGCACAGCCCCATCCGCAGGCCAGGCCCAGGCCGCGGCCGCTGCCGGCCAGACCAAAGCGACCACGGACAGCAGCACCAGCCACGCCGTTGTCTTCTTCGTCAACATGGATGGCGAAGGTAGCAAGCCGGTCGGCTGTTGTCAAATATGGTTACAGAGAGCCGCGGTAGAGGCGATTCCGCGACACGCCGGTCAAGCGCGACACGACGTCAGCGGCGGACCGCCGCGAAAGGCCGCTGCCGACGAGCTCCGCGACGGCATCGACCGCCGGCGCCTCGTCTCCAGCCGCGACCTCCGCCGGTCCGATCACGATCGTGATCTCTCCCTTCGCCCCCTCTGAAAACCGCTCTGCAAGCTCACTCGCCGAGCCGCGGACGACCTCTTCGTAGCGCTTCGTCAGCTCCCGGCAGACGGCGACCGGCCGGTCGGGCAGCGCCTCGGCGAGGCTCGCGAGCGAGGAACCGACCCGCTGCGGCGACTCGAAGGCCACGAGCGCCCAAGGTCGCCGCGCAACCTCGTCCCACAGTGCCCGCCGTTCCCCGCTACCTCGGGGGAGGTAGCCAAGAAACTGAAACAGATCCGTGCCAAAACCGCTCGCAACGAGCGCCGTCTCCACAGCGCTCGGACCCGGAAGCACGGTCACGGGCACGCTGGCCTCCTGCGCGGCAGCGACCAGCCGCGCACCGGGGTCGCTGATCCCAGGCAGGCCGGCGTCGCTGACCAAGGCGATTCGTTCGCCCGCGCCGAGCCGGGGCAGCACCTCGGCCGTCCGCTGCGCCTCGTTGTGCTCGTGGTAGCTCAGGAGCCGGGCGTCGATCCTGTGCCGCTCGAGTAGCCGACGAGTGTGGCGCGTGTCCTCACAGAGCACGAGATCCGCCTCCCGCAGCTCGCGCAGGACCCGTAGCGTGACGTCTTCGAGATTGCCGATCGGAGTCGCACAGACGGCGAGCGGCACGGAGTTACCCCGGCGACACGTGGCCGCCCCTGTCGAGCCCTTCGAAACCGACCAGCGCGGCGCCGACCATGCCGGCATTCGATCCGAGCTCGGCCCACTTGACCTGGACGAGGTCACGGGCGGGCTTCAACGCCTCGCGCGCGAGCGTCTCGCGCGCGGGTTCCAACAGCAGGTCGCCCGCTTCCGCGAAGCCGCCGCCGAGAACGACGATCTCCGGATTGAAGATGTTGACGAGCGAGGCGATGCCTGCACCGAGGAACTCGCCAATGTGCGCGATGTCCTCCGTGGCGCCCTCATCGCCGTTCTTGGCGGCCTCCACCAACGTGTGCGCGGTCCCCTCTCCGAACCGCCGCCGAGCCGCATCGTCCCCACAGCGGCCGGAGGCGAGGGCCTCGAAGTGCCCATACCCGCTGCAGCCGCCACCGCACGCAGGCCCGCCGTAATCGAGCACCATGTGACCGAGCTCCGCCGCGGCGCCCACCGAACCGCGATAAGGACGGCCGTCGAGAATGAGCCCGCCCCCGATCCCGGTCCCGAGCGTGAGCAGCACGACGTTGGACGCCCCGCGGCCCGCGCCCAGCTGCCATTCGGCGATCGCCGCGGCGTTGCCGTCGTTGTCGATCGCGATGGGCAGCCGAAAGCGCTCCGCCATCCGGTCGCGGAAATCCAGGTCGGCGAGCGGGATGTGCACGGAGGACACGGCGCGCCCCGCCAACTGGTCGATCGTGGACGGAAGGCCGAAGCCCAACGCGACGATGTCGTCGTCGAGCAGGGTCTCGACCACGTCGTCCAACTGGGCCAGAAGGTCCTCCTGCGAGGAAACCGCGGTGCGGCGCTCCTCGCGCCTCACGACGGCGCCCTCCCGGTCGACGACCCCGGCGAGGATCTTCGTCCCGCCGGTGTCGACTCCGATCGCACGTTGGGCGGTCACAGGCGGCGGCTACGATACCCCGCCGGATGGCTCCGGAAGACAAGCCCTATCGCGTCTACAAGGGAGGCCGGGCCAAAGGCGGCGTCCCGACCCTCACGAGGCAGCCTCGGTCCAAGCCGCCGCCCCCTACTGCGGACGGCCGACCGCCGGAGCAGTACCGCGGGCCAGGACCGGGCAAGCGCGAGCGGCGCTGGGGGCCAGGCCGAATCGCCGCGATCACTGTCGGCCTGCTCATCCTGCTCCTGATCGGCTGGACCGTGGCCGGCTACCTCGCCGTTCGCAGCGGCGTGCAGAAGGCGAACGACCGCCTTTCCGACACGGCCAAAGCCCAGCTCGTCGCTCAGGACGGGCTGATGCTGTCGAACCCGAGCACGATCCTCGTCCTCGGCAGCGACCACTCGCGCCACCCGACCCGGCGTGGGAACCGGCTCGCGGACTCGATCATGGTGATCCGTTCCGATCCGGAGCACCACACGCTCTCCTACCTCTCGATCCCGCGCGACCTCGAGGTCGACATCCCCGGCCACGGTCACGACAAGATCAACGCAGCTCTGCCCCTCGGCGGCCCCTCGCTGGCGATCCGAACCGTCCGTGAGACGCTCGGCTTCGAGGTGAACCACGTCATCCTCATGGACTTCCCGGCGTTTCGCGACGTGATCGACGCACTCGGAGGGATCGAGGTGGACGTCCGCTCGCCGGCCGTGACGAAGCACGAGTGTCCGTACCCGAGCGCGCAGAAGTGCGCACGCTGGCGCGGCTGGCGCTTCGGGCGCGGCGTGGAGAAGATGGACGGGAAGCGCGCGTTGATCTACTCGCGGATCCGCAAGAACGATCTGAACCCTGCGGAGAACGACCTCAACCGGACGGGCCGACAGCAGCAGGTCCTCCAGGCGACGCTCGGGAAGATGGTCGGTGTCGGCACGTTCCTGAAGCTCCCCTTCATCGGCGACAAGCTCGTCAGCCCGCTGGCGACGGACCTCTCGACCGCGCAGATCTTCCAGCTCGGGTGGCTTCGCTTCCGCGCCTCGAAGGACCGAACCGTCTACTGCCGACTCGGATTCACGGGCGACAGCGACCGCAACGCCGCGGTGCTGCTCATGTTCAGCGGCCGTTCTGCGCTCCAGCCGCCAAGCGCCATCACCGGCGGCGCCGGGTGTCTGAAAGGGACCCCGCTCTCCTAGCGGCGCTTCGGCCTACGAAGACTCAGTCGCTGGGGTCTTCTTCTCTTCCTTCTTCTTCTCGCCGCCGCTGTCCGGCTTCTCGCCGTCGCGCGACGGCTTGCGGCCGCCACGTCCGTAGTCCGTGGAGTAGAAGCCTGAGCCCTTGAAGTGCACGGCGACCGGGTGGAGCACTCGCGTCACCGGTCCTTTCGCGCAGACCGGACAGACCTCCGGCGGCGCTTCGGAGATGCCGTGGAACAACTCGAAGACGTGTCCCTCAGGGCACTTGTATTCGTAGATCGGCATCCCTCGAGCAAGGATAGCCGTGCGAGTTGTCGGTTCAGACGCCGCGCTCGCGCCGCTCGAGCGTCTCCCGATAGCACGGAGCGCCCTCGAAGGCGGCCAGGCCCGCCGGCCGACGCTTCCTCCGGCGGCGACGGCGGCGCGCGACCGAGACCGCGGCGGATGCGCCGACGACCCCGCCGATGAGAAACGAGCGCAAACGCCGAGCGCGGTCTTCGCCGTCCATGGAAGCATTGAAGCATGGTCATCTGCACGCTCGGCGATCTACTCCTCGACGTCGTCGTCAAGCTGTCACGACCGATCGCCGACGGCGACGACACGAACGGCGAGACGCGAGTCGGCGCCGGTGGCCAAGCGGCGAACGTCGCCGCCTGGGCGGCGGCGCTCGGCGCGACGGCGCGATTCGTCGGGAAACGGGGCGCCGATGCGTCGGGGGAGCTCGTCGAAGAGGACTTGCTTCGGCGCGCGGTGGACGTCTTCGGCCCGTCGCCGACAGGCCGGAATGGGATCGTCGTCTCGCTCGTCGACCTGGACGGGAGCCGGACGATGGTGTCTGACCGCGGAGTTGCGCCGGATCTGGCTCCGGACGAGCTGCTCGCCGAATGGTTCGAAGGCTGCACCTGGCTGCATCTCTCCGGCTACTCGTTGATGCGCGAGCCGATCGGCTCCGCCGCGGAGCGCGCGGCTGATCTGGCACGCGCTGCCGGCGGGCGGGTGAGCGTCGATCTTTCTTCGGTCAATGTGATCCGGGACTTCGGCGCCGACCGGCTGGCCGCCCGCTTCGTGCGCATTCGCCCCGACGTCGTGTTCGGAAACGAGGCCGAACACGCCGAGCTCTCGGTGCCGAGCGAGGGGCGTGTCGTGAAGCGCGGCGCCCGCGGCGCTACGATCGACGGCCAAGATTTCCTTCCGGTGCCCGGCGAGGTCCTCGATACGACCGGCGCCGGAGATGCGCTCGCCGCGGGCTATCTGGTCGGCGGCGCCGAGCTCGCTATGGATGCGGCCGCGCGGTGCGTCGCGCAGATCGGAACGATGCCGTGATCCGCGTCTCGGACGAGGTGCGCGAGGCGACCACAGTCGTGGCCCTCGAGACGACGCTCGTCGCCCACGGCTTCCCTCCCGGAGAAGGTGTCGAGGTCGCGCTCGAGAGCGAGCGGCGCGTGCGCGAGGCGGGAGCCGTGCCGGCCACCGTCGGCGTCCTCGACGGCGAGATTCGGGTGGGCTTGTCTGTAGACGAGCTCGAGCGCTTCACCGCCGACGCCCGCAAGGTCGGCCCTCGAGACCTGGCGGCCTGCGTGACCTCCGGCGAGACAGGCGCGACGACCGTGGGCGGGACGCTCGCGGTGTCGCGACGAGCCGGCATCCGGTTCATGGGCACAGGCGGCATCGGCGGCGTGCACCGCGGGAATCGCCTCGACGTCTCGGCGGACCTCGTCGAGCTTGCTCGCACGCAGGCCGTCGTCGTCTCCTCAGGCGCCAAGTCGCTGTTGGACATCGAAGCGACCGCCGAGGTGCTCGAGACGCTTGGCGTGCCGACGCTCGGCTATCAGACCGACACGCTGCCGCGCTTCTACGACGCCGAGGGCGGTCCGCGGGTCTCCCAGCGGGTCGAGTCCGTGAAGGAAGCGGCCGCGATTGCGCGCGGCCACTGGGAGCTCGGCGGCGCCGGCGTCCTGCTCGCCAACCGACCGCCGAGGAGCATCGACGTCGAGGAGCTGATCGAGAGCGCGCTCAACGAGTCCGTGGAGCTGGGGACGACCGGCCAGGGCCTCACGCCGTTCATCCTCGGCCGGCTCCACGAGGAGAGCAGCGGCGAGACGCTGGAGGTCAACCGGGCGCTGATCGCCGCCAACGCGCAGCTCGCCGCCGAGCTTGCGGTGGCTTCGCAATGAGACGTCGCTTGCGATGTCTCCGTCCGGCCGTAAGGCCTCTGCCCGTGCGGCCGTCTGCAATGACCAGTCGACGCGCTAGAAGTCGAGTAGGTCGGCCGTGAGTCGCGAACTCCGGTTCGATTTCCCGGGCCTGCGTGTCGGAATTGCCGAGTACGACGAGGGCCCGACGGGCTGCACGGTCTTTCACCTCCCTCCCGGCGGCGCGGCCTGCTCGGTCGACATCCGCGGCGGCTCTCCCGGCACGATCGGCAACTACGAGTGGGCGCACGCGGTCTGCTTCGCGGGTGGCTCGCTCTACGGGCTGGAAGCTGCCTGTGGCGTCGCGGCTGAGCTGATGGCGATGCGCGGGTACACCGTCGGCTGGACCGACGTCGAGCTCGTGCTCGGCGCGATCGTCTACGACTTCGGGCGCCGCGAGACCGCGATTTACCCCGATCACGCGCTCGGCCGGAAGGCCCTTCGCGCGGCAGAGGAGGGCGTGTTCCCCCTCGGGCGACGCGGAGCCGGCCGCTCCGTCACGGTCGGGAAGACCTTCGGGCTCGAACAGGGCGAGTTCTCGGGCCAGGGTGGCGCGTTCCGTCAGATCGGCCCGACGAAGCTGGCGGTCTTCACCGTCGTGAACGCATTCGGCGCGATCGTCGATCGAGAGGGCAACGTCGTCCGCGGCCATTTCGACCCGGAGCGCGGGACCCGCACTCCTCTGGTCGAAGGGCTGGAGTCCCAGCTCCCGCGCACGGCTCCCGGGAACACGACGCTCACGCTCGTCATCACAAACCAGCAGCTGAGCCGCCGCGAGCTCAAGCAGCTCGGCGTCCAGGTGCACGGCTCGCTCGGACGGGCGATCCAGCCCTTCCACGCGCTCGTCGACGGCGACGTCCTCTACACGGTGTCGACCGGGGAGGTCGAGAACGAGGAGCTGACGAGCGTGGGCCTCGGCGTTCTCGCCTCGGAGCTCGCCTGGGACGCCGTCCTCAGCTGCTTCGATGTCTAGTCCGGAGCCAGTAGCGGATCACGTAGACGAGACCGGCGCCGGGCGCCAAAAACGTCGCGATCCCCCATGCCGTCGCATGCCTGCTCCCGTGACGCTCGGCGTGTGCGAACACGGCCATGGAAAGCGCGGCCGAGATCGCTACCAGCAGGAAGAACTGGCCGAAGCTGAGGTCGTACAAGCGGCGCCGCGCGCTAGGTCAACGCGGCGAGGAACTCGTCGATGCTGAGCGCGGTCAGGGTCTGGAACTTCGCGCTGCCGCGGGCGCCCAGCGTCACGGAGATCCTCGCGATCGTTGCAGCGTCAGGCGCCTCGACGACGTTCACGAAGTCGAAGGGGCCGAGGGTCGCCCACTGGTGCAGCACCTTGGCGCCAAGCTCTTCGATGTCCTTGTTGACCTCACTCAGGCGGTCAGGGTTCGACCTCAGGGTCTGGACGCCCTGGGCCGTGAGGTTGGAAAGCAGGATGTAGGTCGGCATTCGATCAGTCCTTTCCTGTAGCTCGCGAGCCTGACTCTAAGCCGTGGGTCAGCCGCGTGTGCTCGCTTGCCCTCGGCGCTGCGGCGCCGTGAGTCCCGCACGCGGCGCGTTCTCCGGCAGCCGAGCGTGCTGATCGAAGTAGAGCTGTGCGGCGCCGAGGAAGAGCAGCGGGGAGACGAAGAAGAGCGGTAGGAGAGCGGCGACTTCCCGCGCCTGATCGCCGAACTGGATCAGCAGCGACGACATCGCCAGCGCGCTGACGAAACCCACGATCCCCAGCGCCGCGAGCGACCCGAGCGCGTGCACGAAGTCGGCCCTGGCGAGGGCCACGGCACGTCCCAGCGACTCGTGCACGCCTCGACCCTCGAGCAGAACAGCGGGAACGGCCAATCCGAAGAGCGCGAGCCAGACAACGGCGGGGAAGACCAGGATCCGGGCCAGAAACGGCACGGGGACGAACACGAGCGTGCCAACGAGGAGTGCCGTCGCCGCGGAGCGCCGCGTGAGCCGCGCGTCTGAGGCGAGGACGCATGCAGCGACGAAACAGGCGCTCACGATCACGGCTCCGATCGTCGCCGCGAAGACGAGGTTGCTCGGGCCCGGAAGCGCAGTGATCCCGATCGCGACGAGGACCGGGCCGAAGCCGAGCGCCAGGCTCTTCCAGAAGCGCCGGCCGTAGAGCCGCATCGACTCGGCGACGAGCTGCGCCGCCGTCCGCTCTTGCGGCGGCGCCGGCGGCGGCAGGCCCCGGCTCCGCTCTTGCTCCTTCTGCACGACGCAACGGTATCCGGGCTGGCTTCCATAGACTCAGGTCATGGGCTACACAGTCGTCGGCCCGGATGAGCTCGACTGGGAGATGCGTCCGTCCGAGCCCGGCGATGCTGAGCGCCACCGGGCTGCTCTGACCGAGCGCGCCGGCCTTCAACACACGCGCGCGAACCTCTGGCGCTATGAGCCCGGGGCCAAGGGCCGCCGCCACCGAGACCTGGTCCAGGAGGAGACGTTCATCGTCATCGGGGGGACGCTCACGATGTATCTCGGCGATCCGCCGGAGCGTCGGGAGGTGCCACGCGGCGGCCTCATCCACGTCGAGCCGGGGACGCCGCTCCAGATCGTCAACGAAGGCAGCGCGGAGCTCCTGCTGCTCGCCTACGGCGCCCCGCCCGAGCAGGGCGGCGCCGAGTTCCTCGACTCTGCGGTCTAGTGGGCTACCGGGTCGTCCGCCCGGCGGAGCTCGACTGGGAGACGCGGCCGGCCGACCCCGGTGAGCCGCGCCGGCATACGAGCGAGCTGAGCGAGCGCGTCGGTTATGCGCATGCCCGCGCCAATCTCTGGCGCTACGAGCCCGGTGCCAGGGGCCGCCGCCACCGGCACCCGCAGCAGGAGGAGACCTTCGTCGTCGTTCACGGCACGCTGACCATGTATCTCGGCGACCCGCCCGACCGGCAGGAGGTCGGCCAGGGCGGCCTGATCCATATCGAGGCGGGCACGCCGCTCCAGACCGTCAACGAGACGGACGAGGACCTACTGCTCT
>JBKPGE010000011.1:0-8078 GCA_046729215.1 Actinomycetota bacterium | reverse complement strand
CGGTTTCCGACGGACGCGATCTTCCACATCGGTCACCGCGGACCCGTGGGAGGCGAGATGTGGGACTGGCAACCCGGCTACATCGAGACGTTCCTCGCCGCCGTCGGCGAGGCGAACTGGGCGCAGCCGGAGCGGGCGAGGGCCGCCGTCATCGCGCGGATGAAGGAGTACGAGCCGACCGACGAGCTGCAGTTCCTGATGGAGCTCAGCATCGAGCCGGTCGCTCAGCAACTCGGCCTGCTAAGCGCCGACACGACACTGTCGGATTCGGGTTCGTCCGTTCAGTAGACGTCCTAGACAGGAGCTGCGGGAGCATGGAAGGAACGACCAAGACGCGGTTCACGTTCGAGAGCGAAGGCGAGACCGTGGCCGGCGACCTCTTCCTGCCGGAGGGCGCAGAGCCAGCCGGCATCGTCGTGGCAGTCGGCCCGCTCACCTCGGTGAAGGAGCAAGCGACCGGCACATACGCAGGCGATGGCCGAGCGCGGATACGCGGCCCTTGCGTTTGACTACCGGTACTTCGGCGAGAGCGGCGGCCGGCCGCGGCAGTTCGAGAACCCCGACGCCAACATCGAGGACATCAAGAACGCAGCGACCGCGCTTCTCGCCGACGAGCGGCTGCAAGACGCGCCGCTTTTCGGCCTTGGCATTTGCTTTGGCGGCGGGCCGATGGTGCGTGCGGTCGCAGAAGACCGGCGCTTCCGTGCGTTCGCGGGTGTGGCTGGTGTGTACACAGACAATGCGAAGACCAAGGCCCGAATGGGAGATGCGTATCAGGCGACAATCGAGCGCGGGCGGGCTGCCGAGCGGAAGTGGCGCGAGACCGGCGAGGCCGAGACGATCCCAGCGGTCGCTCCCGACGGCGGCGATGTCGCCATGCCGCTACGGGAGGCGTACGAGTTCTACGGGACACCGCGCGGCAAAGTGCCCAACTACGTAAACGGCTACGCCGTGCAGTCGCTTGCCCGCAGCCTGCCGTTTGACGCGCGCGGCGCAGCGGACGTGATCACAGTGCCGGTGCTGATCGTCCATTCGGAAAAGGCGTTGACTCCGGATCTCGCCCACGCCTTCTACTCGGCTGTGAAGTCCCCCAAGCACGAGCTTTGGCTTCGGTCGCAGGGCCAGATCGACTTCTACGACGACCCGAAACTCATTTCCCCGGCAGCTGATGCTGTCGCCGCATTCCTGCGCTGAGAAGTGACTGCGCCGATCTCCCACCGAACCCAAGAGAGACAAGGAGCTGACATGGCTACCGACAGCGCCCAGCACCGCGTGCTGCTGTCGGCAAGACCCAACTCGTCCTCGACGAGTCGGTCGCGGGCCTCCGCGACCTCGGTTACAAGGCGGAGGCGACCAGCGACTTCGCCGACATCAACGGCCGGAGCCGATCAGCACGAGCGCAACGATGTCGATCTCCCAGAGAATCTCCTCCCCGACGCCACTGTCTGGCGGTCGCCCGAAAAACGGTGTTACCAATCGATGCTGGCTTCGGGATCGATACCGGGACACCGCCGAACAGGTGGGTGATCGCGCTCATCTCGGGGCGGTCGTATAACACAACGGGTGCCGCCTCTGAGACCATCTAACCCCTTCCTTTAGGAAGGACGTGCACCACGCGATCCGGAGTCACCGCGCCATATCTGCGCTCCGGCCTGAACGGCGACGGCTGCGACCAGGAGGCGACAAGCGCGTCGGCCAACCAGTACCCGAAGCGCGTGTTGGCGGCGAGGCGAACACCGAGCTCGACCAGCTCGCGGCGCAGCTGCTTGCTAGCAGGCGGCGGCCCCGGGACCGAGGCGACGGTGCGAATCGCGCCCTCTCAGCGGGAGCCGACTTCATGTTCGGCCAGGCAACGTTCGGGGGATGAACCCCGCCGAGCTTCGGGACCACTGCCTCTCGCTTCCCGGAGCCGAGGAGACGTTTCCGTTCGGCCCCAGGACCTCGGTGTTCAAGGTCGCCGGAAAGATGTTCGCCCTCTCCCAGCTCGGCGCCGACTCGCTTCGGGTGAGCCTCAAGTGCGAGCCCGAACTCGCCCAGGCGTTGCGCCAGGCGCACCCGGCTGTGCTTCCGGGCTACCACCTCAACAAGCGTCACTGGAACACTGTGGTCATCGACGGCTCGCTACCCAACGACGCCATTCGCGACATGATCGAGGACTCATACGACCTGGTCGTGAGCAAGCTGCCGCCAGCCGGCCGTCGCGCGCTCGATTGGCGCCGCGACGCCTAGCACGGGCCTCGCCTTCCATCGGCGGGCGGGCCGCCCCGGACCCTTACCGGGCGGCGGCGACCACCGCCGGGAAGAGGCGTGCTCCTCTTGCCGTCGGCCCACGGTAGCGAAACGAATCGTCGGCGTCGTCGTTCGTTCAGAGGTCGGCGGGCACACACTCAACTCGGTTCCGGGCGTGAGTCGCTGCTTGGGAATGAACCGTTCGCGGAGCATCTCGAGTGAGTCGGAGGCGCGGGTGGGTCGCGCCCTCGACTGACGAATCCACGGCGCTTAGGCCGCACCGGTCTCGGACGGTCGGTTAGCAGTTCAACGCCGTGGTCAGCGGAAGGGGCCGATGAGCGCTCCTCCGGCGACGATTAGGACTGCCGCCAGTATCGTGCGGCGACCGATCAGCTCGCTCCGCCCGATCACGAGCGCTGCTAGGAGGACCGCCCATAGAGACCCTGTTGCATTGAGCGGCGAGACGACGCTCACATTCCCGCGGTCAAGGGCGGCGAGCAGTGTCCCGTAGCCGAGCGCGAGGGCGATGCCCGCCGGCGCGAATGCCGACACGGTGCGCGGCAGGTTTGTGCGGAGGCGGTCGCGACGCAGGAGTGCTAGATAGGCGAGAATGAGTGCTGCGGCTGCCAGGAGGGAGGCGGTGGCGGCGACCAGCGGCGGCGGATGTTCGTCGCGAGCCGCCCAGCGGACGATGTTGTCGCGGGACGCAAAGAGCACGGCGCAGAGGAGGGCAAGCGCCGCGCCACGAGCGTGGAAGTCCTTGGGGCGCGTCCGCTCAGCCGCGAGCGCGGTGCCGCCGAAGACGATCAGCAGGGTGCCGAGGACGAGTGGGAGACGGAACGGCTCGCCGAGCAGCATCACCGCGACCAGGATCGAGATCAGCGGCGCCGTTCCCATGAAGATCGCGGCCCGCGATGCCCCGGCATGCTCGACGGCGAAGCTGAGGGCAACCTGCGAGGCGCCGGGCGCGATCAACCCTGCTGCGATAAACGGGAGAAGCGGGCGACTATCGATGCCGTGAGCCGCGACGGATGGTGCGATCACGATGACGGAAGCGGCGGCTCCTAGCGTCGCGGCGACGAGTGCGCCGACTTCAGGATCGGCGCCACGGCGGATGCCCCACCGGACCGCGACCGTGAGCGCGCCGAAGGACGCGCCAGCCAGCGCGCCGAGCGTGGCAGCAGCCACCCTCTAACCAGATAGCTTTCTAGAAAGCAATCTCCGCAGGAGTATACTCGGGTGGGTGTGGCGGAGAGATCACGTGCATCACGTCCTGGAGCAGTGGCGGCGAGAGGCCCCGGATCTCGACCGTTCGGCATTTGGCGTGGTCGGGCGGATCTCTCGGCTGGCGCAGTTGGTGCAAGCAGAGATTGAGCCCGTCTTCGTCGTGCACGGGCTGAACGGAGGCGAGTTTGACGTCCTGGCCGCGCTGCGCCGAGCGGGTCGGCCTCACCGGCTGAGCCCGACGGAGCTCAGCCGGGCGCTCATCGTCACGAGCGGCGGGATGACGAAGCGCCTTAACGCGCTCGAGCGTCGTGGACTGATTCGCCGCCAGCCCGACCCGAACGACGGACGGTCGACGGCGGTGTCGCTGACGCGCGAGGGGAAGCGCCTCGTCGAGGCGATCCTCTTCGAGCACGTGGCGAACGAAGAGCGTCTGCTCAGCGACCTAAGCGATAAGGAACGTGCCGAACTTGCAGCTCTGCTCGAGGTTCTGGCGGTCTCCCTCGGCGACGGTGTGGACGCCCGCACGCGCGGCACGTCGAGCGCCGGTCGGAAGCGACGCCAGGCGATTGCGGCTCGGTAGCGTCAGCGCGCGATATGAGGCCGCACGGCGACGCACGACCGGCTTGCTGAGGCCGTGTGCCTACTCGCGACGCTGACGTCTCGGCATCTGTCGGGCGTCGCCCAGCGTTCGAGGATGGCGTCTTCTCAGATACGGCCCGATCATGCGCCCGCGGCCGGGCTGAGTCTTGCGTGGGACGAGCCGCCGTGATCCTTCGCTCGCCGCTAGGCGAGGAGGTTCCTCGGCAGTCCGAACTGCGGTAGGACGCCTGGCTCGAAGCGTGTCAGGCCGGCGACCTGGTCGCCTGCGAGAGTGACGACGAGCAGCCCGACGGTGCGGAAGACACGCTGGCCTGGATCACGTGCGTAGAGGCCGAAGGCGGGTTGGCCGTTGGCGCGGGTGTGCACGAGCCGGTAGCGGCGCTGCCCGTGAATCGATACTGCCTTCAGGAAGCTCGCTGCGGGACCGCGTCCGCGGTACTCGAGTGGCAGCGGGGGCATCGCCAGGCGGACGTCGTCGGTTAGCAGGGCGACGAGCGCGTCCATGTCGCTCGCCTCGAATGCCTGCGTCAGTCGATCGATCACGTCCCGCTCCTCGGCTGAGTTCGGACGCGGCGGAGGCCGACGATCGCCCTCGTCGAGCCGTTCGAGCGTCGCCCGCGCGCGCTTGAGCGCGCTCGTCACCGATTCCTCGCTCGAGTCCAGCATCTCCGCGACTTCGCCTGCGTGGAAGCCGAGCACGTCGCGAAGGACGAGAGCGGCGCGTGGCCGCGGCGGGAGCAGCTGGAGGGCGGTCACGAAGGCGAGTGAGATCGCCTCGCGCATCTCGTAGCGAGCGGCGGGGCCGAGGGTGCTGTCCGGAAGCTCATCGAGCAGGACGTCGGGGTAGGGCTCGAGCCAGAGCGGCTCGCCCGTTCGGGTCGCCCCCGGCAGTTCGAGGTCGGGCCGCTCCTCGTAGGAACGTGGTCTGCGGCTAGCGGCGCGCACGGCGTTGAGGCAGCGGTTGGTGGCGACGTGGTAGAGCCAGGTGCGAATGGACGCGCGGCCCTGGAAGCCCGGCAGGCCCTGCCAGGCCGCGAGCAGCGTCTCCTGCAGCGCGTCCTCGGCGTCTTGCGCTGAGCCGAGGATGCGGTAGCAGTGCACGCGCAGCTCGCGCCGGTAGGGAGCGACGAGGTCGGCGAACGCTGCTTCGTCGCCTGCCTGTGCTCGCGCAAGCAGAGCGGCGCTCATCCGCGCATCCTCGCACCGCTGCTGTCACTGCCCATTTGCGGTCATCGCAGGGGTAGACACCGCAGCGGGCGCAAAGTGGGCGGTCGGGCAGCGCCCAGTTCGGCGTTCGCCTGGTGTCCGTACTCCTGACGACGCATTCCGATCGAAGGGAGGCACCAGATGGCCGCTGAAAGCACGACGAACCGGAGCCTGGGCTGGACGCTCGGGCTGACGTCGGTGGCATTCTTCATGGTGGCGCTCGATGCGCTGGTGGTGATCACGGCGCTCCCGGCGATGCAGCGCGAGCTGGGCGCGAGCCTGCCCACGCTGCAGTGGACGGTCAACGCCTACGGCATCACGTTCGCCGCCGGCATCATCACCGCGGCCGCCCTGGGCGATCGACTTGGACGCCGCCGCGTCTTCGCCTTCGGACTGGGGCTGTTCACGCTCGCCTCGGCCGCCTGCGCCCTCGCGCCGACGGCGTCCGTGCTGATCGCGGCTCGGACGGTGCAGGGCTTGGGCGCCGCCTTTGTCTTGCCGCTGAGCCTGACGATCTTGACGGCGGCCTTTCCCGTCGAGCGGCGCGGCGCGATCGTCGGCATCTGGGGCGGGATCGCCGGCCTCGCCGTCGCCAGCGGACCGCTGATCGGCGGCGCCGTCACCGAGGGGCTCGACTGGCACTGGATCTTCTGGGTGAACGTTCCCATCGGCGTCGCCGCAACCGCACTCTCGCTCATCCGCCTCTCGGAGAGCCATGGGCCCGCGGCCCGCCTCGATCTGCCGGGGATCGGACTCGTCTCGGCCGGCGCCATCGGCCTCGTCTGGGGACTCGTGCGCGCTAACGAGGCAGGCTGGGCCAGCAGCGAGATCGTCGCCTCTTTGAGCCTCGGCGCTCTGCTCCTGGGCGCCTTCGTCCTCTGGGAGAGCCGCGCCCGCGAGCCGATGCTGCCGCTGCGACTGTTCCGCATCCCGGCCTTTGCGGCCGGCAACGCGACCGCGTTTCTCATGATCGGCGCACTCTTCTCGGCCGCCTTCCTCGTGTCGCAGTACTTCCAGTTCGCACTCGGCTACTCACCGCTCGCCACCGGTGTGCGCCTGCTTCCCTGGACGGTGACGCCGATGCTGGTCGCTCCCGTCGCCGGCGCGCTCTCGGACCGAGTTGGACGCCGCCCGGTAATGGTCGCGGGTCTAATGTTGCAAGCGCTCGGGCTCGCCTGGATCGCCGCCACTGCGGCGTCCACTGGCATGAACTATCTCGAGCTCGTCTTCGCTTTCCTCGTTGCCGGAACCGGGATCTCGATGGCCCTGCCAACCGTGCCGACGGCGATCCTGAGCTCGGTCTCACCCTCCGATCTCGGCAAGGCGTCGGGTACGAACAACACGATGCAACGGTTCGGGGGCGTCTTCGCGATTGCGATCACCAGCGCGGTCTTCGCGGCCAACGGACACCTCGGATCACCCGCGAGCGTCACCGCCGGCTTCCGACCCGCGCTGGGCGTGGCCGCAACACTCTCTGCACTCGCCGCGATCACCGCTCTCGCCGTGGCGGCGCCCCGACGCGTGGCCGCGGCCGAACTCCAACCGGCAGAGGCAACTATCCCCACGTAGCTCGTCCCACTTCGACGCGCGATGCGGCCGGAGGTACTTCAAGCTGCCAACTTCGACAACGGCTCAGCCAGCAGGCGTGGGTCGCGCGAGCCGACTGCGCCCGCATTGGAAGGAGGAAAGATGGATCTGCGACTGACCGACTTCGATAGCCCGACCGAGATCCGCGAGTTCGAGAAGGGCCGATTCGAGGTCTACGAGGTCGGGCCGACGATCCTCGGCCGGGCAACCTACGAGCCGGCTGGAAGTGGTCTGAACACGTCGGCGCCACACGTGGAGAGCGTCTGTGCAAGATCGAACATGTAGGCGTCGTCCTCGCGGGACGAGCCGTCATCGCGATGGCCGACGGGCGAGAGGTCGTGGCGAAAGCGGGCGAGTTCTTCTACGTGCCGCCTGGGCACGACAGCTGGGTCGTCGGGGACGAGCCTTACGTCTCGCTCCACATCATGGGCGGCGAGAGCTACGCGGCGTGATTGGTCCGCAAGGCCTGAATTGAGAGGACCGTAGTGAACGTTGATGAGGAAAGGCGGAGAGATCACCGAGCATCCGGTCGTACACAGGTTCCCGGCCAGCAGGACGGTGCGTTCGTGAACGCGTACCTCGTCGAGACGGCGGCCGAGGTCGTCGCCGTCGACTCGCTGCTGACGGTCTCTGAGCGCCGCGCGATGCGCCAAGCGCTCGAACGGCTCGGTAAGCCCCTGCAGGCGGTGCTGCTCACGCACTCGCATCCCGATCACTACGCAGGCCTGGCGCAGCTCGTCGCCGGGGACGATATGCCGATCATCGCGCCGCAGGGGGCGATCGACACGATCGCGCGCGACGACGCCGCAAAAGACGCGATCGTCGGACCGATGTTCGGCGACGAGTGGCCGAGCAGACGCGTCTTCCCGAACACGCCGATTGACGACGGCGAGAGCGTGACCTTCGATGGCGTCCGGTTCACCGTCATCGACCTCGGGCCGAGCGAGTCGCCCCACGACAGCCCCTGGATCCTCGGAGGCGACGCGCAGACAGTCTTCCTCGGCGACCAGATCTACGACCACAAACACTGCCACCTCGCCGACGGCTTCCACCGCGAATGGCTCGCGAACATCGCGACGCTCCGGGAACGGTTTCCGACGGACGCGATCTTCCACATCGGTCACCGCGGACCCGTGGGAGGCGAGATGTGGGACTGGCAACCCGGCTACATCGAGACGTTCCTCGCCGCCGTCGGCGAGGCGAACTGGGCGCAGCCGGAGCGGGCGAGG
>JBKPGE010000010.1:0-3323 GCA_046729215.1 Actinomycetota bacterium | reverse complement strand
TTACTCGTCGCCCTCGACTCGGACGAGGTGGCGAACCTTCCTCAGCATACCGGCGACCTCCGGGCTCTCCGGGCGCTCGACGGAGCGGCCGATCTTCCCGAGGCCGAGCGCGCGCAGTGTGCCGCGATGGCGCTCGCTCTGGCCGATCTTGCTCCGGACCTGGGTGATCTTCAGCGTCTTAGCCATCCGCCGGCTCCTCCGCGTCAGCCGCTACGGCGACGGGCTCCGGCTCCGCATCCGACGGGGCCTCTTCCTCGGCCGGCGGCTGCTTCGGGAGAGGCAGGACCTCGGCGATCGTCTTTCCGCGCGCCCGGGCGACCTCGTCCGGCCGGCGCAGGCTCTGGAGGCCCTGCACCGTGGCCTTGAGCATGTTCACGGGATTCGTCGTGCCGAGGCTCTTCGCGAGGATGTCGCGGACGCCGCCCAGTTCGAGCACCGCGCGGACGCCGCCCCCGGCGATGACGCCGGTTCCCTCGCTCGCCGGCCGGAGCAGCACCCGTGCAGCCCCGAAGCGTCCGAGGATCTCGTGGGTGATCGTCGTGCCGTGCTTGGGGACGGTGAAGAGATTCTTCTTGGCGTCCTCGACAGCCTTCGAGATCGCCAGGGGGACCTCCCGGGCTTTGCCGTAGCCGACGCCGACGCGATCGACCTCGTCTCCGACGACGACGAGCGCCGTGAACGAGAAGCGCCGGCCGCCTTTGACGACCTTCGCGACCCGGTTGATCTCGACTACGCGCTCCTTGAGCTCGCGCGTCTCAGCGAAGTCACTCAAAACTGGATTCCTCCTTCGCGGGCGGCATCGGCAAGCGCCTTCACCCGTCCGTGGTACAGGTAGCCGCCGCGATCGAAAACGGCGGTCCTGGCGCCGGCGGCCTTCGCCTTTTGTGCCAGCAGCTTTCCGACTTCGGCGGCCTGCTCGGTTTTTGCGCCCTTGACGTCGCGCACGTCCAGCCAGCTGGCCGCGGCGAGCGTCTTGCCGGCGTGGTCGTCGACCAGCTGCGCTGCGATGCCGCGGTTCGAGCGGAAGACGACCAGGCGAGGGCGCTCAGCCGTGCCGGAAACAAGCTTGCGCACTCGCTTGTGGCGCCGCGCGCGCGCCTGTCGCGTTGTCAGCTTGCTCATGCCCTCTTACCGACCTTCCTGCGGACGTACTCACCCTGGTAGCGGATGCCCTTGCCCTTGTACGGCTCCGGCGGGCGCACCGCGCGCACCTCGGCAGCCGTCTGGCCGACCTGCTGCTTGTCGATGCCCTTCACGAGCACCTCGGTCTGGCTCGGGACCTCGAACGTGATCCCCGCCGGAGGCTCGACCACGACCGGATGCGAGAAGCCGACCTGCAGCTCCAGCGCCTGCCCGCGTAGCGCGGCGCGGTAGCCGACACCCTGGATCTCGAGCCGCTTCTCGAAGCCCTTCGTGACCCCCTCGACCATGTTCGCGACGAGCGAACGGGTGAGGCCGTGGAGAGCGCGATCGTCACCGCGGTCCGTGGGCCGCGAGACTTGCAGCGCTCCGTCGGTCTGCTCGATCTTCATCCGGGGGGAGACGCGCTGGGTCAGCTCGCCAAGCGGGCCGTTGACCATCACGCGGCCAGGGTCGACGGAAACACCTACTCCGGCTGGGATCTCGATTGGTTTTTTACCGATTCTGCTCAACGCTTCTTCCCTGGCTCATTGTGAAAAATCGACAGATTTTTCACCAGACAAAACAGATGACCTCGCCGCCGATGCCTTCGCGCTCAGCGGTCCTGCTCGTGACGAGGCCTTTGGACGTGGACATGATCGCCGTGCCCATTCCCCCCAGAACGCGCGGCAGGCGATCCTTGCGAGCGTACACGCGGCGGCCGGGCTTCGAGACGCGCTTCAGGTCGGTGAGGATGCGCTCACGGTTCGAGCCGTACTTGAGCTCGATCACGAGCGTGTCGAAGCTCTCGCCCGAGCGCACGCTGTAGCCCGTGATGTAGCCCTCCTCCTGGAGGAGCTGCGCAATCCCCACCTTCAAGCGCGAGCTCGGCATCTCGGTGTGCTCGTGCAGCGCCTTGTTGGCGTTGCGGATGCGGGTCAACATGTCGGCGATCGGATCGGTCTGCATCTAGGTCACCAACTGGACTTGGTCATGCCGGGGATCTGTCCCTGGTGCGCGAGCTCGCGCAGGCAGATCCGGCAGAGGCCGAACTTGCGGTAGACGGAGCGCGGGCGCCCGCAGCGGCGGCAGCGGGAGTAGCGCCGCACCTTGAACCGCGGCGTCTGCGCCTGCTTGTAGACGAGTGACTTCTTGGCCATTGCTTAGGTTTCCCTTCTGTCCTCGGCGAACGGGAGCCCGAGTGAGCGGAGCAGGGCGAAGGCCTGCTCGTCGTTCGCCGCCGATGTCGTAATGGTGACGTCGAGGCCACGGATCCCGGCGATGTCGTCGTAGTTGATCTCGGGGAAGATGATCTGCTCGCGAATGCCGATCGAGTAGTTGCCGCGGCCGTCGAACGACCGCTGGTTCAGCCCCCGGAAGTCGCGAATGCGCGGCAGCGCGATCGACACGAGCCGATCGAGGAACTCGTACATGCGGTCGCCGCGCAGCGTCACTCGGGCGCCGATCGGCATGCCCTCGCGAATCTTGAAGCCGGCAATCGACTTGCGGGCGCGGCGGACCTGCGCGCGCTGCCCGGCAATGGTCGTCAGCTCCTCGATCGCTGAGTCGAGCGCCTTCGGCTCGGTCTTCGCCTCCCCGACGCCCATGTTCAGCGTGATCTTCTCGACGCGCGGCACCTGCATGACCGTCTTCAGGCCGAGCTCCTCCTGGAGCTGTGCCCGGACCTCGTCCAGGTAGCGCTGTTTCAGGCGGGGCAGCTCGCGGGTCTCTGTCGTAGCGGTCGCCATTACTTGTCGATCTCCTGGCGGCAGTCCTCGCGCTTGCAAACTCGCACGCGCCGAACGCCGCCCTTGACGTCCTTCTCCACCGTTCCGACCCGGGTCGGGCGGTTGCAAACGGGACAGACGAGCATCACGTTCGAGACCGGGAGCGGCGCAGCCTTCTCGATCACGCCGCCCGGCTGGATCTGCGGCGCGCCCATCCGGCTCGGATTTCGCATCGGCCGCGGTTTCGTGTGCCGCTTGATGACGTTGAGGTTCTCGACGATGACCCGGCCCTGATTCGGGCGCGCCTCGAGGATGCGGCCTCGCTTGCCACGGTCCTTGCCGCTCAGCACCTGGACGAGATCGCCCTTCTTCACTTTCAGCGTCTGACTCATGAGTGCCCCTTCCAGTAATGCCGCCGGAATTCTGGGTCGCGAGCACCAAGCCAGGAGCGGCACTCCGACGAGACAAGGTCTGAAG
>JBKPGE010000009.1:0-36509 GCA_046729215.1 Actinomycetota bacterium | reverse complement strand
CGGCACGGCGTCGAGCTTCGGGACCTTCGCAAGCCTCCGGACGACCTCAACGTCCCGACGGGCGAGAACCTGCGAGTGGCGGCGAAGATCGTGCTCACCGTCGGCTCGGACTGCGCCATCGGCAAGAAAACGGTGGCCGTCGAGCTCGATCTGGCCGCGAGGCGGCGCGGTCTGAAGTCCGTGTTCGTCCCGACCGGCCAGACCGGAATCGCAATCGCAGGCTGGGGAATCGCCGTCGATGCCGTCGTCTCGGACTTCCTGGCTGGCGCCGCCGAGCAACTGGTCGTCGAGGGAGCCGCCCGCGGCGGGGAGTTTCTCTGGGTCGAGGGGCAAGGATCCCTGGTGCATCCGGCGTACTCCGGCGTGACGATGGGTCTGATGCACGGAGCGACACCGCATGCGTTCGTGCTCGTGCACAAGGCGCGGGCGACGCACACCGAGGGCTATCCCGAGCATCCGCTGCCGGCGCTCACCGAGCTGATCGAGCTCCACGAGCGCGCATCGCTGCCGCTCCGCCCCGCGAGGGTTGCCGCGATCGCACTGCACACAGGAGCGCTCGCCGAGGATGAGGCGCAGGCCGAGATCGCGCAGGTCGCGGACGAGACCGGCCTGCCGGTTGACGATCCGGTCCGCTTCGGACCGGACATGCTGCTGGACGAGATATTGGATCGCGTGCAATGCTGAATCGCCTCGCCTGCATGATCGAGGGGTCCTGAATGAGACAACTGGCCATCTCCATCCTGTGCGTGCTCGCTGCTCTTTGCGCCGCAGCGCCTGCGAACGCCGACCTCACCGTCGGCGCTGCCGACGACGGCGGCCGGCTCGCAACCGATGGGGGCGCCTGGTTCGTCGACCAGTTCCTCGAGGCGGGCCTCCAGGAGAACCGGGTGACGATCGGCTGGGATCCCGAGCAGCCAACGACGATCCGGGAACGGGAGCAGCTCGACCGCTATGTCCCGCGTGCAGCGGCGGCGGGGATCAAGCTCGTCTTTCTGATCTCGCCGACGCGGGCGCGCGCTTTGGCGGGCTCTCGCACCGCCGCGAACCAGTTCGTCGATTTCGTCGTGCACGTGGCGCGCAGGTATCCGCAGGTCAAGGACATCGCCGTCGGAAACGAGCCCAACCAGCCCCGGTTCTGGCAGCCGCAGTTCTCGTTCACGGGCAAAGGCCTCGCCTGTGCCTCCTACGAACGCGTGCTCGCGCAGGCCTATGACGCGCTCAAGGCAGTCAACCGCGACATCACCGTTCTCGGCGTGTCCCTGTCACCGAGGGGCAACGACAACGCTCTGGCGGCGGTGAATGCCTCGACGTCGCCCGTGCGTTGCATCCACGACATCGGGGTTGCGTATCGCGCCAGCGGCCGAAAGCGGCCGATCATGGATCAGCTCGCCTTCCATCCACACCCGAACTCGTACCGAGACGGCTATCTCGTCGGTTACCGCTGGCCAAATGCCGGAACTTCCAACCTCGGGCGGATCAAGCAGGCGATCTGGGACGCCTTCAACGGCACCGGACAGCCGAGGTTCGCCGAGCGAGGAAAGCCGGTGTCCAAAGCCGGACTGCCGCCGCTGACCGTCCGGCTCAACGAGGTCGGCTGGCAGGTCGCCATCCCACCTTCGTCGCAGGGCGCCTACTACGGCGTGGAATCCGTCCCGCGACTCGCCGATGAGCGGTCCCAGGCCGACATCTACGCCGCGCTGATCCCGTACTACGCCTGCGACGCCTCCGTGCACTCGATGCTCTACTACGGCCTCGTCGACGAGCCCGACCTCGACCGCTGGCAAGCGGGGCTCATCCGCGCCGATCGCACGCGGCGCCCCTCGTGGGCCGCCGTGCACTCGGCTCTCTCGCGCGGGCTCACGCGCTGCACTCGCCGCCCGAAGACCTGGGTGCACACCATCAAGGTCGTCGGGGCGACTGCCCGCTTCGGGGAACGGCGGCGCTCGGCGACCGACAAGAACTGGTCGTTCTCCGCGGCGGCCGAGGAGTCGAGCTTCGTCAACGCTGCGATGTACCGGCTGCCGGGTCGCAGGTTGTCTCCGGCACTCCGCAAGCGCCTGCTCGCCGCCGTCGGCCGGCGGCGCACGCCCAAGCCGGTGTTCTCCGCCCGCGCGAAGGCGCGTGCGCACCTCGGCACGTTCATCCGTTTTCCGCGCAAGCACGTCGCTGCGGGCACCTATGTCTTCGCCGTCCGGCTTCGTGCCGAGATGAACCCGGCTCGTCAGTCGACGCTCATCAGCAAGCCCTTCCCCGTCGGCCCCCGGAAGAAGTAGGGCGGCGGGTGCGGGACCCTAGGGTCGAGAAGCTCGCAGACCTCATCACCGGCTACTCGCTCGACCTCTGCGAGGGCCAGGTGTTCAGGATCGACGGCGAGGCGTCGGCGATCCCCCTCGTTGCGGCCATGTACCGCTTCGGGCTCCGTCGCGGCGCGTTGCCCTACGTCCATGTCCGGCCCGCCGGCGTCGAGGAGATCCTGCTGGCGGAAGGAAACGACGAGCAGCTCGGCTACATCTCCGAAAGCGAGCGCCACCAGAGCGAGGAGCTCGACGCCTGGACGACGATCTGGTCGACGTCCAACACGAGGGCGCTGACTCGGGCTGATCCGGAGCGCCGCAAGCTCCAGCTCTCTGCTCACTACCGCATGGTCAACCGCCGCTGGCAGCGGATCAGCGCGGGCGAACTGGCCTGGTGCGGCACGCTGATGCCGACCGAGGCGCACGCCCAGGACGCGGAGATGTCCCTGTCCGAGTACGAGGACTTCGTCTACGGCGCCTGCCATGTGCGGGTCGACGACGACCCGTTCGCCCATTGGGAATCGACGTCCGGCGAGTTGACGGCGCGCGCTCGCGGGCTCGAAGGCGTTCGAGAGCTCCGCATCGTCGGTCCTGACACAGACCTTCGCGTCCTCGTCGAGGGCCGGCGTTGGCTTCCCTCTGAGGGACGACACAACATGCCCGACGGGGAGGTCTTCACGAGCCCCGTGGAGACCGGGACGGACGGAGACATCTACTTCGCGTTCCCGTCGATCTTCCAGGGCCGGGAGGTCGAAGGCGTTCGACTCCGGTTCGCCGAGGGCCGGGTAGTGGGGGCGGAAGCAAGTTCCGGCGAGGACTACCTGCGCACGCTGGTTGCGACGGACGACGGTTCGTCGGTGCTGGGCGAGGTTGCCTTCGGGTTGAACTACGAGATCGACCGGTTTACGCGGGACATCCTGTTCGACGAGAAGATCGGCGGCACGATGCATGTCGCACTCGGCGGCGGCTTCGAGGAGGCCGGAACGCAGAACACCTCAGATCTCCACTGGGATCTCATCTGCGATCTCCGCGAAGAAGGTGAGGTGTACGCGGACCGCGAGCTCGTCTGGAAGGCTGGCTCCTTCCTGACCGAGGCCGCGATCGAGCATGTCTGACCCGCGTCTCGCGCGGCTGGCGGACGTGGTCGTGGGCTACTCCACTTCCGTGCGCCCCGGGGACATCATCCGAATCGAGGGTAGCCCCGCGAGTACGCCGCTGATCCGGGAGCTGTATCGCGCAGCAGTGCGGGCCGGCGGCCATCCGACCACCGAGCTCATCGTTCAGGAAACCGCCGAGGACCTCCTGCTCCACGGCACCGACGAGCAGCTCGAATGGGTGCCGATCGACGTGCGCTGGAACGTCGAGCACGGCGACGTCTTGATCGCAATCGACGCGCCTGAGAACACGAAATATCTGAGCAGCGTCGACCCGGCCAGGATGGCCAGGCGGGTAAAGGGACGCGAGGCCTACCAGGAGCTGGCTTTGCAGCGCTTCGGCCGGGGAGAGTTCCGCTGGGTGCTGTGCGGCTATCCGACGGACGCTTCCGCCCAGGACGCCGGGATGTCAGTTGCGCAGTTCGAGCAGCTCGTGTACCGCGCCGCGTTTCTCGAGGCCAACGACCCTGTGGCTGCGTGGACGGCGTTCGGCCAGCGGCTCGACCGTATCGGCTCGATGCTGGAGGGCAAGAGCGAGCTCCGGGTAGTCGCCGAGGACACCGATCTCAAGCTCGGGGTGGGCGGACGGAGCTGGGTGCGGGCGAACGGGAAGGTGAACCTCCCGGATGGAGAAGTCTTCACCGGGCCCGTCGAGACGAATGTCGAGGGGACGATTCGCTTCTCGTTCCCTGCGATGGTCCGCGGGCGAAGCGCGGACGGTGTGGTTTTGCGCTTCGAGGCCGGCGAGGTGGTGGAGGCGAAAGCCCGGCGCGGCGAGGAGTTCCTCCGCCAGATGATCGGCGTCGACCCCGGCGCGCGACGGGTCGGAGAATTCGCCTTCGGGCTCAACGACGAGGTCACCGAGTACACCGGCAACCTGCTGCTCGACGAAAAGATCGGTGGCACGGTTCATCTCGCGCTGGGGAGGTCGGTCCCGCAGACGGGTGGGGAGAACGTCTCCGCTTTGCACTGGGACATGGTCTGCGACCTGCGTGACGGCGGAGAGGTCTATGCGGACGGCGAGCTCGTGTACCGGGACGGCGCGTTCGTGAACGGCGCCGGCTGACGCTCGTCGCGGTCATCGCGGATACACACATGCCGCGGGGTACCCGGCGTTTGCCCGCCGAGTGCCTGCGGCGGCTCGAGACGGCGGAGCTGATCCTCCACGCCGGGGACTTCGTTCGCGCGGCGGTGCTCGAGGAGCTCGGCCGGCTGGCGCCTGTCGAGGGAGTGGCCGGGAACATGGACGAGACGGCACTCATCGAGTTGCTGCCTGAGCGGCGGGTCGTGGGCGTCGCGGGGGCTCGGATGGGGATGGTTCACGTGCCTGGTCCGGCTGCGGCTCGGGCGGCGCGGCTTGTTGCCGCGTTTCCCGGGTGCGATGCGGTGATCTACGGCCACACGCATATCCCGGACCTGTCCCGGGTCGGGGACGTCTGGGTCTTGAACCCGGGGAGTCCGACCGAGCGCCGTGGGGCGCCCGCCCACTCGATGCTGATGCTCGACGTCGAGGCGGGGGAGATCCGACCCGAACTCGTCACACTTTCGGGTTGACACAACGAACACCTGTTCGGTAGCATGCCGAACACATGTTCGTCCGCCTCCTCCTCGTTGCCTTCCTCGTCACCGTTCTGGCCTGGAGCGTCCTTGCGCGGGGCTCGGAGGGCGCCGGCGCGGGGGAGTCGTATCGCGTCCGGCCGGGGGACACCCTGTGGTCGATCGCTGCGCGCCGCTACGGAGGCGACCCACGGCAAGCGGTGTGGCGGCTCCAGCATGAGAACGGGCTCAGCGGCGCGGTGCTCACTCCAGGACAGGTGCTGGTTCTGCCCTGAGAGGAGGCGATCAGGTAGCGAAAAACCACGAAACTAGAATCGCCGCGTGGATCTCGACCTCGTCTTTCTCGGCACCTCCGGCTCCATGCCGACCGCACAGCGGGCGCCGACCGCCATTCTCCTCCGCCGAGGCGGGGAGCGCCTGCTCGTCGACTGTGCGGAAGGGACGCAGCGGCAGCTGCTGCGCTCGAACGTCGGCCTGATCGAGCTGCGGGAGGTTTTCCTGACCCACTACCACGCTGACCACTACCTCGGTCTGCCGGGAATGCTGAAGACCTTCGCACTCCGCGGTCGGGAGGTCCCGATCACGATCTACGGCCCTCCGGGACTGAACGAGCTGTTCGTGGCCCTGCGGCGGATCTTCGGAAAACTCACGTACCCGTACGAGCTGGTCGAGCTTCGCCCCGGAGACACTCTCCAGCGACGCGGCTACCGCCTCGAGACCTTTCCGGTGAACCACGGTGTCTCCGCGGTCGGGTACGCGCTCGTCGAGGAACCTCGGCCCGGGCGTTTCCACGTCGAGACGGCCGACGCGCTGGGCATCCCGGAAGGTCCGGAGCGGGGCGCACTCCAGCGCGGCGAGACGGTGACGCTGCCGGACGGTCGCGTGGTCACGCCCGAGAGCGTGCTCGGGGACGAGCGCCCCGGTCGGAAGGTCGCGATCTCGGCCGACACGGCCTATTCCCAGCGCGTGATCGAGGCGGCGCGTGGGGCCGACGTGCTCGTGCACGAGGCCACGTTCGCAGAGGAGGAGCGGGGCCGGGCGCACGAGACGCTCCACTCGACGGCGGGCGAGGCGGCGGAGGTGGCGCGGTCGGCCGAGGTGGGTCTGCTGAGCCTGACGCACCTCTCCAATCGCTACTTCGGTGGCGAGATCGAGCGGGAGGCACAGGCCGTCTTTCCCGACACGGTCGTGCCGCGGGATCTCGATATCATCGTCGTTCCCTTCCAGGAACGGGGGTCGCCCGAGCTCGTGAAAGGTGGAGCCACTCACAAGCACGGCGCGCCGACGCCTAAGGGCGAGGCGGTTGCCGCAACGATCGAGGAGGGCGCGGGATGACTCGAATGGTTCAAGTGGCCATGGCCGGTGACGTCACCGAAGCCGAGGAGCTGGAGGCGATCCTTCAGGCTGCCGGGATCGACACGCAGCTCGAGCCGGCCGTCGAGCACCATCCCACGGCTACCGAGGACGCGCCGCAGAAGGTGCTCGTTCCGGAGACGTCACTCGAGGCCGCGATCGACGCGATCGAGTCGCTCAGCGAGCCCGACGAGCTCGTCTCGGACGCGTAGGTCGAGCTCCCACCGTCCGCAGGCCGCGCTAAGCTTCCCATCGCTCCACGTCCTTTAACTCGGTCCCGTGAGGCCGGAAAGGAGAGCGGTTGCCGCTGCCTGCACAGTCGAGCACGAAGACGCTCCTGGATGAGGCGGCGATCGCGAAAAGCCTCGCGCGCATCGCCCACGAAATCGTCGAGGGCAATCCCGACCTCGACCGGGTCGCGCTCGTCGGGATCCACACGCGCGGCGTACCGCTCGCGTACCGCTTCCGCCGGCTGATCCACGAGTTCACGGGCCACGAAGTTGCACTGGGCTCGCTTGACATCACCTTCTATCGCGACGACGTCCAGGTGCGGGCGAGCGAGGCGCCGCGGCATCCGCAGCCGCTCGTGCGCGCCACACGGCTCGACTTCCCGCTCGAAGGTCGCACGGTCGTCCTCGTCGACGACGTGCTGTACACGGGCCGAACGATCCGGGCGGCGATCGACGCGCTTTTCGACTACGGGCGCCCCGCGCGCGTCCAGCTCGCCTGCCTGGCGGACCGGGGACACCGAGAGCTTCCCATCCGTCCCGACTACGTCGGCAAGAACCTGCCGACCTCGAGGGAGGAGCGCATCCAGGTTCAGCTCGTCGAGGTGGACGAGGTCGACCAGGTGCTGCTCGTCCCGACGCCAGAGGAGGAGGTCCATGGGTGACATCCGCGTGATGCGAGACGACCTGCTGCCGCCGGCTCCAGCCGAGCGCCGGCACCTGCTCTCGATCGCAGACGTCTCACGCGACGACGTCGAGCGCCTGCTGGCGACGGCCCGCAGCTTCGCTCGCTCGCTCGAGCGCGAGATGAAGAAGCTCCCGACGTTGCGCGGCCGCACGGTCGTCAACGTTTTCTACGAATCGTCGACCCGCACGTCGTCGAGCTTCGAGCTCGCAGCGAAGCGGCTCTCGGCGGACACGATGTCGATCAAGGCGTCCGGGTCCGCCGTCGACAAGGGCGAGTCCCTGAAGGACACGGCGCTCACGCTCGGGGCGTACGACCCGGACGTGATCGTCATCCGCCACCCGCAGATCGGCGCAGCGCACTTCGTCGCGCGGAACACCCAGGCCCACGTCGTCAACGCCGGAGACGGGAAGCACCAGCACCCGACGCAAGCGCTGCTCGACCTGTACACGCTCCAGGAGGAGTTCGGGCGGCTCGAGA
Organism: Actinomycetota bacterium; assembly: GCA_046729215.1. Classification (GTDB taxonomy): domain Bacteria; phylum Actinomycetota; class Thermoleophilia; order Gaiellales; family Gaiellaceae; genus JACDAN01. The sequence continues at coordinate 28,759 of JBKPGE010000009.1, read as the reverse complement.
GCCTGCACGTCGCCATCGTCGGGGACGTGCTCCACTCGCGGGTCGCGCGCTCGCTGATCCAGGCGCTCGCACTCGTCGACGCGCGGGTGACGCTCGTCGGCCCACCGACGCTGCTTCCGCGCGGGATCGAGGCGCTGGGCTGCGAAACCTCCACCGAGATCGACGCCATCCGCGCGGCCGACGTTGTCTACGTGCTGCGCATGCAACGGGAGCGGATGCTCGAAGGCGCGAACTACGTGCCGAGCCTCCGCGAGTACACGGCGCATTGGGGCGTGACTCCCGAGCGGATCCGGGCCGGCCAGAAAATCATGCATCCCGGCCCGATGAACCGCGGCGTCGAGATCGACCCGCGTGTCGCGGACGCCGCCGAGGCGCTGATCGAAACGCAAGTGCGCGCGGGGCTGGTCGTCCGCATGGCGGTTCTCTACGACCTGCTCACGAGCGGGCCTGTCGGCGTCAAGGTCGAGACGCTCCACGAGGTGGCGTGATGGCGCTCCTCCACGCACGGAACCGACCCAAGGACGACCTCGTCGTCCGCGGCGCCCGCGTCGTCGATCCAGCGGAGGGCGTGGACGCGATTCTGGACGTCCGCATCGACAGCGGGACGATCTCGGAGCTGGGATCACGCCTCGATCCGAACGGACACCGGGTGATCGAGGGCGCCGATCTGATGCTTGCACCGGCGTTCGTCGATGCCCACGTGCACCTCCGCACGCCGGGGCGTGAGGACGAGGAAACGCTCGCCTCCGGAACGCAAGCGGCGGCGGCAGGCGGGTTCTGCGCGATCCTCGCGATGCCGAACACGGACCCGGTCGTCGACTCCAGCGCGGTGCTCGGCTCGCTGATCGAGCGGGCGCAGGCAGAAGCGGAGGTTCCGGTCGGCTTCCTGGCGGCGATCACGAAAGGTCAGGAAGGAAGTGAGCTCACCGAGATGGCAGAGCTTGCGGACTCGGGAGCCGCAGGCTTCAGCGACGACGGCCGGCCGGTAGCGGCGCCTGGGCTGATGCGCCGGGCGCTGCAGTACGGCGCCGTCACGGGCCGCCCACTTGCGCTGCACTGCGAAGAGCCGACGCTCTCGCGCGCCGGCCAGATGCACGAAGGCGAAGTGTCCGCCGAGCTCGGATTCGCCGGCTATCCGTCGATCGCCGAGAGCCTGATGGTCGAGCGTGACCTCTCGCTCGCTGCCTTCGAGCGTCGTCCCATCCACGTCCTGCACGTCTCGGCAGGCGAGTCGGTCGCGGCGCTCCGTGCTGCTCGGGCAGCCGGCGTTGCGGCAACGGCCGAAGTGACGCCGCACCACCTCTGCCTAACCGACGAAGCGGTCCGGTCGCTCGATTCGAACGTGAAGATGAACCCGCCGCTTCGCTCGGCCGACGACCGAGCGGCCCTCGTAGACGCGCTTCGTGACGGGACGATCCAGGCGATCGCGACCGACCACGCGCCGCATGCCCGGCACGAGAAGGACGTCCCCTTCGAGGCCGCGCCGTTCGGCGTAACCGGGCTGGAGACGGCATTCGCGGCGCTGTACACCCAGCTCGTCGAGCCCGGCGTGATCTCGCTGGAGACGCTCCTCGAACGCATGTCCGCCGGGCCGGCTGCCATCTACGGCCTGCCGGCGCCGCGGATCGCCCCCGGGGAAAGGGCGAACCTCGTTCTGCTGGATCTCGGTGCGAGCTGGCGGGTCGAAGAGAAGGGGTTCCGGTCGCGCTCGGCCAACTCGTGGCTGCTCGGCGAACGGCTCACCGCGAAGGTGAAGACGACAATCGCCGGCGGCAGCGTGGTGCACGAGGGATGACGGGCTTCCTGCTGCTCGAGGACGGTACGCTCTTTCGCGGCGAGTCGGTCGGCGCTCCCGGCTTTGCCTTCGGCGAAGCGGTCTTCACGACGGCGATGACGGGCTACCAGGAGGTCGTCACCGATCCCAGCTACGCGGAGCAGCTGGTCGCCTTCACCGCGCCGATGATCGGGAACTACGGCGTTGCGCGAGAGCGTTCCGAGTCGGCGCGGCCGCAGGCGCGGGGAGTGGTGATGCGCGAAGCTCGTGGGCCGGCCTGGACTGACTGGCTGCTCGAGCGGAGCGTTCCTGCCCTTTCCGGAGTCGACACTCGTTCGCTCGTTTTGAGGCTTCGCGAGGCCGGCGCCCTTCGCGCGGCACTCGTCACCGGTGATGCATCCGTGGAGGAAACCCTGGACGTGGTCCGCAGGCAGCCTGCGATGGCCGGCCGTGCGCTCGCAGCGCAGGTATCGACGCCTGGGCCCTACGCCTACTCCGAGCGAGGCGGGACGCGCGTGGCCGTCGTCGACTACGGCTGTAAGCGCTCGATCCTGCGCCGGGTGGCTGCGGCGGGAGCTGCGGTCACGGTCTTTCCGCACACCACCGAGCCCGACGAGCTGGCGGCCTTCGACGGCGTTCTCCTCTCCAACGGTCCCGGCGACCCCGAGCCGCTCGAAGCGGAGGTAGACACGGTCCGAGCGCTCTTGGGCCGTGTCCCCGTGCTCGGCATCTGCCTCGGGCACCAACTTCTCGCTCTTGCGACGGGCCACGAGACGTTCAAGCTGCCCTTCGGCCACCGCGGCGCCAATCACCCGGTGCTGGAGCGGACTACTGACCGCGTGCTCGTAACGTCACAAAACCACGGCTTCGCGGTGCGGCCGAGCACCGATCGCGACGCCACACACGTCTCCCTCTACGACGGCACGGTCGAAGGGCTCGAGTTTCCCGATCTCCGGGCGCGCTCGGTCCAGTTCCATCCCGAGGCGGGCCCCGGCCCCCACGACGCCTGGTCGCTGCTCGACCGCTGGGTGGAGGAGGTGAACGGCCTCGCCAAGGCGGCGTGATCTGCGCTCGATCTGCGTGATCGGGTCGGGGCCGATCGTGATCGGCCAGGCCTGCGAGTTCGACTACGCCGGCTGCCAGGCGCTGAAGGTGCTCCGGGACGAAGGGTTCCGCACGATCGTCGTCAACTCGAACCCGGCGACGATCATGACCGACCCGGGCTTCGCGGACCGGACGTACGTCGAGCCGCTCGACCCGGAGGGCGTGGCCGGTGTTTTGGCGCGCGAGCGCCCCGACGCGCTGCTGCCGACGCTGGGCGGCCAGACCGCCCTCAATCTCGCGATGGAGCTCGCCGAGAACGGCCTGCTCGCCGAGCTCGGGATCGAGCTGATCGGCGCCGGCGTGGACGTGATCCGCCGTGCCGAGGACCGCGAGCGCTTTCGCGAGACCGTCCGCCTGGCCGGCCAGCGCGCTCCCGCCTCGACGGTCGTCTCCGACTGGGAGGACGTCCCGGGCGAGCTCAGCTTCCCGGTCATCCTTCGACCGGCCTTCACGCTGGGCGGGCACGGCGGAGGCACGGCTCGTTCCGCCGACGAGTTCGAGGACCTCCTCGACCGTGCGCTCAGCGAAAGCCCTGTGCACCAGGTCCTCGTCGAGGAGTCCCTCATCGGCTGGGACGAGTTCGAGCTCGAGGTCATGCGCGACCGAAACGACAACGTCGTCGTCGTCTGCTCGATCGAGAACCTCGATCCGATGGGAGTCCACACCGGAGACTCGGTCACCGTCGCGCCGCAGATGACGCTCTCGGACGAGGCTTACCAGGAGCTCCGGGACGCGGCGGTCGCGGTAATCCGCGAGGTCGGGGTAGAGACCGGCGGCGCGAACATCCAGTTTGCGCGCGAGCGCAAGACGGGCGAACTCCGCGTGATCGAGATGAATCCGCGCGTCTCACGGAGCTCCGCGCTCGCGTCGAAGGCGACCGGCTACCCGATCGCGAAGGTCGCCGCCAAGCTGGCGGTCGGGTACACGCTCGACGAGATCCCGAACGACCTCACCGGAACGACGCCGGCGAGCTTCGAGCCCACGCTCGACTACGTCGTCGTCAAGTTCCCACGGTTCGCCTTCGAGAAGTTCCCAGGCGCCGACCGCACACTCGGCACGCAGATGAAGTCCGTGGGAGAGGCGATGGGCATCGGCCGTTCCTTCGCCGAGGCCTTCCTCAAGGCGCGCCGCTCGCGCGAGGTGGATGACGCCTGGAAGCCGCAAAACCTCCACCCGTGGTTCCAGGCGGAGCTCGAGCGCGCGAGGGAGATATTGCGGTCAGTCGCCCGGATCGACGAGCTCGTGGCGGACGACTGGGTCGGGCTGAAGCGCGCGGGCTGGTCGGACCGAGCGATTGCCGACCAGTGTGCGACGAGCGAGGCGTCGGCCCGGGCGAAGCGCCGGGCATGCGGCGTAAGGCCCTCCTACCGGCGTGTCGACTCCTGCGCCGGCGAGGTGGAGGCCGCGTCGACGTACTACTACTCGACCTGGGGCGAGGCGGACGAGGCGCCGCCGGAGGGTGAGCGGCCCCGGGTGGTCATCATCGGCGCGGGTCCGAACCGCATCGGGCAGGGGATCGAGTTCGACTACTGCTGCGTCCACGCGGCGAAGAGCTTCCGTGAGCTCGGGTTCGAGACCGTGATGGTCAACTGCAACCCGGAGACGGTTTCCACCGACTACGACACGTCCGATCGCCTCTACTTCGAGCCGCTCGGCCTCGAGGAAGTGCTCGCAGTGTGCGAGCGGGAACAGCCGGCCGGGGTCGTGATCCAGTTCGGCGGGCAGACGCCCCTCAAGCTCTCCCGTGGGCTCGAAGCCGCCGGCTACCGGATTCTGGGCACATCGTATGAGGCGGTCGACCTCGCCGAGGATCGCGAGCGCTTCGCCGCGCTCTGCCGTGATCTGGACATCGCCGTTCCCCCCTGGGGGATTGCGGCTTCTCAGGCCGACGCGATCGATGTCGCGGAGCGCATCGGCTACCCGGTGCTCGTTCGCCCGTCCTACGTCCTCGGCGGCAGCCGCATGAGCATCTGCTACGACTCCGAGGCGGTCGCGCAGAACGCCCCGGCCTATGCCCGCTTGCTCGTCGACTGTTTCCTCGAGGGGGCGCTGGAGATCGACGTCGACGCCCTCTCGGACGGCGAAGAGACCTGGGTCGCCGCCGTGATGCAGCACGTCGAAGAGGCCGGGATCCACTCCGGCGACTCGAGCTGCGCGCTGCCACCGCCCGGAATGGACGAGCGGCTGCTCGGCGAGATCGAGCGCACGGTGGAGACGCTCGCGCGCGGACTGGGCGTCATCGGCCTAGTCAACGTCCAGCTTGCTGTCCAGGACGGCCAGGTCTTCGTGCTGGAGGCAAACCCCCGCGCCTCACGGACGGTTCCGTTCGCCAGTAAGTCGATCGGCGTCAATCTGGTCGAGGCGGCGTGCCGACTCGCCGCGGGCGCCCGCCTGTCCGATGTCGCCGTGGCCACGGGCCAGGCCCCGTCACAGATCAGTGTCAAGGCTGCCGTTTTTCCGTTCCAACGTTTCCCCGGCTCGGATCCGGTCCTCGGGCCCGAGATGCGCTCGACCGGCGAGGTGATGGCGAGCGCCTCCGACTACCCGACCGCGCTCGCCAAGGCCGAGCGGGCAGCCGGGCGGCCGCTGCCCGAGGGCGGAACCGCGTTCCTCTCGGTCCGTGACGCCGACAAGGACGCTGTCACGACGGTCGCCGCCGCACTCGCCGACCTCGGCTTCCGGCTGGCCGCCACGAGCGGGACGGCGCGAACGCTCGCCGCGGCAGGCCTTGCCGTCGACCACGTCCGCAAGGTGACCGAGGCGGGGGAGGGGGTGACGGTCGTGGACCTGCTACGTCGGAAGCGGTGCGACCTCGTCATCAACACGCCACAGGGCTCGGGGGCGCGGACGGACGGCTACAGGATTCGCGAGGCAGCGCTGAGCGCACGCATTCCCTGCATCACGACGCTGAGCGGCGCGGCGGCCGCCGTGCTGGCGATCGCCGATGCCCGCGGCGAAGACCTCCTTTCGCTCCAGGAGCGAATCGATGCTCAGGCGCGGACGGCGTAGGGTCGTCGGCACAGAGCCGGTCGGCCCGTACACGCTCCTAAGGGTCGATCGAGGCGAGCTCGATCCGGGCGTTCCCGGCCAGTTCTTCATGCTCGAGGCGCAGGGGCGCGTACTGCCCCGCCCGATGAGCCTCTCCCTCGCTCCACGATGCGAGCTCGAGTTCCTCTTCGAACCCGTCGGTCCCGGAACACGAGCCCTCGCGGCCCTCGGGAAGGGCGACGAGCTCACGATCTTCGGGCCGCTAGGCAACGGCTTCCGGCTCGACGTCGCGAGACCGATCCTGGTGGGCGGAGGGATCGGAATGGCCCCGCTTCCGTACCTCTCCGAGGCGCTGGGAAAGCCGCCCGCCCTGCTCGGCTTCCGGTCGGATCACCACGCCGAAGCGGCGGCCCTCGTGCCGAACGCCGAAGTCGTCGTCGAGCCCACGCTCGTGACCGATGTGCTTCCGGACGGCTACGACGTGCTCGGCTGCGGCCCCGAACCGATGCTGGACGCGGTCAGAACCCTCGCGCCCGGCGCACAGCTCGCGTGGGAGGCTCCGATGGCCTGCGGCTACGGCGCCTGCTACGGGTGCGTCGTCGAGGTGGACGGCCGCTACCAGCGCCTGTGCGTGGAAGGGCCCGTACTTGTTGCTTAACGCCTCCGGGTGCCTGGACGCCCTTACCGCGCCGGAGGTCGCGCGCTCACTCGACGCCTTCGTCACGAAGACCGTAACCCCCCTGCCGCGGGAGGGGAACGAGCCGCCGCGCATCGCCGAGACCGACCACGGGATGCTCAACTCGATCGGGCTGCAGAACCCCGGTCGGGAGCGGTTTCTGGCCGACGTCCTGCCTCGGCTTCGGGAGCTGGGAATGCGACTGTGGGTCTCCGTCGGCGGCTTCTCGGCCGCGGACTACGCGTCGATCTGCGCCGAGCTCGCCGACGTCACGATCGAGCTAAATCTCTCCTGTCCGAACATCGACGAAGCGCCGGAGTCCGCCGCCGAGATCGTCGCGGCCTGCCGCTCGGCCACCACGCTGCCGCTGTACGCGAAGCTCTCGCCCGCCCTTCCCGACGTCGCCGAAGTGGCGCGCGCTGCAGAGGCTGCAGGCGCCGACGGCCTCTCCCTCGTGAACACGATTCGCGGCCTCGCGCTCGACGAGCACACGCTCCACCCCCGTCTGGCGAAGGGGATCGGAGGCTACTCGGGGCCCGCGCTCAGGCCGATTGCGCTGGCCGCTGTGTACGCCTGCCGCCGCGCCACGATCCTCCCCATCGTCGGGATGGGAGGGGTCTGGACCGGCCGCGATGCGCTGCAGCTGATCGCCGCAGGAGCGAGCGACGTCGCGCTCGGGACCGTACTGTTTTCGGACCCCGATGCACCGGCCCGCATTGGGGCCGAGCTCCGATCGGAGGCCGATGCACTCGGCCTCGACGATCCGTGGGAGGCGGTCGGCGCCGCGCACGACTCCAAGCTGTCAGCCCAGACAACGCTCAAAATACCTGCATTTCTGCCGAATTGAACGATCTGGACAAGCTGTTAGTATCACGCGCCGTGGCGTCCGTGAAGACTCAGGCCCAGGCGCCGGCCCGGTCTCGCGACCAACGGATGGAGGCGCTCAAGCGCGCGAACGACATCCGGGTCAAGCGTGCTCAGCTCAAGCGGGACCTCAAGGACGGCGACGCGCAGATCGAAGAGATCCTGCGCATGCCGCCCGAGTACGTCACGACCGCGAAGGTCTTCGACATCCTCATGGCCGTGCCCAAGTTCGGCCGGGTGAAGGCCGGCCGCTTCCTCACACAGGCCCGGATCAGCCAGTCGAAGACCGTGGGAGGTTTGTCGGACCGCCAGCGGACCGAGCTGATCGGCCTCTTTCAACGGTAGGGCTTTCCTGGGGCCGGTCATCGTCGTCACCGGCACCTCCGGGGCCGGAAAAGGCACAATCGAACGCATCCTCCTCGAGCGCGTGCCGGAACTGGAGCTGGCCGTTTCGGCCACGACCCGCGAGCGGCGCGCGAACGAGGTGGATGGAGAGCACTATTGGTTCCTGTCAGACGAGGAGTTCGACCGGCGGCTGGCCAAAAAGGAGTTCCTCGAGTACGTGACCTTCCCCTGGAGCCAGCGCTCCGGAACTCTGCGCTCGGAGATCGACCGCATCCGCGCGGAAGGACGAATCCCGCTGCTCGACCTGGAAACGGACGGCGCTCTCTACGTCCAGAAGACCGTTCCCGGCGTCGTCACCGTGTTCGTGACCGCCCCGACGTTCGAGGAGCTGGAACGTCGACTGCGGGCCCGGGCGACGGAGAGCGCCGGCGAGATCGGCGAGCGCCTCGAGCTCGCGAGAGCCCAGCTCGAGCTTGCCGATCGCTTCGACCACGTCATTGTGAACGACGAGCTCGAGCGTGCGGCAGGCGAGGTCGAGGCCATTGTCCGCAACGAGATCGCCGCTCAGGCGCAGGTACCATGAGCGCGCTGTGATCTATCCACGAATCGACAAGCTGCTCAACAGCGTCCCTGAGCGCTACGGCCTCGCGCTCGTAGCCGCGAAGCGGGCGCGCCAGATCAACAACTACCACCACCAGCTCGGCGAGGGCACCTTCGAGGACTTCCCGCCGCCGCTGGTGGAGTCCCGCTCGAAGAACTACCTCACGATCGCCCTCGAAGAAGTCGCCGAGGGCAAGATCAAGCACGAGTACAAACGGTAGGTCGCGCCCGTGGCGCGGATCCTTGTCGGGGTCACCGGCGGGATCGCCGCCTACAAGGCGTGCGAGCTGGTCCGGTTGCTGGTCAAAGCAGGACACGAGGTCATTCCGCTCGTGACACCGGGCGCGGACCGGTTCGTGCGCGCCGAGACCTTCAACGCCCTGGCGCGTCGTGATCCGGCGGTCGGCGGCCTCTATCCGCATCTCGAGCGGGCCGACCTGCTTGTGATCGCGCCGCTCACGGCCAACACGCTGGCCAAGCTGGCTCACGGCCTGGCCAACAACCTCGTCACGGAAGCGGCGCTGGCACACGACGGTCCGACGCTCGTCGCGCCGGCGATGAACACCCGCATGTGGGGACATCCGGCCACGCAGGCGAACGTCGACGTCCTCCATGCCCGTGGCGTCGAGCTCATCGGGCCCGAGCAGGGGGAGCTCGCCGAGGGCGAGGAGGGCATTGGACGCATGGCCGAGCCGGAAGTGATTGCCGCCCGCTGCCAGGAGCTCCTGGAGGTGACGAACGGCGGGCTCGAGGGCAAGACCGTCGTCGTGACGGCGGGGGGGACGAGAGAGCCGATCGACGCGGTGCGATTCGTCGGGAATCGCTCCTCCGGCCGCATGGGGGTCGCCATCGCCGCGGAGGCCAGACGCCGCGGCGCCGACGTGACGCTGATCGCGTCGAACCTCAGTGTGCAGGCGCCGAGGGGGATCGAGGTCGTGGACGCGCCGACAGCGGAGGATCTCGCGCGCGAGACGCTCTCCCGGTCGGACTCCGACGTTGTCGTGATGGCCGCGGCGGTCTCGGATTACCGGCCCGCTGAGACGCTCGAGGGCAAGCGGCCGAAGGATCGAGACCACTGGACGCTCGAGCTAGAGCCGACGGACGACGTTCTGCGCGCGCTCGCCGCCGAATCCGCGAATGGACGTGTCGTCGTCGGGTTCGCAGCGGAGGCGGGCGCCGATGGTTTGTCACGCGCGCGCGAGAAGCGAACAGTCAAGAAGGCCGATCTGCTCGTCTACAACGATGTGGCCAGGGCTGACATCGGGTTCGAGTCACCCGAGAACGAGGTGGTGATCATCTCGGAGCAGGGTGAGCGGCGCATCTCACGCGCCCCGAAGGCGCGCGTGGCCGCCGAGATCCTGGACGAGGTCGAACAGCTGCTCGGGAGCCGCGCGTGAGCGAGCGCCAGATCGAGCAGGAGCCGCGCTCACTCACGACCTCGGGCGGCGTCCTCACCCGTGTCACCGACAACGTCGCGCGCGTCGTCCACGCGCCTGCCGAGACCCTGCGGCTGGCCGTGCTCACCCTCGTCAGCGAAGGACATCTGATCATCGAGGACTTCCCGGGCGTCGGGAAGACGATGCTCGCGAAGGCCCTCGCGCGGTCGATCGACTGCTCCTTCTCGCGGATCCAGTTCACGCCAGACCTGCTTCCGTCGGACGTGACCGGCGTGAACGTCTTCGACCAACGCACGAACGAGTTCGAGTTCCGTCCGGGGCCGGTCTTCGCGAACATCCTGCTCGTCGACGAGGTGAACCGCGCGTCGCCCAAGACCCAGGCCGCCCTGCTCGAGTGCATGCAGGAAAACCAGGTCACGGTCGACGGCGTCACCTACCCGCTTGGGCGTCCCTTCATGGCGCTCGCGACGCAGAACCCGATCGAGTACGAGGGCACCTACCCGCTTCCCGAGGCGCAGCTCGACCGCTTCACGATGCGCTTGTCGATCGGCTATCCGCCACTCCAGGACGAGGCCCGCATGCTCAGCGAGCAAACGAGCAACCCGCCGCTGGAGGCGCTCGAGCCAGTTGCCAGCGCGTCAGAGATCGTCGCGCTCATCGACGACGCCAGGCAGATCTTTGTCGAGGAAAGCGTCAACCGCTACGTCGTCGCGCTCCTCCGGCACACGCGTGGCGACGATCGCCTCTACTTGGGAGCCAGCCCGCGGGCCGGAATCGCGCTGCTCCGCGTCGCCAAGGCACTGGCGCTTGCGGAGGGACGGGACTACGTCCTTCCGGACGACGTCAAGGCCGTGGCCGTCGCTGTGCTCGCACACCGGCTCATCCTCGGGCCGGAGGCCCGCGCGGGCGGCCTGTCCGCAGCGGACCTCGTCACCGAGGCGGTCGAGCGCACGCCAGTCCCGGTTTAGGCGAGCCGTGACGGGGCGAGGCCACGCGACGCTCGCGCTCGGGCTCGGGACGTACCTGACCGCCTGGGCCTTCGGCGCGAACACGCTCTATGCGCCGGCCGTCGGGCTCGTGCTCGTCGCGGTGGTCGCCCTGGCCTGGACGAGGCTGCTCGCACGGCCGTTCCGCCTACACCGGTCGGTCGACCGAAAGCAGCCCGTCGAGGGGGACGACATCGTCGTCGATGTCGAGCTCGAGGCCGAGGGAGGAGTGTTGCCCGGCAGCGTCATGCTCCACGATCCCGCCGGAGGGCTCGGCGAACGCGATGTCGTCGTCGAGCGCGACGGCAGCCGTCTCCGCACCGCGTATCGGGTCGAGAATGTCCCGCGCGGCCGCTATCGGTTCACCGACGCCCAGGTCTCGGTCCTCGATCCGTTTGGGCTGTCGCGACGCGATCAGAAGCTGCCCGACTCCGGCGCGCTGCTTGTCTATCCACGACTGACGCAGCTCGGCTCGCTGTTCTCCGAGCGCGGGCTTCGCTCGCACGGCGCGGGGCGGGTGCTGCTGCGGCGACCCGCCGGATTCGAGCTGCACAGCGTCCGCGAGTACCAGAGCGGCGAATCGTTGCGCCGCGTGCACTGGCCGTCGACGGCGCGCAGGCAGCAGCTGATGGTCAAGGAGCTGGAGGACGCGCCCCGGGACGAGGTCGCCGTCGTCCTCGACGCGCAGAGCGGCTTCGGTGCCGGAACACCTCCGGATTCGAGCTTCGATGCGCAGGCCCGCGCCGGAGGATCGATCCTCTGGACGTACGCCCGGCGAGGGCGCCACTCGCGCCTGCTCGTGACGAGTGGGGCGGCGCCGGAGGTCGTCTCCGTGCGCTCCTACGAGCGCGACTGGCCACGTGCGCTGGAGGCATTGGCTGCCGCGGAGCAGACCGGCCGCCGCCCCGCAGAAGCATTCCTCGTCGAGGACAGCGGCGATGCGGTCCGGGCTAGCGATCTCGTCGTCGTAACGGCGGCGCTTCGTCCGGCGCTCGTCGAGGCGATCGTCGCGCGCGGTGCGGGCCGTCAGCACGTCTCAGTCGTGTACGTCGACGTCCCCAGCTTCGGCGGACGGGAACGGCGGGCCGTCGGCGTGGACGCTGCACTGCTTCGGCTGGATTCGGCCGGAATCCCCGTCGCAGTCCTGCGCCGGAAGGACGATCTCGGCGCTATCCTGGGCCCGACGCCGGAGCGGGTGGCACTTGGCTAGAACCGCCCTCCTCTGCCTCCTTCCAGCGTTGCTGATCGCGACGGGATGGAGCCAGCTCGAGTCGCCTGCAGAGGGCCGCGAGATCGCCCTCGTCGTCGCCCTCGGGATCGTCGTCGCGCTGGTCTCGCGAGTCTGGCTTCGGCTCGCCGCCGCCGCCGGCGCCTTCCTGGTCGTCTCCCGCCTGGCCTTCGGCCTTTCACCGCTCGACGCCCGGCCGTTCGACGGCGATCACAACTTCGTCGGGCCGTTTCTCTCCGGGCTCTGGAACGGCGTCCTCGACTACTACGACGTCACGATTCCGTTCGACCCCGGCGATCGCCCGCGAATGCACGGCGTCCTGCTCCTCGCAGCCTTCGCCTTCACCTTCGGCGCCTCGCTGGCGATCGCCCGTCGACGCCCCGTTCTCGCCAGTGCTGTCACGTTCGCGGGCGCCGCCTGGCCCGTCACCCTGATCCGCGACGCCCCGGCGACGGCTCGAGGAGCGTTCCTCCTCGTTGCGGCGCTCCTCCTGCTCGCCGCACTACGGCCCGGCGCCGGCCGCGGCACGGGTCAGACGGCGCTGGTCGGCTTCAGCGTCCTCATCGCGGCTCTCATCGCCGCCAGCTCACCCGCCGTCGCCAAGGGGGAGTTCCTGAACTGGGAGCGGTGGGAGCCCTATACGCGCCCGGATCCGGGCCGCAGCGTCTCGTACGTCTGGGACGCGAACTACAGCGGGATCAACTTCCCGAAGCGCCCGACCACCGTGCTGACGATCAAGGCCTCGCAACGCGCTCCCTACTGGCGCGCGACGACGCTCGACACGTTCATCGACGACCACTGGAAAGAGGACGCACTCTCGCTCGTCGAGACACGGGACGGGAGTCGGGACGTTCTCTCCGATGACGCGTTTCTCCCTCGGGGAGCCCTCGACGCTCAGTGGATGGAGCAGGAGGTAACGGTGCGAGCGCTTCGCGACACGCATCTCGTTGGCGCAACCGTGCCGATCGCCTTCCAGACAGGAGTCGCGGACGGGTACTACCCCGGTGCCGCATACGTCTCTCGTCTGCACCGGGATCAGACCTACAAGGTCTGGAGCTACGTCCGGCAACCAAGCCCTCGTCAGCTGGCGCGGTCAAAGCCGATCTATCCAGACGACGTCTATGGAGGGAGCTACCTCGGGATCGGCTCCATTCGCGGCCCGGCGCCGCCGTTCGGGACCCCCGAACGCGCTGCGGCAATGCGCGAGCTCTTCCAAGACCCCCAGATCGCGGCTTACCGGCGGCTGAACAACACCGCGCGCAGAGTCGTGGGCCGCCCGCGCAACCCGTATGCGGCGACGGTTGCCCTCGAAGCCTGGTTTCGTTCGGGCGCGCGCTTTCGGTACGACGAGCATCCTCCGGCGAGTCGCAGCCTCCCTCCGTTGGTCGCCTTCGTGGAAAAGAACCGACGCGGCTACTGCCAGCACTTCGCCGGTGCCATGGCCTTGATGCTTCGCTACCTCGGTATCCCGGCGCGAGTCGGCGCCGGCTTCACCACAGGCCGCTACAACGCGACCAACGGCGAGTGGACCGTGGCCGACACGAACGCTCATACCTGGGTCGAGGTCTGGTTCAACGGCTACGGGTGGCTCCCGTTCGATCCCACGCCCGGTCGAGGCCGGCTGCGGGGCTCCTACACATCGTCCTCGCTCTTCTTCGATGTCTCCGGCGCAACGAGCGCCTTCGGGGCCGCCGCCGGAGTGCTCGGCTTCGACATCCTTCGCACCGAGTTCGGCAACCTTGGCGGGGATCGCAGCACCGGCCCGCGCGGTCTCGATCCCGGCGGGCGCGCGCCGGCCAGGGACCCCGGTGCCTCGACAACCGGCGGCGGTGGGGGAGGCGGAAGCCTCATCGGCCTCCTCGCGCTGATCGGCGCGGCGCTGACCGCCGGGCTCTGGCTCTTGAAGCTCGGTCGACGACGCTTGCGCTACCTCACGCAGGACCCGCGCCGGCTGGCCGGCGCGGTGCGATTCGAGCTCGTCGACTACCTCGTCGACCAGCGGCTCCCTGTCTCGGCCAGTGCGACGCCCTCCGAGGTCGGGGCTCAGCTCGACCGCTCGCTCGGGATTCGCGGAGATCGTCTCGCCGACGCGCTTTCTGCGGCTCGTTACGGACCTGAGGACGAGTCGGCGGCGGCGGCTGCGCAGGCGCGGAAGGAGCTCCGGACGGTTCGGAGAGGGCTCCGCCAGAGCCTCGGCTCGTGGGCAAGGCTGCGCGGGCTTCTTTCGCTCCGCTCGCTCGGCTTCGGCTCTCCCTAGGTGGAATCCGTAGTGCTTGCCGCCGGGGAGGGGCGGCGCCTCCGTCCGCTGACCGAGCGCTGGCCGAAGCCGATTCTGCCGATCGACGGAAGGCCGGTGATTGCGACGTTGCTCCGAGAACTTGAGCAAGCGCAGCTCGCGCCGGTCACCGTCGTCGTCGGGCACCTCGGAGATCAGATCCGGCGCTTGCTCCGCGGGCCCGATGTCCGTTTCGCCGAGCAACCGGAGGCGCTGGGCTCTGCCGACGCGGTACTGCGGGCCGTGGAGGCAGGAGCACGGACACCCTTCGTCGTGTCCGCGGCGGACACCGTCTACTCACCAGGGGACGTCGGGCGGTTCGCCCGTGCGTGGGAGGAGTCCGGCACAGCCGGCGCGATGGCGCCGCCGCTGTGGGGCGTCTGGGCCGATCTCCTCCCGCATTTGGAGGAACTTCCGGGGCCGCCGTACGAGCTGCTCGAAGCATTTCGGCGCGCGGGCTCGGAGGTGAAGACGCTCGAGCTCGGGCCGCTACGCCAATTAACCCGTCCGGAGGACATTGTGATCCACAACTTCGTCTACCTTGAGAGCGAGACCGATGAGTGAGACCTACGACCTCTTTCAGCAGGGCCGCGCACACCTCCGAAAGGGAAGGGCGGCGCAGGCCACCGTCGCCCTGGAGAAGGCAAAGAAGCGCGAGCCGCACAAGGCGTCGATCCGCGAGGCGCTCGGCATCGCGTACTTCCGCATCCAGCGGTGGGAGGAGGCCGAGCGGGAGTTCCGGGCGATGCTCGAGATCTCCCCGACCGACGACTACGCGCACTATGCGCTCGGCCGCTCGCTGGAGAAGCTGGGCCGCGAGCGGGAGGCGAACGGCCACTACAAGCTCGCGAGCTCGCTCAAGCCGGGCACCGACGACTACGACAAGCGGATCAAAGACCTCAGTTAGGCCGTGAAGGCCGTCGTCCAGCGCGTCTCCGGGGCGCAGGTCGTGGCGGACGGCGAGATCGTGGGAAAGATCGGAGCGGGGTTCTGCATCCTGCTCGGCGTCGCCCGGCACGACGGTCCGCAGGAGGCCGAACGCCTGGCCGGCCGCATCGCGCGCCTCCGGATCTTCGAGAACGAGCAAGGCCGCTTCGACCGGTCGCTTCTGGACGTGGGCGGGCACGCGCTCGTTGTCAGCCAGTTCACGCTGATCGCAGACACGGCAAAGGGCAACAGGCCGAGCTTCACCGACGCGGCGCCGCCGGAGCAGGCGGAGCAATTGTACGAAGCGTTCTGCGACTCGCTCAGCGCTCAGGGCGTCGAGGTCGCCACGGGCCGGTTCGGCGCGCGCATGGCGCTCGAGCTCGCGAACGATGGCCCGGTCACGATCGTGCTCGAGGGCTAGCTAAAGGCGCGCGACCGCGCGGAACCAGGACCGCAGCTGTCCGCCGAGCTCGCGGTTCCACGCGCAGACGATTCGTCCCGGCTCGTTCATCGCGACCATGACAGTGTCGCGGCGGCCGGGCGTGTCCGTGGCGTCGTCGACCCAGCTCGCGACCTGCTGGACTCCGCCGGGCCCCTCGAGCCTCCGGAACCGCTGTCGTTCGAGCCTCATGTCTCCGCCGAGCCTATCGCGCCGAACCACCCTGCTATCCTGCAACCACCACATTTCACCGGTTCGGAGAAATGGGCGCGTCGCGCCCTTTTCTTTTAGGAGCACCAGATGACCGACGTGTACGACAAGGAGAAGACGCTCTTCCGGGAGATCGCACCGCAGGTCGAGAACGCGATCCCGGGAGTCGAAGTGCTGGCACTCGAGCTCTCCGGGCCCGAGCGCTTCACCGTGTTCATCGATCATCCGCAACAGGTCGATCACGCGCTCTGCGCGCGTGTCACGGACGTCCTCCGTCCGTACCTTCGCGACTACACGGTGGATGTGTCTTCCCCGGGCGTCGAGCGCCCGCTGCGCACACCCGCTCACTTCGAGCGGGCGGTCGGGCAGCGCGTTGCGCTCCGCACGTCCAAGGACATCGAGGGACGCAAGCGCTTCAAAGGAGAGCTCGTCGGCACGAGCCCGGCCGGAGTCCGGGTGAAGGCCGAAGGGGACGCGTACGAGATCCCGTACGACGCCATCGTGCGGGGCAATCTGATCGAGGAGAGGGTGTGACATGAGCCGCGAGATCATCGAAGCGGTCCGCGAGCTGGAGCGGGAGCGAGGTCTCGAGAACGGGATCCTCGTCGACGCGCTCCGGGACGGACTGCTCGCCGCCTATAAGAAGACGCCGGGTGCATACCGGCACGCGACCGTCGAGATCGACGACAACGGCGATTTCGTCGTGTACGCGATCCACATGCCGAAGGACCTCGAGGAGCGCCTGCTCGACGAGGCCAGAGAGCACGCTATCGACGACCTCGAGCGAATCGAGGAAGAGACCGGCGAGAAGCAACACACGCTGATCACCGACGATGACCTCGAGATCGATTGGTCACAAGTGCCGGAAGATCAGGTGCGCCGCGAGGACGTCACGCCCGCGAACTTCGGCCGCATCGCCGCGCAGACGGCGAAGCAGGTGATCCAGCAACGGATCCGCGAGGCCGAGCGCCAGATCATGTACGAGGAGTACGTCGACCGAGTCAGCGAGGTCGTGACCGGCATCGTCCAGCAGGCCGGAGACCGCAACAACATCCTCGTCGACCTCGGCAAGGTCGAGGCGCTCCTCCCGCGCTCCGAGCAGGTCGATGGCGAGCGCTACGAGCAGGGCAGCCGGATCAAGGCCGTCATCACGGAGGTCCGGTCGGGCACGAAGGGACCGCAGGTGATCCTCTCCCGCCGCGATCCCGAGCTGATCAAGACGCTGTTCGAGCTCGAGGTGCCGGAGATCGCCGACGGGCTCGTCGAGATTCGCGGCGTCGCGCGCGAGCCGGGTTACCGCTCGAAGATCGCCGTCGTCTCGCATACCCAGGGAGTCGACCCGGTGGGCGCCTGCGTGGGCCCACGCGGCTCACGGGTGCGCATGGTCGTGTCCGAGCTGCGCGGCGAGAAGATCGACATCATCCCGTGGAACACCGAGCCGGCGCGCTTCCTTGCCAAGGCGCTGTCGCCGGCGCGGGTGCGCGAGGTCTACATCGACGACGAGACCAAGGAAGCAACCGTCATCGTTCCCGAGGACCAGCTCGCACTCGCGATCGGCAAGGAAGGCTTGAACGCACGTCTTGCTGCGCGCCTGACGGGGTGGAAGGTCGACATCCAGTCCGAGGCCGAGTTCGCGGCCGCCGAAGCGGAGGCAGCTTTCGCGGGCGGCGAGGCGGGTGAGGACTTCTCGGGCCGCTGCGCGGCGATCCTCTCCAACGGGAAGCGCTGCCCGAACGCGGCGATTCCGGGGACCCGCTTCTGCGGCATCCCCGCGCATACGGCTCTCGCCGAGCGCGAGGCGCGGGGCGAGACGGTCGAGGAGGCCGTCCCGGTCGCCGGTGCCGAGGCCGTGGAGGAGTCCGAACAGGAGGAAGAGAGGCAGGCCCAAGAGCAGGTGGTTGCGCGCGCGACCGCAGACGAAGGAAACGAGGAGCGCGCTGGCTGAGGTCCACGACGCGATTCGAACGTGCGTCGGCTGCGGAAAGAAGGCTCCGAAGGACGAGTTGGTCCGGTTCGTCGCGCACGATGGCGAATTGGTGCTCGGTCCGACAGACTCAGGCCGCGGTGCCTACACCTGCCGGAGGCTCGCATGCTTCGAACGAGCGCGCGCGAGGAACGCCTTCAACCGGACGCTCAGACGCACCATCCGAGTCGATCAGAACCTCCAGTCGCTCTACACTGACCGCTGACCATGGCTGACCAACAGGGAAATCGCCCAAATAGGCCCATTCGGCCGCGCCAGGCGCAGGCTGGACGCCGCAAGCGCCGCGTCGTCATCGACTCGCAGGCGGCGAGGCCTCGCCCCGACGCGCGGCAAGCCCGTGATCGCGCTGAGGCGAAGCCGAAGCAGCCGCGCGAGGTCGTCCAGCCGACCGGTCCCGTCACCGTCCAGTCGGGCGTTACCGTCAAGGAGCTTTCGCAGGCGCTCGGGAAGCCTGTCGCCGACATCATCAAGATCATGATGGGGCTGGGGGAGATGGTCACCATCACCCAGTCGCTGTCGGACGAAGCCGTCCAGCTGATCGCGGCCGAGTTCAAGCGCGAGGTGACGATCAAGCACGCGGCCGAGGAGGACGAGGAGCCCGAATCGTACGACGACCCCGAGGAGGCGCTGAAGCCGCGCCCGCCGGTCGTCACGATCATGGGCCACGTCGACCACGGCAAGACGACGCTGCTCGATGCGATCCGCGAGACGGCGGTCGTGGAGACCGAGGCCGGCGGCATCACTCAGCACATCGGCGCCTACCAGGTCGAGCACGACGGCCGGAAGATCACGTTCCTCGACACCCCCGGCCACGAGGCTTTTACAGCCATGCGCGCACGGGGCGCGAAGGTTACGGACATCGCTGTCCTGGTCGTCGCCGCCGACGACGGCGTCATGCCGCAGACGCGCGAGTCGATCTCGCACGCGAGGGCGGCCGAGGTGCCGATCGTCGTGGGGGTGAACAAGATCGATGTGCCCGACGCCGACCCCAACCGGGTCCGCGGCGACCTGGCGAGCGAGGGCCTGCAGCCGGAGGAGTGGGGCGGAACGACGCAGTTCTCCGACGTCTCCGCCAAGCAGAAGCAGAACCTCGACGACCTGCTCGAGAAGGTGCTGCTCGTCGCCGATGCCGAGCTCGTGCTGACTGCCAACCCCGACGCGGAGGCGTCCGGGCCGATCATCGAGTCGCGGCTCGACGTGGGCCGCGGGCCGGTCGCGACGATGCTCATCCAGCGCGGAACGCTCAAGGTCGGCGACGCCATCGTCGCCGGTGACGCGTGGGGTCGGGTGCGCGCGCTTTACGACTTCCGCGGTGAGAAGCTGCAGGATGCCCAGCCGGGCGATCCGGTCGAGATCCTTGGCTTCGACCATCCGCCGCCCGCCGGAGAGATGGCCCGAGTCGTCGAGAACGAGCGCAGCGCCCGCCACCTTGCTCAGAACCGCGGCGAGCGTCTGCGGCGCGAGCAGCTGGCCGCGGCCTCCGGAGCCGGCGTGTCGCTCGAGAAGCTCTTCGCCCAGATGCAGGAGGGCGGCGTCCAGGATCTCAACCTCGTCCTCAAGGGCGACGTCGACGGATCGGTCGAGGCCGCAGTCTCCGAGCTCCAGAAGATTCAGCATCCCGAGGTTCGCGTGCGTGTTATCCACCGTGGTGTCGGGGGCATCACCGAGGGCGACGTCAACCTTGCCGCGGCGTCGAACGCGCTCGTGGTGGGCTTCAACGTTCGCCCGAACGCCGAGGCGCGCGCTCTCGCCGAGCGCGAGGGCGTCGAGATCCGCACCTACCGCGTGATCTACCGCCTGACGGAGGACATCGAGCAGGCGCTCGTCGGCATGCTCGCGCCGGTCACGACGGAGCAGACGATCGGCGAGGCCGAAGTGCGGCAGCTCTTCCGCGTCTCACGGCTCGGGACGATTGCCGGCTCGTACGTGACGAGCGGAGTCGTCCGCCGCAACGCCCAGGTGCGCGTCGTCCGCGAGGGCACGGTCATCCACGAGACCTCGATCGCCCAGCTCAAGCGCTTCAAGGACGACGTCCGCGAGGTCGAGGAAGGGTTCGAGTGCGGGATCCTCCTCCAGGGCTTCAACGACGTGAAGGAAGGCGACGTGCTCGAGGTCTTCGAGACCAGGCAGGTCGAGCGCACCGACCTCAGCGCGCCGACGCCCGAGCCGGCGGGCGCCACAGCCTCCGAGTCCTAGCCCGCCATGGGCGCCGGCTACGTCGGCATCCTGACGGTGGAGCTGCATTTCCCGGAAACGGGCTCGCTGAAGGGCAAGCGCAGGTACGTCAAGTCGGCGAAGGCGCAGTTGCAGAACCGCTTCGGGGCAGCCGTGGCCGAGGTCGACCACCACGGCCTCTGGCAGCGGAGCCGGCTGACCGTGGCCTGTGTTGCCCGCGAGCACGGCGAGGCAGCTCGGCTGCTCGAAGAAGCGGTTCGCTACTTGAACGGACAGGAGTACGAGCTGGTCGGTGTCGAGCGGGAGGTGGTGGCCCCCGGTGAGTGACCGAATGCGTCGCGTCAACGCGGCTGTGCAGGAAGTCCTGGCCGAAGCCGTCGGTGAGCTCCGCGACCCGCGGATCGGGTTCGTCACCGTCACCGGAGTCGAAACGTCGCCCGACCTGCGCCAGGCGCACGTCTTCGTCAGCGTCCTCGGGTCGGAGAAGAAGCGCGAGCAGACGCTCGCGGGGCTGGAGGCCGCGCACGGTGTGCTCCAGGGGCGGATCGCACGCGAGCTCCGGATGAAACGGACTCCGCAGCTGACGTTCCAATACGATGACTCCGTCGAGCGCGGCGTCCGCATGTCTTACCTGATCGATGAGCTCGCCCCAGACGACGACGAGTGACCTGACTGCGGTAGCCGACGCGCTCCGCACGAACGACCGCTTCCTTCTCATCACGCACGAGAACCCTGACGGCGACGCCCTCGGATCCATCCTCGCCGCGAAACTCGTGCTCGACGAGCTCGGTAAGGACTCGGTCATGTATCTCCCGGGCCAAGCGCCGCTTCCGGCCGAGTACAGGTTCATGCCCCTGGACGGGCTGCGGCGGGAGCTTCCGGAGGATGCCGGCGAACGGGTGCTCTTCGCGCTCGATTGCGCCAACGAGAGCCGGCTCGGGGAGGGGCAGGCGGCGCTCGGGTCGGCGCCCCTCGTGATCAACGTCGATCACCACCACGACAACTCCAAGTTCGGACAGGTGAACCTCGTCGTCGCCGACGCTTCGTCGACCGGAGAGATCCTTCGCGACTTGATCCGCGAGCTCGACGTCCCGTTGACGCCCGAGATCGCCGAGGCGATCTACATCGCGCTCGTCACGGACACCGGACGTTTTCAGTACGCCAACACGACTCCGAAGGCGTTGCGCCTCGCCGCCGAGCTGGTCGAGGCAGGAGCCAACGTTCGCCGCGTGTTCCAGAGCGTTTACGAGTCCGTTCAGCTCGCGAAGCTGAAGCTCCTGGCTCGGGCGCTCGACCGGGCGCAGGTCTACGAGGGCGGCGGGCTCGTCGTTTCGTACCTCCTGAAGACCGACTTCGCCGAGGTCGGGGCCGCGGAGCCGTACTCCGAGGGAATCATCGACTTCCTGCGCGCGGTCGAGGGCGCCGACATGGCAGCGTTGATCCGCGAGCCGCCCGCCCCAGGCCGTCCGGCGCGTCGCATAAGCCTTCGCTCGAGCTCCGACGAGCTGGACGTTTCGGCGATCGCCCGCGCCTCAGGCGACGGTGGGGGTCACCGGCAAGCGGCCGGATTCTCCTCGGCGCTCGAGATTCCACAGATCGTCGACTTCCTGCGGCAGCAGTACCTGGACGCACGTGCCTCCGCGCGGGCTTGATCCTTCGGGGCTTGTCCTTGTGGACAAGCCGGCAGGACCGTCGTCGTTCGCCCTGGTCCGGGATCTTCGGGAGCGGACCGGTGCGCGCGCCGGCCATGCGGGCACGCTGGATCCGTTTGCGACAGGCCTTCTTCTCGTGCTCCTCGGTCGCTCGACGAAGCTGGCGCAGCGCTTCGTCGGCCTCGACAAGCGCTATGTGACGGAGGTCGACCTGTCTGGGCGAACGACGACCGGCGATCCCGAGGGAAAGGTGCTCGAAGAGCGCGAGCCGCCATCGCCGGAGGAGCTCGAACGACGCCTTGCCGCTCTGCGCGGCGAGGTCGAGTTGCGGGTGCCGGCGGCCTCGGCCGTGAAGGTCGGCGGCGAGCGCGCATACCGCCTGCACCGGCGCGGGGAGGAGGTCGAGATGCCGCTCCGACGCTCGACGATCCACTCACTCGACCTCGTTTCCTACGACGGACGTAGCGCCGTCCTCGACCTTCTTGTCGGCTCGGGCACCTACGTGCGCTCGATTGCAGACGAGATAGGCGGTCACTGCCGGACGCTGCGTCGTACCGAGGTGGGGCCGTTCCACGTGGAGGACGCGGACATGGCGCAAATCATCTCGCCCGAGGACGCGCTGGCCGCGTTGTGACTCAGGCACGCTCGGTCGCAGTGGGCACGTTCGACGGTGTTCATCGGGGGCATCGTCGTGTGGTCGAGGCGGCGCAGGCGGCTGGGCTGCCCACCACGGTCGTGACCTTCGATCCGCATCCGAGGACGGCGCTCGGGAACCGGGTCGAGCTGCTCACGACGCTGGAGCGGCGACTCGAGCTGCTCCGGGGACTGGGTGTGGACGACACGCTGGTCGTTCCGTTCACTTCCGATCTGGCGCTGAAAACGGCGGAAGAGTTCGCCGAGTCGGTGCTGCGGCCGCTCGGGGCGACCGTGATCGCCGCCGGCGAGAACTTCCGCTTCGGGCGGAGCCGCTCCGGGGATCTGGATACCCTTGCCGAGCTCGGCTTCGACGTCCGCTCGGTGCAGATCGTCGAGGGGATCTCATCCAGCCGGATCCGGCAGCTCCTTGCCGCCGGGGGGATTCAGGGCGCGGCGCAGCTGCTCGGGCGACCGCCGGAGGTCGAGGGCACGGTTGTCGCGGGCGACGCGCGCGGCGGCACGCTGGGCTATCCGACGGCGAATCTGGCGGTTCCGGGCGATCTGCTCGTCCCGGCCCATGGCATCTATGCCGGGCAGGCCGAAGGAAATCGGGCGGCGATCTCCATCGGCGTCAACCCGCACTACGGCGGAGAAGAGCGCCGGGTGGAGGCCTTTCTGCTCGATTTCGAGGGCGATCTCTACGGCAAGCGGCTCGTGATCGAGCTGTGGCGGCGGCTACGGGACGAGCGCGCGTTCGCCTCGGAGCAGGAGCTCATCGACCAGATCGGCCGAGATGTGGAGGCCGCAAAGCTAGCCCACCCGCCAGCCTGAGCCTTATCGCTGGAGTCGTCTGCCTGCGACACCGCAAGTTCTCGCTCGTTGCGGCATCTTCATCGGCATGCGAGTTACTAGGTGGCGCCTCGAGCGCGTCCGTTGTCTGGCGTGCGGCAGCGCGTATGCGAAGCCGGCCGGAGGCGGCACTCTCTTTGCGAACCCGGGATGTCCGGCGTGCGGCTACCTCGGCTGGGTGCCATATGGTGAGCCCTTCAGGCCGGGTGGGCTGCAGCGCCGCTTCGTCGCGGGTCGCCTGCAGCGCCGAACCGGTTGATCAGGCTCACGCCGCCGAAATAGTGATGACGGTCAGGCCACTCGCGAACGGTGAAACCGGCCGCTTGCAGCGCTTCCGGGACGTCGTCCGAAAAGCCGGGCTCCAACTGGACGACACTTTGCGTGGGGTGGAGACGAGGCCGATCAACGGCATCGGCCGGGCTCAATCCTTCGTCGAGAACACCCGCGATGACCTGGACGAGGGCGCTTCGCAGCCTCGTCCCTCCGGCCGCGCCGATTGCCAACGTCAGGCCATCGTCGTCCACTCCCAATGTCGGCGACATCATGCTCGCCATCCGCTCGCCCGGGGCGAGCTCGCCCACGAGAAGGTCGGCCTCGCCGAGCATGCTGTTCAGGTGCATGTCGAGACCAGGGAGCCAGTCGCCCGAGCCCAGGCCCAGGCTTGTCGTCAACACAACCGCGTTGCCGTCACCATCCACGACGGTCAGGTTGGTCGTGTCTCCCCGGTGCTCATCCGCATGGAGCGCACGTGCAAGCGCGACGGGATCGGTCCCCTGCAAGCCGGCGAGCACGGGCAGCGGGCTCATCAGGGCAGCCCGTGACCTGAGCCGAATCCCGCGCCGCTCGATCGTCACGGGCTCGCGCCACTCGGCCCGGTACGACGAGAGATCCTCACGAGTGACGAGGCCGCCGCGATCGCGCATCAGCTCCACCAGCGAGCCCTGCAGCGTCGGGCTCTCAGCGCCCTCGTCGGCAACGAGCTCGAGGGCGTGAACGAGCCCTGGCTGATCCAGCCGATCGCCTGTCTCGAGCACCCGACCAGCCGGCGAGTAGATCCGCTCGCCCTCGCGCATCGTCATGACCGGCGCGAGCATCGCGAGGCAAGCAGCATGCGCCGGGAGCATCTCGACGCCATCGTGTGCGAGTCGCAGCGCCGGCTCGACGAGACGCGGCCACGACAGGCTTCCGTGAGCACGCCAAAGCTCGCCCAGTCCGGGAAGGACCCCCGGAACCGCGCAAGAACCGACTCCCACCGCATAGTGGATGAGCTCCGTGCCGAACGGCACCTGGAGCTCCACGAGCTCGACCTCGCGGCGCTCCTCACCGAGCCCGGGCACGGCGCAGAAGAAATCGAGCATCCGCACCTCGCCGTCCCAGAAGACCGCCGCGTGGCCGCCGCCGAGCAGGCCGGTCATGACCGTTTCGGCCACGCAGGAGGCCAGCGATGCGGCAACAGCCGCGTCGGCGGCGTTCCCGCCGTCCTCGAGGATCTCGATCCCAACGTCGACGGTCGCCGGATGTCCGGCGGCGACGGCCGCCCTCACCGGACTCGCTGCGCAGCGATCCCGAAGGAAACGACGCCCTCACGCGGGAAGCCGAGCCACTGGCCTCGCCACTCGCCGTCGACGAGCTCGAACTCCCGCTCGCCCACCGGCCGCAGCCGATACGGCGGGTACACGTCCCACTCGCGCCGGAAGGGATCCTTCTCGCTGTAGTCGAGGCGCAGCCGGTCGTCATCCGGTGAGAGCTCGAGCCGCACCCCCGGCGCCTCGTAGCGACCCACGAACTCGCCGAGCTGATCGCGGGTCATTTGAACCTCCTCCGGCGTGTCGGTCGCGA
Organism: Actinomycetota bacterium; assembly: GCA_046729215.1. Lineage (GTDB taxonomy): Bacteria > Actinomycetota > Thermoleophilia > Gaiellales > Gaiellaceae > JACDAN01. Next base: position 3,811 of record JBKPGE010000009.1, on the reverse strand, counting down.
GCCCCAGCCGCTCGAGCACATCGATGATCGCCGCGAGGCCGCGCGACGAGTTCGTCAGCGCGGCGAAGGCGACGCGCTCCTCCGGAATGAGGACAAGCAGCGACTGGTATCCCGCCGCGGAGCCCGGGTGCTCCACCGAACGGCGTCCCCCGCGCTTCCGCAGAAACCAGCCGAGGCCGTGCTCGAAACCAGGGCCCGAGATGAGCGGACGCTGGAGGTCGCGCCGCTCGAACTGGGACTCCGCGAAGCGCAACAGATCCCCGACGGAGGCGAGAAGCCCGCCGGAAGGACGTCGCACCCGTGGATAGGCGCCGTCGAACCGCCGGTGCTCGTCGGCGCCCGGCGCGACCTGAACGTAGCCGGGCACTGGTGTCCTGGCCTCGAACCCCGTGGAGCCCACGGGGAGTGAGTCGAGCAACCGCGTCTGCATCGCCTCTTCGAACGTCGTGCCGGACGCCTGAGCGATCGCCGCACCGACGAGCCAAAAGCCGACGTTCGAGTACGAGAAGAGCTCGCCCGGGCCGAACGGGAGTAGGCGAGGCTCGCCGGCCGCAACCCGCTGCAGGGCCTCGTCGCCATCGCCGAACTCCTCGAGCGAGCCCGGCCATTCGCATGCGAGCCCGCCTTGGTGGCTCAGCAGCTGCCGCACGGTCGCCGCGACCCGTGACCCCGGCGGCGGTGCGTCCAGGTCAACAAGCTCGTGTGCGAGCGTTGCCACGAACGGCTTCGTGATGGACGCGATCCGGAAAACATCGTCCGGCGCCGCGCCGACGCCTGCGGTCACAGTGGCGCCGTCCCTCAGCAGCCCGACCGCAATCGCCGGGATGCTCCAGCGCTCGCGTGCTTCGCCGGCGGAGTCAGCCAGCTCGTCGCTCGAAACCGGCTTCACTGCTGGATGGGGCACTGGGCGGCTGCTACCCTATCGCGGCCCGCAGATCCGGCTGTTCATGCCGCTTCCGCATGAATGGCGGGAACTGCGGATTCGTTGTGTGAAGGAGGCTCAATGACCCTCAGCAAGGAAGCGAAACAGGAAATCATCGGCAAGCACGGCCGCGGAGAGGCCGACACCGGCTCTGCGCAGGTGCAGATCGCGCTGCTCACAGCGCGCATCAACGAGCTGACCGAGCACCTCCGGACGCACGCGAAGGACCATTACTCGCGCCGCGGGCTGCTCAAGCTCGTCGGCCGTCGCCGCCGGCTCCTGAACTACCTACAGCGCAAAGATCTCGAGGGTTACAGGGGATTGATCAAGGAGCTGGGCCTCAGGCGATAGTCCAGGCCCGAAGCAGGAGGGTGGAAGTTTGGGCGAGGGTCGGGAGCGGCCCTGACCCAAACCTCCACTCTCCACGAAGAGTGGAGGAACAATGAGCATCGCAGTAGCAGGTCCCACCTCGGTCTCCGTCGAGATCGGTGGGCAAGAGATCACTTTCGAGACCGGCAAGCTCGCCAAGCAGTCCGACGGTGCCGTCGTCGCCCGCTCGGGCGAGACGATGGTGCTTTCGACGGCGCAGGGCCGGATGGAGGCCCGTGAGGGTGCGGACTTCTTCCCGCTCACCGTCGACGTCGAGGAGCGCATGTACGCCGCCGGGAAGATCCCCGGCGGCTTCTTCAAGCGCGAGGGGCGCCCCACGGAGCGGGCGATCCTGACTGCCCGGATGATCGACCGCCCGATCCGGCCGCTCTGGCCGAAGGGCTTCAAGAACGAGGTGCAGCTGATCTGCACCGTCCTCTCCGCGGACATGGTCACCCCGCACGACATCCTCTGCATCAACGGCGCCTCGGCGGCGCTGATGATCTCGCCGCTGCCCTTCATGGGCCCGGTCGGCGCAGTCCGCATCGGCCAGGTCGATGGCGAGCTCGTCCTCAACCCGACGTTGCAGGAGAGCGAGGAGCAGAGCACTCTCGACCTCGTGGTCGTCGGAACGAGGGAAGGCCTGACGATGGTCGAGGCCGGCGGAGACGAGATCCCGGAGGACGTCATGCTCGAGGCACTCGAGCGGGCGCACGCCGAGATCATCCGCATCTGCGAGGCTCAAGAGCAGCTGCGCGAGCAGGCCGGTAAGCCGAAGTGGCTCGACGCCGAGCTCACGGAGGAGCTGCAGCACCGCTACGGCGGTCGGATTCGCGAGCGGATCATGGAGGACGGCCTGCGCGAGGCGGCCGCGACCGTGGACGAGATCCTCGGCGAGGAGACCCCGTCCATCGACATGACCTCGACGGAGGACGACATCGTCAAGCAGATTCAGTACAAGTCGAGCCTGGACATGATCCTCGACCGCGAGCGGGTGGTCGCCGTCGAGGGCCCGGTGCGGGAGCAGTTCGAAGAGGACTTGCGGGAGCTGACGGACGCGGAGCAGGACTCCAAGGAGCTGCGCTCGGCGAAGCGGCATCTGCTCTTCGACCGGATCGTGGAGACGAGCGAGCTTTCGTTCCCGGTGGGGCCGGCGACGGTCGACGGCGATCCGCCGGTCGTCAAGGACGCTCTTACCCGCCAGTTCGTCAAGCGCGCCGCGGAGGCGATTTACAAGGAGCTCGTCCGGCGCAAGATCGCTGTCGACAAGGTGCGGCCCGATGGGCGCACCGCCGACGAGATCCGCCCGATCGAGTGCGAGGTGGGGATCGCGCCCAGAACGCACGGCTCTGCGCTCTTCACGCGCGGGCAGACGCAGATCCTCTCGCTCCTCACGCTCGGCACCGCCAAGGAGGGTCAGCGCATCGACGACCTCTCCCTCGAGCAGGAGCGCCGGTTCATGCACCACTACAACTTCCCGCCCTACTCGGTCGGTGAGACCGGATTCATGCGGGGGCCGAAGCGTCGTGACATCGGCCACGGTGCATTGGCGCAGCGGGCTTTGGAGCCGATCATCCCCAGCTCGGACCAGTTTCCGTACACCATTCGCATCGTCTCGGAGACGCTCGAGTCGAACGGCTCGTCCTCGATGGGCTCGGTGTGTGGCTCGACGCTGGCGCTCATGGACGCCGGCGTGCCGATCAAGGCGCCGGTGGGCGGCATCGCCATGGGCCTCGTGAAGGAAGGCGACGACTACGTGATCCTGACTGACATCCAGGGCGCGGAGGACCACCTCGGCGACATGGACTTCAAGGTCGCCGGCACCCGCGGGGGCCTTACGGCACTCCAGATGGACATCAAGATCACCGGCGTCACCCAGGAGATCATGCGCTCGGCGCTCGAGCAGGCGAAGCGGGCGCGGGAGTTCATCCTCGACAAGATGGCAGAGGCACTTCCGGAGCCCCGTACGGAGCTCCGAGGTCACGCGCCGCGCATCTCCACGATCAAGATCAACCCCGAGTTCATCGGGATGGTCATCGGGAAGGGCGGTGAGACGATCCGCGCGCTCGAGGGCGACTACGACGTCCAGATCGACATCGAGGAGGACGGCACGATCCTCATCTACGCCACCGAGGGCGACAAGGCCGAGGCGGCGATGAACGCGATCAACGACCTCACGAAGGAGCCCGAGGTGGGGGACACCTACACCGGCAAGGTCGTGAAGACGACGCAGTTCGGCGCCTTCGTGGAGCTCAAGAAGGGCACGGACGGCCTCCTGCACGTCTCGAACGTCGGCCCGGGCCGCGTCGGCCACATCGAGGACGTGATCAACCGCGGCGACGTCCTGGACGTAGTCGTCCAGGAGGTCGACAAGGATCGTGGCCGAATCGGGCTCAAGCTCGTCGCGAAGCACGAGAACGGAGCGCTCGTCCAGCCCGAGGAGCTGATCGAGCGAGCCAAGAACGCGCCGGAGCGCCCGCGTGAGGAGCGTCCTCCGCGCCGTGACGGCGGCGATCGCCG
>JBKPGE010000008.1:0-4800 GCA_046729215.1 Actinomycetota bacterium | reverse complement strand
CGATTGCGCTGGCCGGGGTGATCGCGGCGCCGCGACTGCGGCGCGTCCTCAACGCGACCGGTGTCGTCGTCCACACGAACCTCGGTCGCGCGCCGCTGGCCGAGGAGGCGCTCGAGCGCGTGCGCGAGGCGGCGGCCGGCTACTCCAACCTCGAATACGACCTGGACGAAGGCGCGCGCGGGTCGCGCCAGGACCACGTCGCGGGAATCCTGCGCAGGCTGACCGGCGCCGAGGCCTCGCTGGTCGTGAACAACAACGCGGCCGCCGTGCTGCTGGCGCTTGCCGCGCTCGGCGAGGGTCGCGACGTGCTTGTCTCGCGCGGCGAGCTGATTGAGATCGGCGACGGGTTCCGGATCCCCGACGTGTTGGCCCGATCCGGTGCTCGTCTCGTGGAGGTCGGCACGACAAACCGGACCCGTTCGGCGGACTACGAACGGGCGGTCGGACCGGAGACCGCGCTCCTTCTCCGTGTTCACCAGTCGAACTTCCGTGTCGTCGGATTCACCGAGCTGCCGACGGTGGAGGAGCTCGCTGGCGTGGCGCGGCGCCACGGGATCCCGCTCGTTGATGACCTCGGCTCCGGCGCTCTGGCCGATGTGCCCGACGAGCCGTCGGTACGCGAGAGCCTCGAGGCGGGCGCCGACCTCGTCTGCTTCTCAGGGGACAAGTTGCTCGGGGGGCCACAGGCCGGAATCGTGGTCGGCCGCGACGACCTGATCGAGCGACTGCGCCACCATCCGCTTCAGCGCGCACTTCGCGCAGACAAGCTCACGCTCGCGGCGCTCGAAGGGACGCTCGCGCTGTATCAGGAGCCCGGCCGGCCGCTTCGCGAGGTTCCGGTTCTGCGGATGCTCGTCGAGCCGGGGAGTGAGGTTCGCGCGCGGGCCGAGCGGCTGGCGGGGTTGGTCGGCGGCGTCCTTGAGGAGACCGTCGGCCGCGTGGGCGGCGGGGCGCTGCCGCTCACCGAGCTTCCGAGCTTTGCATGTGCCGTCGAGGAGGAGCTTGGAGCTCGCCTGCGAGCCGGCGACCCGGCGGTGGTCGGGATCGTCCGCGACGGTCGCCTGCTGCTCGACTGCCGGACGCTTGCCGACTCGGAAGTCGATGACGTCGCAAAGGCTGTGCGAGCGGCGCGGTGACAGCCAAGGCTCCCCAGTCGAGCGTTTGGGATCTTCTCCGCGGCGCACTTGCCACCCGAGCGCTCGGGATCGTTGCCGAGCTCGGGATCGCCGACGCGCTCGGCGACGGCCCGCGACCGGTTACGGAGCTTGCCGACGCGACCGGCGCCGACCCCGACGCACTTCAGCGTGTGCTCCGGGCGCTGGCGAGCGACGGCGTGTTCAGCGAGACCGAGCCGGGCGTCTTCGAGAACACAGAGACGTCTGAGATGCTTCGCAGAGGGAGCGGCTGGGGTGATTTCGCCTCACTCTTCGGCGGCCCGTGGCACCGAGCAGCCGGCGAGCTGACCGCAGAGGCCGGCGAGCCCGCATTCGAGCGTGTTTTCGGCGTGGGATTCTGGGAGTGGCTCGCGCAGAATCCGAAGGCGCGCGCCGCGTTCGACCGCGCGATGGAACAGGGCTCCGAGTCGAGGGTCGAACGACTTCAAAGCGCGGGCTGGCTCGGCGACGAGCTCGTGGTCGACGTGGGAGGAGGCAACGGCTCGCTACTCGTCCAACTGATCCGACGTCAGCCGGGACTCCGGGGCGTCGTCTTCGACCTCCCGGAAACGAACCGCGACGAGGCGGAGCTGGAGCAGTCCGGAATCGAGTTCATGCCGGGCGACTTCTTCGAGGAGGTGCCACGCGGCAACGTCTACGTCCTCTCGATGATCCTCCACAACTGGGACGACGAGCGCGCGACGGCGATCCTGCGCACGATTCGGGCCGCGGCTCCGGAGAACGCCCGCCTGCTCCTCGTGGAGTCGGTCGTTCCAGCCGGGAACGAGCCGGACGGCGCGAAGTGGCTCGACCTGCTGATGCTTGCCCTCTTTCACGGGCGCGAACGGAGTGAAGACCAGTGGCGCACGCTCCTCGAAGCCGGCGGGTTCGAGCCGATTCAGCTCAAGGACGGGCTGATCGAGGCGAGATGCCGCTCACGGTAGGAACCGCCGGGCACGTCGATCACGGCAAGACCTGGCTCGTCCGGGCACTGACGGGTAAGGACACCGACCGTCTACCGGAGGAGCGACGGCGCGGCCTCTCGATCGATCTTGGTTACGCCCCGCTCGAGCTCGAGGACGGTCGACGGCTGTCGCTGATCGACGTTCCCGGCCATGAGCGCTTCGTGCGCAACATGGTCGCCGGAGCGAGCGGGATCGACCTGTTTCTACTCGTGGTCGAGGCTGGCGAAGGACCGCGGGCGCAGACCCATGAGCATCTGAAGATTCTCGGACTCCTCGGCATCGACCGCGGGGTGGTAGCGGCGACTAAGGCGGACGCGGTCTCGGACGATCGTCTCCAACAGGCCGTCGTCGAGGCAAGGGAGCTCGTGCCCGGCGCGGAGGTCGTCGCAGTGAGCGCCAAGACTGGGCGTGGCTTGGACCAGCTTCGTACTGCGATCGGGCGGGCGGCCGACTCCGTGACGCGCCGTGACTCGGGGCTGCCGACGCGCCTCTGGATCGACCGGGCGTTCACGATCACGGGCACTGGCACCGTTGTCACCGGAACGCTCTGGTCGGGATCGGTTGCGGCGGGCGAGACACTGCGATTGGAGCCTGCCGGGCGCGACGTGCGGATCCGCGCCGTTGAGGTGCACGACGCTCCCGTGGTGCGCGCGGAGGCCGGCCAACGGGTCGCTGTTGCACTACCCGGTGTCGCGCGCGGGGACTTGCGTCGCGGCGACGCGCTGGTCGAGCCTGGCGCGTATCCGGCCGGCTACCGCGTCGACGTCGTTCTCGAGGGCGACGGGGTCCCGGCCGGCGTGACGGTTCATCTCGGCTCGGCGAGCATGTCTGCTCGTGTTGTCCGAAGCGGCAACTATGCTCAACTGAGGTTGAGCGAGGCCGTGGTCGCGGCTCGGGGAGATCGGATCGTTCTCCGAGCAGGAACGACGGTAGGAGGCGCGATCGTCCTCGACCCCGCTCCGCCGCAAAGGCTCGATCCGCAACGGCTCGAGCTGTTGAGGGGAGGTGATCCGGTATCGATCGCGAGGGAGTTGACGCATGAGCCGCAGACGGCCGACTCGCTGCGGGCACGCGGAGTCCTGCCGCCGGCGGAGCTCGAGGAGGGCCTTCGCGGGCTCGTGCACTCCGACAACTGGTACTTCCGGCCTGACTGGCTCGAGGAGCTCAGGGCGTCGGTCCGGACGCGGCTCGAGGAGCGGCTCGAGTCGGGGGCGCTCGATCCGGGCGTTGTAACCGCTGAGCTGCTGCCGCAGCGGGACTGGACCGCAGCCGCGCTCCCGTTGCTCGGCGTCGAACTGCGCAACGGGAAGGCGTACCTCGCGGGCAAGGGCCCCACGCTCGGCGGCCGCGCCGAGGAAGCCGCCCGCCTTGCCGATGAGCTGGAACGCGCCGGGCCGAGCGGTGTCGAGCTGGCAGACGCGGAGCTCGGCCGCCACCTCGAGGGTGAGAGGCGGCTGGTCCGGCTCGGCAACGGGCGGGCGATCTCGGTCGACGCCTACGAAGCCGCGCGCGAGGCGCTCGTGGCCGAGTGCACGCGCGTGGGGTCAATCCGGCTGGCCCGGTTTCGAGACCTGCTGGGCATATCCCGCAAGCCGGCGCAGCTACTGCTTGAGCGATTCGACTCCGACGGCGTGACGCGCCGGCAGGGCGAGGAGCGAGTGCTCAGACGCCGAGCCCGCGGATAGAGTCGCCGCGGAGCGGCACGGGCCCGGTGGCCCAACCGGTCTTCAAAATCGGTGAGGTCGTGTAGCCCACGGCTGGGTAGGTTCGACTCCTGCGCCGCTCCGTTTTGGCCGCGGGTTGTATGGAAAAGCTCCCTCCACCGGCCGGAGCGCCGCACGCTGAACCGACGACCACGCGACACACAGGCAAAGCAGGGATCCGGGCGGGCCTTCCGAGGCCTGGCCCTCGTCTTCCTGCTCACGTTCGTCAATCTCGTCGGCGTCATCGTCACGGCAGCCGCGCTCGGCGGGCTCGCGCCATGGTCACGCTGGCAGTTCATCGGCGTGTTCGGAGTGATCGAGGCGGCGTCCGGGTTGGCGAACGTCATCTCGCCGAACATCTGGCGGCTCCCGATCGCCGAGCTGCAAACGAGCGAACGCACGGACGTTTCGCTTGCGGCGTCGGCCTTGCTGCTGCCGCATTGGGGCGGTCTCGCGCGTTCGGCTGCCGGGCTCGTCTGTATCGTTCTCGCCGCCTGGCAGGAGGGTGTCGGTCCCGCGACCGCTGCCCTCGTGCCGTTCGTCCTCGCCCTCGCCTGGTGGGTGCTCGCGATCTCCGCCGTGCTCGCGCGAGCGGGAGTCGCGCGGCCCGATCTCGACGTCGTCCAGTTCGTGGTCCGCTGGGGCGGTCAGGAGAGGGAGGTCACGCCCATCAGCATCGGCGCCTCAGTGCTCCAGTTCCTCCTCAGCATCACGACGATCCCGGTCGTGAAGCTGTTTCCCCCTTCGATCCTCTACCAGCCGGAGATCGGGCCGTCCGCAGGCGCGTTCCTCTTCGCACTCGCCGTCTCGGCCGCGCTGGTGCCGCTCGTCTACGTGCTGTGGTCGGGCCGCGTGGAGGTGAGAGCAGCGCCGGAGCAACAACGCGAGGCTGAAGAGCAGAGCTGATCAGGTCACGCGGCGGCCTCTTGTTTGGCGCTCTCATTGCTTAGCCGCGTCGTGATCTTCTCGACCTTGCCG
>JBKPGE010000007.1:0-1578 GCA_046729215.1 Actinomycetota bacterium | reverse complement strand
GTCTGCACGGCCGGGCTGGTGCGTGCACTGCGGACGAAGGCTTCGGATCAGCTGCGCGACCGCTTCCTGCCGCCGCTGCTCGAGACCGACTACGACCGTGCGCAGCGCGGCGCGCAGTTCCTGACCGAGCGGCACGGGGGCTCGGACGTCGGCGCGAACCGGGTGGAGGCCGTTCCGGACGGCGACGTGTGGCGGCTCCATGGCGAGAAGTGGTTCTGCTCCGTGGCCGATGCGGACCAGTTCGTGGTGACGGCGCGACCGCGGGGCGCTCCGGACGGGACGAGCGGAATCGGCTGCTTCCTGGTTCCCCGTGAGGGCGGCGGCTTTCGCATCCAGCGGTTGAAGGACAAGCTGGGGACACGTGCGCTCGCCACGGGGGAAATCGAGTTCGAGGGCGCTGTGGGCTACCCGCTCGGGCCGCTGGAGGACGGTTTCAAGACCGCTGTTGGTGTGCTGAACACGTCACGCTGGCTGAACTCGATCGGCTCGACGGGACTGATGAAGCGGGCGTGTCTGGAGGCTTCTGCGTTCGCGCGGGAGCGTGAGGCGTTCGGAGGCCCGATCGACCGGTTCCCGCTCGTCCGGGAGAACCTGGCCGTCATGAAGAGCGAAGAGGCCGCAGCGTTCGCGTCGTCGATGCATCTGACGGACCTGGTGGCGCGGATCGACGAGGGCACGGCGAGCGACGAAGACGTCGTCTGGCACCGGCTGCTCGTGAACGGAAACAAGTTCGTCACCTCGCTCGCTGCGACGCAGGTCGTGCAGCGCGGGATCGAGACGCTCGGCGGCAACGGGACGATCGAGGACTTCTCGCCGCTGCCGCGGCTCTACCGGGACGCGATCGTCTTCGAGAGCTGGGAGGGGACGCACAACGTCCTTTGCGCCCAGGTTTTGCGCGATCTGGAGCGCTTCGACGCCGTCGATCTTGCCGTCCAGCGGGCGGGCGCCTCGGACGACCTCGCCGCGCGGCTGCGGCGCTCCATGGCGGAGCCGGCGTTCGGCGCCCTCCACTTCCGGCGTCAGCTCGCGGAGCTCGTGCGCTCACTCCAGGTTTGGGCGCTCCGCGACTCGGATGCCGACGCCGCAGAGCTGGTCGAACGTCGTCACCTCGTGGCCGGGTGGAACCCCGAGGCCGACCCCGACTACGCGTACCTCATCGACCGCGTCCTCGGCGGGCACCAAGAGTCCAAGTGACAAGTTGTTACTAGGTCGCTCCGCCGCTCGGAGTGCGTAACCGTGGGCCGCGGCCCACTCCAAGTAACAACTTGTTACAGGAGTTACCGGCCCTCGGCGGCGCCTCCGCGCAGAGCCATGCAGGTGCTGGTCGCATGCGCGATCAGGCGCTCGCGGTCGTCGACGACGCGGCATTCGGTCAGCCCGATCGTCTTGCCGCGCGCAAGGACGCTGCCATGGGCGAGCAGCAGACCCGTCCAGAAGGGGCGGAGGTAGTTGATCTTCAGCTCGAGCGTCGTGAACGACTCACCCTCTTCGAGAGTCGAGAAGAACGCCATGCCCATAGCGGCGTCGGCGAGGTCGCAGAGGATTCCGCCGTGGATCGTTCCCATCGGATTGGAGTGC
>JBKPGE010000006.1:0-32572 GCA_046729215.1 Actinomycetota bacterium | reverse complement strand
GGCGGCCTTCCGCTCCGAGTGGGGAATCCGGTAGAGGTGCGAGAAGACGAGCAGGTTCTGCTCGACGGTGAGCGTGACGTCCAGGTTGTCGAGCTGCGGAGTGACGCCGCAATGAGCGCGCGCCATCTTCGACTCCTCGGGCAGACGGAACCCGAGCACCTCGATCTCTCCCTCGTCCGCGATCGACTGAGCGGTGAGCAAGCGCATCGTGGTCGACTTTCCGGCGCCGTTCGGGCCGAGCAGTCCGACGCAGGTGCCGACCGGGACGCTGAGGTTGAGACCGTCCACTGCGGTGATCTCCCCGTAGCGCTTCACGGCACCGCGCAGGCGGATTGCGAGCTCGCGATCCACCTGGGCATCCTGCCACCACCGATAGAGTCGGCGACAGATGGCGACCGTGCGCTACCTGGTCGACGACGTGGACGCCGCGGCTGCGTTCTACAACGAGCACCTCGGCTTCACCCTCGAGCAGCGGATGGGGAGCGCGTTCGCGATCGTGTCGTCCGGGGATCTCCTCCTCTGGCTGAGTGGGCCGGAAAGCTCTGCCGCCCGCCCGATGCCGGACGGCCGTCAGCCCGAACCGGGTGGCTGGAACCGTCTCGTCATCCAGGTCGACGACCTCGAAGCCAGGGTCGAGCAACTGCGGGAGTCGGGACTCACGTTCAGAAACGAGATCGTCATCGGCCCAGGCGGAAAGCAGATCGTGCTCGAGGACACTGCCGGGAACCCGGTAGAGCTATTCGAGCCGCGTTAGCGCGCGCTGAAGCGCTCGGCGTCTTCCGAGCCGCCCGTGGCGTCGCCGGCGCTGTAGGAGTGCGCTCCGGCACCCGCGAGCTCGCCGGCCTGGACGATCAGGTACTCGTCGCGGATCGGCCTGCCGTCGAACCAACACTCGAGGATCTCCCGGACGCCCGCCGCATACCGAGCCTGCGCAGAGAGGCTCGTCCCGGACGTGTGCGGCGTCATCCCGTGGTTTCGCATCGTCCGCCACGGGTGATCCCGCGGCGCGGGCTGTGGGAACCACACGTCCCCGGCGTAGCCCGCGAGCTGGCCGCTCTCGCATGCCTGCGCGACCGCGTGCCGGTCGCAGATCTTCCCGCGTGCGGTGTTGACCAGATAGGCGCCGCGCTTCATCTTCGCGATCAGGTCGGCGTCGAAGAGATGCTCCGTCTCCGGATGTAGCGGCGCATTGATCGTGACCACGTCGCACACCTGGACGAGGGACTCGGCGTCCGGGTGAAACATGACTCCGAGCTCGTTCTCGACGTCGTCCGAAAGCCGGTGCCGATCGGTGTAGTGGAGGCCGACGTCGAACGGCTTCAGCCGGCGCAGGACCGCCGACCCGATCCGGCCCGCTCCGACGGTGCCGACCTGCATCCCCTCGAGGTCGTACGAGCGCGAAACGCAATCCGCGATGTTCCAGCCACCATCGAGCACGACCTGATGGGCCGGTAGGTAGTTCCGGACGAGGGAAAGGATCAGCATGACGACGTGCTCGGCGACGCTGATGCTGTTGCTGTAGCTCACCTCGGTGACGGTGATCCCACGGTTCATGGCGGCCTCAAGATCGACGTGGTCGGAGCCGATTCCCGCGGTCAACGCCAGCTTCAGGTTCGGTGCCTTGGCGATGCGCTCGGCCGTCAGGTAGGCCGGCCAGAAGGGCTGCGAGATCACGATGTCCGCCTCGGGGAGCATCCGTTCGAACTCCGACTCCGGACCGTCCTTGTCGGAGGTGACGATCAGCCGATGCCCGCGCTCCTCGAGGAACGTCTTCAGGCCGAGCGCGCCTGACACGCTGCCGAGAAGCTCACCCGGCGTGAACTCGAGGCGTTCCGGGGTTGGCGTCGTCTGCCCGCCGGGATAGTGCTCGATCTCGGGGATTGCGTCTCTAGCGTATTTCGGCGGATACCCGCCGACTGGATCGTCGTAGAGCACGCAGAGAACCGTCGCCACATGCGGACCCTAACGCCCGTCGTTTGACCGCGGGCATCGGCGGATGCACACTCGTTGCATGTCAGGGCTGCGCTCGATCGGCGGCGACGTCGAAGCGGCGCTGGAACAGGTCGACGTCCCCAGCTACGTCATCGATACCTCCGGCGTGATCCGCTGGATCAACTCCGCGGCGCTCGAGGTCGTCGGCGACGTCCGCGGCCGGCAGTTCACATCGGTCTGCGCGCCGGAGGATCGGCGGCGCGCCCGCGAGCTTTTCGCCCGGAAGGTCGCCGGAACGGCATCGGTGACGAACGCCGAGGTCGTCCTCTTCGACGGGCACGGCGATCGAGTGTCCGTCGAGGTGAGCTCCGTGCCGCTCCAACGCGGCGGACACGTGGTCGGCGTCTTCGGTCAGCTTCGCAACGACGTCGAGGAGGCACGACCGACTCACCCGGCGCTGACTCCCCGCCAGGCGGAGGTGCTGCGACTCCTCGAGCACGGCCGCTCGACGCGCCAAATCGCGGAAGAGCTCCATCTGAGCATCGAGACGGTCCGCAACCACGTCCGGGCCATTCTCCGAGCACTCGGCGTGCACTCGCGGATCGAAGCCGTCGCGCTGGCGCGACGGACGCAGTTCGTTACGAGTTGACGCGAGCCGACTAGGCGCTCATTTACCGCAATGTTGTGGTAAGACCGCATGAATGAGAGCGCGAATCGGCGTCATCGGCGTCGCGGCGATTGCCATCGCTGCGCTGGTTGGCGGCCATGGCGCGCACGCCGAAACACGGCCGCCGCTTCGCGTGCTCTTCGTCGGCAACAGCCTCACGGCGACGAACGACCTTCCGGCCGTGGTTGCCGGGCTCGCCCGGGCGACGGGACGGAGCCTCGGGTACCGGACGATCGCCTTCGGCGGCTTCGCGCTCGAGGATCACTGGGCGCAAGGCAATGCACGAGCGGCGCTGGCGTCGCGGACCTGGGACGTCATCGTCATGCAGCAGGGCCCGTCCGCCCTGCCGGAGAGCCAGGTCAACCTGCGCGAGTGGACCTCACGGTTCGCCGACGAAGCGCGAGCGGCTGGGACACGCCCGGCGCTCCTCACGGTCTGGCCGGAGTCCTACCGGCGCGGCGCGCTGCGAGACGTGATCGCGTCGTACCGCCGAGCTGCTGCGGCGGCACGGGCTGACCTCTTCCCGGCAGGGCTCGCGTGGCAGATCGCCTGGGGGTGCAGGCCGGCGCTCGGCCTCTACGGGCCAGATGGGTTCCATCCCAGCGCCCTCGGCACCTACGCCGCCGCGCTCGTGCTCTACGCTCGGCTCTTCAAGGCGGCGCTCGTCGGCATCCGGGCGCTCATGCCGGCGCGGGTCGGGGCGCGAATAGCGGTCCTCCTTCAGAAGGCCGCAGCGAGTTCGCTGGGGCGGCGGACTCGTCCGCCTTGCCGTAACGGCCGCACGGCGCCGTAAGCTGCGCTCGTGCGCTTGCTCGTGCGGATCGGGTTGGCCGTTGTCACCAATGCGATCGCGCTCCTGATCGCAGCGGCGGTCCTCGACGGGGTCACGATCGACGCAACCTCGTTCATCTTCGCGGTCATCATCTTCAGCATCCTCTCGCTGATCCTTCGCCCGATTCTCATCTGGATCGTGGCTAGGAGCATTCGCCCGCTCTTGGGGATCATCGCCCTCGTAACGACGTTCGTCATCCTTCTGATCACGGACCTGCTCTCGGACGGGCTCAACATCACGGGCGTGACCGACTGGATCCTCGCCACGGTGATCGTGTGGCTCGCGACGGTGCTGTTCGACATCTTCGACAGGCGCCTGCAACGCATGGTGCTGGGAGGCCTAGGGCGTCCGGCGACGTAGCGTCGTCGCGCCGAGGACGAGCGCGAGGACGGTGAAGCCGGCGATCACGATCGCGTCGAACGCCAGACGCCCCCCGAGATCATCGGCGGTCGCGCGGGCCAGCGCGTCGTACGCGTAGGTCATCGGCAGCACCGCCGAAACCGCCTCGAGCACACGAGCCATCTGATCGCGAGGAACGAGCAGGCCGGCGAGCAGGAACTGCGGGAGCACAAAGGCAGGCATGAACTGGACGGCCTGGAACTCCGTCCGCGCAAACGCGCTCAGGAAGAGGCCGAGCGCCATTCCGAGGACCGCGTTCGCGACCGCCAGGACGATGACGAGCCAGATCGGGCCGGCGGCGTCGAGGCCGAGCAGCCCGAAGCCGACCGTCGCCGCCAGCGTGCCCTGAACGACGGCGAGCAGCGCAAACGCCAGCCCGTAGCCGACGAGCAGGTCGAGCTTCGCCAGCGGCAGCGACATCAGCCGCTCGAGCGTTCCGGCCGTGCGCTCGCGCAGCATCGCGATCGAGCTGACAAGGAACATCGTGACGAACGGGAAGATCCCGACGAGCGGCGGCCCGACTCGGTTGAACGTCTCTTCCTGGCCGTAGAAGACGTACTTCAGCAAGGTCAGGAGCAGCGGCGGCACGAGGAGCACGAGCGCCAGCGTCCGCCGGTCCCGACGAAGCTGGCGAAGCACCCGGCCGGCCGTGGCCAGCGTGACACGGGCGCTCACGAGGCCTCCGCCAGGACCAGGAACGCATCCTCGAGATCGTCGGCGTCGGTCCTGTCTCGGAGCTCGTCCGGCGACCCGGTCGCGACGATGACCCCGTCCCGCAGCAGGATCAGGTCGTCGCAGCGGTCGGCTTCGTCCATCACGTGGCTGGAGACGAGGAGCGTCGTCCCGGCGGCTGCAAGCTCGTGAAAGGTGTTCCAGAGGTCCCGGCGTAGCACCGGGTCGAGGCCTACGGTCGGCTCGTCGAGCACGAGCAGCTCGGGCCGGCCGAGAAGTGCCGTCGCCAGCGAGACCCGTGACCGCTCCCCACCCGAGAGCGTCCCGACGACCTGATCGGTCTGGCCCCCGAGCGCCACCGTCCCGATCGCCTCGTCTACGCGCTCGTCGGGCGCATCGACCACACGTGCGAAGTAGTGGAGATTCTCGCGCACGGTGAGGTCGACGTACACGGACGGCGCCTGGGTCACGTAGCCGACCCGCTGCCGGAGCTCCTTGGAGCCTGCGGGCGACCCGAGCACGTCCACTTCTCCCCTCTCGACGATCTGGACGCCCACGATCGCTCGGATCAGAGTCGACTTCCCAGAGCCGCTCGGCCCGAGGAGGCCGGTCACCATCCCCCGGCGGATCTCCAGGGAGATCCCGGGCAGGACGAGCTTGCCGCCGCGCCTGACGCGGAGGTCGCGGATCCGGATTGCGGGCTCAGCCGCGCTCATCGTCGACGGGATTCTCCAGCACCTAGGCTCTGCCCCGTGGCCGAGGCTCCCGCGCGCCAGCATCACAACGTCACCCTCGCCGTCCTGACGTTCGCGGGCATCGCGTTCGCGTTGCAGCAGACGATGATCGTGCCGGCGCTGCCCGTCCTGCAGCGCGAGTTCGACACGAGTGCGGCGTGGGCCGCGTGGCTGCTCACCGGCTTCCTCCTCTCGGCATCAGTCGCGACGCCGCTGTTCGGCAAGCTCGGCGACCAGCACGGGAAGGAACGGATGCTCGTGATCAGCTTGAGCATCTTCCTCGCCGGGAGCATCGCGGCGATCTTCGCGTGGCACATCGGTGCGCTGATCGCCTGTCGGATCATCCAGGGTTGCGGCGCCGCCGTCTTCCCGCTCTCCTTCTCGATCATCAAGGACGAGTTTCCGCCGGAGAGCGTCGGCACCGCAATCGGCGTCGTCTCGGCTGTGTTCGGCATCGGCGGCGGCCTGGGGCTGTCGCTCTCCGGCGTCCTGATCGACAACCTCGGCTGGCGCTGGCTGTTCGTCGTCGGCGCGATCGGCGTGGGGACGGCGGTGATCCTCGTCGCCCTGTTCGTCCCCGAGTCGCCGATCAAGACCCCGTCCCGGCTCGACGTGCCCGGCGCGCTCCTGCTCTCGGCGGGACTGCTGTCACTCCTGCTTGCCCTCACCGAAGGCGAGAACCGAGGCTGGTTGTCCGGCGAGATCCTCGGGCTCTTAGGCCTCGCCGCAGTTCTCCTCTTGACCTGGGGAATCGTCGAGCTGCGGGTGCCGGAGCCGCTCGTCGACATGCGGATGCTCGCCAACAGGCCGGTCCTGTTCGCCAACCTCACCGGACTGATCGCCGGCTTCGCGCTCTTCGGCTCCTTCGTGCTCGTCCCGAGCCTCCTCCAGCTGCCGCGAGAGCTGCCGGCCGATGTCGCCGCGCTCGTGGACTACGGCTTCGGCGCTTCCGCCACGAAGACCGGCCTCTACCTGCTCCCGGCGGCGCTGACGGGGTTCTTCACCGGACCGCTGAGCGGTGTCCTCGGCGCCCGCTGGGGGCCGAAGTGGCCCCTCGCGATCGGGATGGCGCTCGGAGGCCTCGGGCTCGCGCTCCTCGCCGAGTGGCACGAGGAGCCGTGGCAGATCGTGATCGGCATGCTCGTCCTCGGCGGTGGGCTGCCCATGACCTTCGCCGCGATGGCGAACATCATCGTCGAGTCAGTTCGCCCGACGGAGACCGGGGTCGCGACCGGCATGAACACGCTCATGCGGACCGTCGGCGGCGTCATCGGAGGACAGGTCGGCGCGGCCATCCTGACGGCGAAGACGATCCCCGGCACCTCCGTCCCCGCGGAGTCCGCGTTCACGACCGCGTTTTGGATCAGCGCCGCAGCCTCGGCGGTCGCCGTCGTCGTGGCACTTCTGATCACGCCGGTGACCAGGCGCGGGGTCGCGCTCAGAAGCCGAACCGAACCTGCGTGAAATACCAGAGGCTCGAGGTGCTCCAGAGCAGCGCGAGCACCGTGAAGAGCGTCCCGCCGACGAGCGGGACCACCCAGCGCGGATGGTCGCGATCGCGCACGAAGAACACCTTCACCGCGAAGACGCCGTAGATGAACGAGCCGAGGATCGAATGGGCGAGCACGCGCGCGTCATCGGTGTGGAAACCGAGGATGAAGACGCAGTGGAAGGCGACCGGGAGGGTGAATAGGACGGCAATCCGACCCGACCAGCGGTGGATCCGGTTCACCCGGGGTGGCGGAACCGGGACGATCCCGGTCAGCTTCCCGAAGATCCTCGCGCCGGTCAGGACCTGCACGATCGCGAAGAACGCGGCCGCCGACGCGAACCACGCCTTGAAGGCGATGGGCGTCGAGAAAACACTCGTCACGAGATCCGTGTAGGCCGACTCGACGCTAGCGAGCAGCATCGCGCGCTGACCTTATTACGATCGACGCATGTCTCGGCGCGTTCGCCTGATCGTGTTGCCGGCGATCCTCTTCGTCGTCGTCTCCGGGACGATCTTCGTGCTCGCGCAGCTGCACCCGGCGATGGAGGAGGCGTCCTCCTCTGCCCCGCCGCCCGCCTCCGGTGACGCTGCCCACGGCCAGGAGCTCTTCACGGAGAACTGTGCGAGCTGCCACGGCGACGGCGGACAGGGCGGCGGCGTCGGCCCGCCGCTCGCCGGCAACACGATCACGATCGCCGATGCCCGGTCGAGGATCGAAAACGGCGGCGGGGTGATGCCTGCGAACCTCGTCAGCGGTCAGGATCTCGCCGACGTCCTGGCGTACCTCCAGACGATCCTGGCGGCCGGCTAGGTTTGCTGGAGCCGCTCGGCCGCAGCTTCGAAGTTGACGCGGCCCGATCCTCGCGTCGCCATGTAGTTCGCGCCGCCTGGATGCCACAGCGGCACGCCGACCTCGACGAGCACTGCATCCGGGGCGGCGTCCAGCAGCCCGGCCGCCGCCAGGCGCTGCCAGATGTGGCGGTGTGCGTCGCGGAGGACGACGACGACCTGGCGCCCGTAGTGCGCCTCGACGAGTGCTCGAGGGTCGAGCGGCTCGCCGCGCAGCGGGACGAGCTCCGCCGACCCGAGTGCGTCGGCAAGGCCATGGTTCGCCTCGCCGGCCGCGATCGAGGCCTCGGGCAGGAGCTCTACGACGAGCGCCGGCCGGTCGAGCGTCACGTCGCCGTCGACGAGCAGGGCCCGCCGGGCAGCCTCGAGGCCGACGTCTCCGGTAGCCGCGTCCAGGGACAGTCCCTGGACGCGGCTTGACAAGGCGTGCACGCGGGACGCGGCTTCCCGCAGCCGTTCCTCGGGGAGCCGGCCCGTCTGGACAGCGTCGACGACGGCCGCGTGTACCGCCTCCGGGCGGAGCTCTGCGCCGAGGCACAGCGCGTCAGCGCCCGCCTCGAGGGCGCGAACAGCGCCCTCCTCTACACCGACCGTCTCGCTGACGGCGCGCATCTCGAGCGCGTCGGTGACGACGAGGCCAGTGAAGCCGAGCTCCTCACGCAGAAGTCCGCCGATCGCGGCCCTGCTCAGCGTTGCCGGTGCCTCGTCCAGCCCCCGGATCCGGACATGGGCTGTCATGACCGCTCGCACTCCCGCCTCGACAGCCGCTCGGAACGGCAGGAGCATCGCCGCCATCGCATCCTCGTCGCGCTCGACGCTCGGGAGCTCGAGATGTGAGTCCTCCCGAGTGTCGCCGTGGCCGGGGAAGTGCTTCGCGCAGGCGGCAACGCCGGTGCTCTGGAGCCCCGTGACGAACGCGGCGACGTGCCGCGCGACGAGGCCGGCGTCGGAGCCGAACGACCGAATCCCGACGATCGGGTTCACCGGATCCACGTTCACGTCGGCAACGGGCGCCAGGTTCAGGTTCACGCCGACCTCGGCGAGATCCACACCGATCGCAGCGGCCACCCTCTCCGTCAGCGCCAGATCGTCCACGGCGCCGAGCGCCCAGTTCCCGGGGTAGGAGCTCCCGCTCGAAGCCTCGAGGCGCGTGACATCGCCTCCTTCCTCGTCGATCCCGACCAGGAGGCTGTCCCGGTCCAATCGCAGCGCGGCGGTCAGCTCCGCTACCTGGGGGCGGCTCTCGACGTTCCAAGCGAAGAGGACGACCCCGCCGATCCCTGCGTCGAGCCAGCGCCGGAGCCAATCGGGAATCGCGGCGCCCTGGAAGCCCGCGAGCATGGAGGCGGCGGCGAGCCGCTCGAGCTCTGCGCTCACCCCCGCACTGCGCCGGCGGTCAATCCGAACCCGATCCTCCGGTGGATGAGCAAAAAGAAAATGAGCGGGGGCAGCGCTGTCAGCGTCGCTGCCGCCATCAGCGGACCCCAGTCGGTGCCGCGCATCGTGGTGAAGCCCGCCAGCCAGACGTTCAACGTCTGCTTCTCCGGATCGTTGAGAAAGACGTACGCGATCAGGAACTCGTTCCAGGCGACCACGAAGGCGAAGATCGACGTCGCAACGAGGCCCGGTGCGATCAACGGCAGCAGGATGCGGACGAACGCGCCGAATCGGGTGCTTCCGTCGACCATCGCCGCCTCTTCGAGGTCACGCGGGATGCCGAGCATGAACCCGCGGAGCGTCCAAACCGTGAACGGGAGCACGAACGTGAGATAGGTGATGATCACGCCGCTCAGCGCGTTGGTCAGCCCGGCCCGGCTGAGCTCGATGTACAGCGGGATGATCAGCGCGTTGAGCGGCACCATCTGCACACCGAGGATCACGACGATGAACAGGCCCCGGCCGTAAAAGCGGAACTTCGCCAGAGCGAGCGCGGCCAGGAAGCCGATGACGAGCGACACGGCGACGACGACGGTGACGATGATGATGCTGTTCTTGACGACGTCCCAGAAGTACGCCCGGTGGATGGCGTCGTCGAAGTTCGAAAGGGTCACCGGCGACGGGAAGAACTGCGGCGTATCGCTCAGGATGTTCGGGCCCTCCTTGAACGCCGTCGCGATCATCCAGTAGACCGGGAAGATCATGATCGCGAACACGAGCAGCCCAAGCGCGTTGTAGCCCACCCGGCTCGCCACCTTCCGGTTGGCTACCGCCCGAGTCACCGCGTCTCCCCCGTCCGCACCATCTGGCGCAGGTAGACGAACGTCGCGAGGAACATCGTGCAGACCATTACGACCGCGATCGCCGCGCCGAAGCCGTACTCGCCCAGCTTGAACGCCTCGATGAACGAGTAGACGCTCATGAGCCAGTAATCCTCCTCCGGCTCGCTACCGCGCATGAGCCAGACCTGGTTGAAGACCGTGAAGTCCCAGATGATCGAGAGGCTCGTGAGGATGACGAAGATCGGCAGCAGCAGCGGGAAGGTGATGTCCTTGAAGACCTGCCAGCGCCGGGCGCCGTCGATCTCGGCGGCCTCGACGAGCTCGGCCGGCACCTGTGAAAGGCCCGCGTAGACCGTGATCGCAACGAATGGGATCGCGGCCCAGACGACGGTGGCCGTGATCACGGCGAAGCCGGTCGTCGGGTTCGTCCACCAGTCCTTGTTCAAGAAATCGCCGAAGTGGAGCTTGGTCAGCGTCCAGTTGAGGACGCCGAACTCGTAGTCGACCATCCAGCGGAAGATGTTCACGGCGACAAGGACGGGCGTCGCCCAGACGAGGACGAGGCCCGAGATCAGCAGAAGGCGCACGAACTGGCCGAGCTTCACCAGCAGCAACGCGATCAGCGTCCCCAAGACCATCGTCAAGCCGACGTTCACCGCCGTGAAGACCACCGTGCGAAGAAGGACGGTCCAGAACTGGTGGTCGTGGAAGATCCGGCTGTAGTTGTCGACCCCGACCCACGTGCCCTTCCTCGTGATCAGCTCGGCCAGGCCGAACTGCTCGAACGAGAGGCGCGTAAGGAAGTACATCGGGTAGCCGAGGACGGCGACGACGATGAGCGCCGCCGGCGCCAGGAGCAGATACGGCGAGAACGCCCGAAAGGCGGTGCCGCCGAGAGAACGGCGCCGCCGCCGGATCTGAGACCCGGCGGCGGTTGCCGTCATGGCCGGGAAGTCGGCTTCGCCTCCCGGCGCTCGGCTCACGACACTGGCTGGTTGAGGATCTTGGTGATCTGGTTGCTCGCGTCCTTCGCAGCCTGCTGGACGCTCTTGCGCCCGGTGATGATCGCCTGGAAGAGGTTCTTCAGCACACGGGCATTTTCGACCTTGACCCAGTTCGGCGCTGTGGGCACGAACCAGCTGTACTTCGACGCGTTCGCGAACGCGGCCAGCTGCGGGTTCTTGGCGTTGAGCGAAGCCAGCGTCGTCGTGTTCGGGATCTGCTTCCCGACGGTCGCCAGCGTGCGCATCTGCGCGTTGTTCGTGAAGATCCGGATCCAGTCATAGGCAAGCGACTTGTTCTTGCTCGTCACCGGCACCGCGACGTCAGAGCCGCCGAGGAACGTCGGCATGAACTTGCCGGCGATGTGGCTCGGCATCGGGTACGCGCCGATCTTCTTGGCCAGCGAAGGGTTGCCGACCTTCTTGTCAAGTGCGTACGGCCACTCCCAGCCGTTGCCGATGAACGATCCGACGCGGCCCTTCGAGAAGACGAGCGCCTGCTGCGGGTTCGCCTCGTCGGTCGTCTTGTTCGCCTTGGAGAGGGCCTTGACGACCTTCTTCACCTGGTTCAGGCCCTGGATCGCCTGCGGTGAGTCGAGGGTGCCCTTCCACTTGCCGTTCTTGAACTCGGCGATCTTCCCGCCGTAGTCGTAGACGAACGACAGGCCTGCGTACCAGTACTGGCCCGGGAAGTAGAGCGCCGAGTAGTTGCGCTGCTTCCCGTATTTCTTCATCAGCTTCTGGCCGGCGGCCACAAACTGGGCCAGGCTCTTCGGCGTCGACTTGACTCCCGCCGCCTTGTACTGGTCCTTCCGGTAGATGACCGCCCTCGCGCCTGCGTAGTACGGCACACAGTAGAGGCGGCCCTTGTAGGTGCACGACGCCTTGAGCGCCCCGAGCCACGTCTTCGAGTTCGGGAAGCTCTTCGTCTGCGTGGTCAGGTCTTGCAGGAGCTTGGCCGCCATGTAGCGGGTCGTCTCGGTGTTTCCGAGCTCGACGACGTCAGGCGCGGTTCCACCGGCCAGCGCCGCATCAAACTTCGTGAGGTGGTCGCCCCACCCCTGGTACTGCACATCGACGTCGACGCCGTTGTGCTTCGCCGTAAACGCGGAGTTCGTGGCAGTGACCATCTCCTTCCAGCCGTTCTCCGCGTCGTTCTGCAGCCAGATCACGACTTTCGTCGCGTGCTGGCGATCAGGGCTCGAGGAGCCCGCCGACACCGCCACGGCTGACACGAGCAGCGCCGCAGCGAGCGCGAGGGCTCCGACGGACCGTCGTTTCATTGAGATACCCCCAGTGCGTTGCGGCGGCTGTGGACCCGCTCCCCTGGAACGTGGCCGGTCGGGGCCTTCAAAATATAGCCGCCAATTGGTTCATACCAGTTGGCCACGGGCGAGAGATTGGCACAAACCAGCGACCGTGTCAAGGTGGTGAACTAGCGGCTGGCAGCGGCCACGCTGGCCGGGCGGCGCGCCTCCTGCGGGCGCGTAAGCTCGCTGACCAGACGGTATCGGTCCCCGCGGTAGATCGACCGCACATACTCGACGATCGTCCCGTCGGCCGACCGGGTCGTACGCTCGAAAAGAAAGGCCGGCGAGTGCAGTGGAACACCGAGCGCCGCTGACTCCTCCTCGTTCGTCACCGTGGGCTCGATCGCCTGGCTCCCGCCCACGACGACGACTCCGAACCGCTCCTCGAGCAGCTCATAGAACGAGTGCTCCTCGAGATCTCGCGCCGTTAGCTCAGGGATGACCGACTCGGCAACGTGCAGCGTCTCGATCGCCATCGTCTCCCGGTCGGCGTAGCGAAGCCGCTTCACTTGGACGATCTGCTCCGACGGGGAGACATGGAGCAGCCGGCCAAGACGGGCGCCCGCCGGCACGGTCTTGAGCTCGAGCGTCTTGCTCGACGGGGCCATGCCCCGCCGGCGCATGTCCTCGGTAAACGAGGTCATTGTCAGCTCCTGTGCGATCTTGGGCTCGCTGACGAACGTCCCCGCGCCGTGTCGCCGCTGGAGGTAGCCCTCCCGGACGAGGTCGTCGAGCGCGGCCCGTACGGTAAGCCGCGAGACACCGAGCTCGCCGCTGAGCTGGCGCTCCGACGGGATCGCCTCGCCGACGCCGAGACGCTCGATCAGATCGAGCACGCGTTCGCGCGTCTCGCTCTGCTTCGTCACCGTTCGGCCGCCGTAGTGGTCAAGGCCATTGGCTCTTGGGCCCCGGCTGGAGACTTCCCGAGCAGGAGGCTCCTGCCCGATGCCGGGTCGAAGAAATGGAAACGAGACGGGTCGACGGCCAGGCGAAGCGGCTCGCCGACCCGTCCGCGGGTCTTGGGGTCGACCCGGGCGCTGAAGAGGGCGCTCGGCTCTGCAAGTAGCGTCGCCTCGTCGCGGGCTTCCAGCAGCTCGGCGGTGATGCGCGGCGCATCGACTCGGAAAAGGACGTGAGAATCGGCGCCGAGCTCCTCGAGCACGGCAACGTCCACGTCGATCGTGGGCTGCCCGGAAGGAGCGAACGCTGCATCTTCGAAGGCTTCGGGCCGGATTCCGAGCACGACGTCACGGCTCATCCTCGGTAGTCGGCTGGGCTCGAGGGGCACGTGATACTGGCCGAACGCGACCTCGTCGCCGCCAATCCGGGCTTCGACCAGGTTCATCGCCGGCGAGCCGATGAAAGCGGCGACGAAGAGATCCTGTGGTTCCTCGTACAGCTTCTGGGGCCGGTCGACCTGGAGGATCCGCCCGTCGCGCATCACGGCCACGCGCTGGCCGAGCGTCATCGCCTCGACCTGGTCGTGAGTGACGTAAACGGTCGTGACTCCGAGCTTTGCGTGCAACTCGGCGAGTGACGCGCGCATCCCCACGCGCAGCTTCGCGTCGAGGTTCGACAGCGGCTCGTCCATCAGGAATGCCTTGGGCTCGCGAACGATCGCGCGCCCCATCGCGACCCTCTGGCGCTGGCCTCCGGAGAGCTGGGCCGGCCTGCGGTCGAGCAACTCGGAGAGGCCCAGCAGTTGCGCGACCTCCTCCACGCGCCGCTTCGCGTCCTTCTTCGGGATTCGCCTGACCTTCAGCCCGTAGCCCAGGTTCTGCCGCACGCTCATGTGCGGGTAGAGCGCGTAGCTCTGAAAGACCATCGCGACGTCCCGCTGGCGCGGCGGGCGGTCGGTTACGTCCTTGTCACCGATGAGGATTCGGCCATGCGTCGCCTCTTCGAGGCCGGCCATGAGGCGCAGCAGCGTCGTCTTTCCGCAACCGGAGGCCCCCACGAGCACCATGAACTCGCCGTCCTCGATCGTGAGGCTGAGGTCGCGGACCGCGCTGAAGCCGTTCGGAAAGACCTTGCTGACGCCTTCGACCACGATCCCGGACACGGTGACGGCCGACAATACCACTCGGGAACCGATCTGAAAAGATTGGTATTGACCACCGACCTGCAGACCCGTACACTCGGCGGAACTTGAACGACGCTGCCGGCACTCATTCTCCCGAGAGCCTCGACGAGCTCGTCACCGAGGCAGGCGGCGCAGCGGACACGAACTACGAGCTTCGCTCCACGGCCGAGCTGGTCGAGCTGATGAGCACGACCGAGGAGGCTGTCCCGCGCGCCGTTCGCGAGGCGCGTGGCGCCATCGCCGAGGCGATCGACGGGATCGTCGAGCGGCTCGCAGGCGGCGGCCGGCTCGTCTACGTGGGCGCCGGCACTTCGGGCGGCCTTGCTGCGCTCGATGCCGAAGAGTGCGAGACCACCTTCTCGACAGCTCCAGGCCAGGTTGTCGCAGTGACGGCGGAGGGAACGGCCGCCGAGGACGACCGCGAGGCCGGAGCGACCGACATCCGTGAGGTCGGGGTCTCCGGCGCCGATGCCGCCGTCGGACTCAGCGCGAGCGGGCGAACCCCGTACGTACTAGGCGCGCTCGACGCGGCAAACGACGCATGCGCCTTCACCGTCGCGCTCGTCTGCAGCGAAGGGTCCGAGCTGGGCCGGCTCGCCGATCAGGAGATCGCCGTCATCGTCGGTCCAGAGTTCATCGCCGGATCGACCCGGTTGAAGGCAGGCACGGCTCAGAAGCTCGTCCTGAACGCGATCTCGACGATCTCGATGATCCGGCTGGGGAAGACCTTCGGGAACCTGATGGTCGACGTCGCTGCCGAGAACGAGAAGCTACGCGCCCGCGTCCACAGGATCGTCCGAACCGCTACCGGTGCGCCGTCCGACGAAGTCGACGAGGCCCTTGACGCAGCCGGCGGCGATGCGAAGGTGGCGATCGTCAGCCTCCTCGCCGGGGTCGACGCACCGGCCGCGCGGGAACGACTCCGCGGCGCCGGCGGGAACGTCCGAACGGCGCTGGGCCGATGAGGCTCGGAGTCGAAGCGGCGCTCGTCGAGGGCCGGCTCCTGCCCGGCGACGTCGAGATCGCCGACGGGCGCATCGTGCGCTTCGGCGCGTCCAGCCAGAACGGGCACGGGATCGCCGCGCCCGGGCTCGTCGATCTCCAGGTCAACGGCTTCGGCGGCGTGGATTTCCTCGACTCCGATGCGGACGGCTACCGCCGGGCGGGCGAGGCACTGCTCGAAACCGGCGTGACTGCGTACCTCCCCACCTTCATCACCTCGCCCGAGGATCAGCTGCTAGCCGCCGTCGCCGAGGTTCCCGAGACGGATTCGGGCCCGCGCATCCTCGGAATCCACCTCGAAGGGCCGTTCCTGGCCCCAGGACGTCTCGGCACGCATCCTCCCCTGGCGCGTCGAGATCCCGATCCGGCCCTCCTCGAGCGCCTGCTCGCCGGAGGCCGGATCCGTCTGATGACGCTGGCGCCGGAGCTGGAGGGAGCGAGCTCCCTCATCGACCTCCTGCTCCGGCGCGGCGTCATCGTTTCCTGCGGCCACACCGACGCGACGGCAGAGGAGGCGAACGCGGCCTTCGACCAGGGCGTCGGCACGGTGACGCACCTCTTCAATGCCATGCGCCCGCTCCGCCACCGCGATCCGGGAATCGCGGGCGCCGCTCTCGCCCGCGAGGACGTGATCGTCCAGATCATCCTCGACGGCGTGCATCTGGCGCTCGAGACGGCGCGCCTCATCTGGGCGGCTGCGGCCGGACGCGTCGCGCTCGTCACGGATGCGGTGTCGGGCGCGGGCGTCCAAGACGGCTCCTACAGCCTCGGCGGATTCGAGGTGAAGATTCGCGACGGCGTCGCCCGCGGCCCCGACGGACAGCTGGCCGGGAGCGTCCTGACGATGATCGAGGCGGTTCGCAACCTTCATGCCCTCGGAGTGCCGCTGACCGAGGCGCTGGGGGCGGCATCGACGGTCCCGGCCCGAGTGCTGGGACTGACCGACGTCGGCCGGCTGGCCCCGGACGGCCCCGCCGACATCGTCGTGATCGACGACAACCTTCAGATCGAGCGTGTCCTCGTCGCAGGGCAGGAACGTGTCGTCGCCTGACTCCGACGGCTCGGAACCGGCTGACGCCGGCGCTCAGTTCCTCGCGGAGATCCGCGAGCAGCCTCAGGCGCTCCTGCGTCTGCTCGAGTACGAGCCGGACTACGCGGCGGTTGCGAGGCTCGCGCGCAAGCGCGGAGCCTCGACTGTGCGGATGGTGGGGCACGGGTCCTCGGACAACGCTGCCTCGTACGGGGTCTACGCCTTCGGCCTCGCGCCGCGGTGGACGGCGTTCCGCGACTCGATCTCACTGACCGTCCACTACGGGTCGACCCTCGACATGACCGGATCGACCGCAATCGGTCTCTCGCAGTCCGGGCGCACCCCCGACGTCGTCACCTACCTCGACCGGGCTCGTTCGAACGGCGCCTTCACGGTTGCGTTGACGAACGACCCGGAATCCGACCTCGCACGCGTTGCCGAGGCCGTGCTGCCACTCGCCGCCGGCCACGAACAGGCCGTGGCCGCGACGAAGACCTACCTGAACCAGGTCGCAGCGCTCGGTCTTCTCGCGTCGCATGTCGCCGGCCGGGGCGAGCCGTTCGCGAATAGCATCCGCGTGGTCGCGGAAGAGCTCACGGACTTCATGCCCGAGCTCGAGCATCGCGTCGCGCCGATCGCCTCTTCCTTCGCATTCACCGGCCGGATGTTCGTGATCGGCCGGGGCCCCGAGTTCGCAACGGCCCGCGAGATCGCTCTGAAGCTGCTGGAGACGACCCGGATCGCAGCGGAGCCGCTGACGGCGACGGATCTCGCCCACGGGCCGGTCGCGGCTCTCGATCCCCTGTTCCCGGTGTGGGCTATCGCCTCGGACGACGAGACGCTGCCGGCCGTGGTCGACGCCGCCCAGCGAGCCCGCGAAGCCGGCGCCGCGCTCATCGCCAGCGGCAGCGCCGCCGACGCGATCCCGGATGCCGCCTACAGTCTGCCGCTCCCGAAGCTGGGCTCTCGGCTGCTGGGGCCGCTCCTCTCCGTCGTGCCGGGCCAGCTCTTCGCCTGGGCGCTCGCGCGCGCACGGGGCCTCGATCCCGACCGCCCGCGCGGCCTCAGCAAGGTCACGCTGGCGCGTTAGAAGCGCGCAGCGGCCAGGATCGCCTCGACCTCGCGCGTGTACTCGGGGCCCCGGAAGGCGTGCACGGGGTGCGTCGCCAGCTCGTGCTCCGTTATCCGCCCGCCCCTTCGCACGTAGACCGCGGGATAGATCACGGCTTTCGGATCCATCTCGATGGCAGCGCAGACGGCATCCGGCCCCCCTGCGTCGAGAAAGTGCTCGAGCGGGACGATGCCTTCATCGCGGAGACCATCCTCGGAGACTGACACCACCCGCGCCAGGAACGTCTTCTGTATCCACAGCTCGGGCGCACAGGACAGCTCGCGAAGGAGGAACGGGACGAGGTCGGTTCGTTTCACCCGAGGCCGCCGCCGCTCGATCCCGAGCCGCTCGGCGAGGTGCTCGGACAGAACCCGCGCGTTGTAGCGGAAGCCGTTCACGGAGGTGGAGTTGGGCCCGACGCCGTGCTTCCGAATGCCCCTCGACCCCGCGGTGACGTTGCCCGCGAAGAAGAGGCCCGGCGCCGAAAGGCTCTCGAAGAACGGGGTGAGTGCGGGTATGCGGTCGTTCAGGACCGTCGCGAGGCCGAGCTCACGAAGGTCCTGGAGCGGCGCCTTGAACCCCGTCGCGAGGATCACGTCGTCGGCGTCGAACTCCAACCGCCCGGGCCAGGTCGTCCCCTCGGCGACCACGCGAAGCCCGCCGTTCGAGCGCTCGATCTGCTGGATCGCCGCGTCGACGACGTAGGTGCCGGCGCCGCCGCGAACGTACTCCTCGTAGGGCTGGAGATAGCGGAGGCGTAGCGGCGACTGAGGGAGCAGCTCGAGCTGGACTGGTCGTGGCGACACCAGCACGAGCTCCTTGGCCCACGGCAGCAGACCGTTGCCGACCTCGAAGGCTGAGTTGCGCTTCCCGATGATGACGACGCGCTTGTCGCGATAGCTGCTCGCCGGTCGGGTCTCCACGTAGTGCGTGGCGAGCTCGCTGCCATGGATTGGCGGCATCCAGGGCTGGGTGACGCCGATCGCGAAGACCGCGAAGCGGCAGCCGTATTCGCCGTCATCCGTCTCGACTACGAATCCGCCGTCGTCATCGCGGCGCGTGCCCGTCCACCGGCATCCGTAGCGGACTTGCACGCCCGCGCGCTCTGTGAAGGCGACGAGGGCGGCCTCCATTTCCGCACGTGAGGGAACGTCGAAGGTGCGATCCATGAACTCGGGGGCGAGCGCCTGCGCGCCGGCGTCTCCGAGCAGGCTGTTGTGGTCGTACCACTCGTACTCCCGCGTGCCGCGCTCGACCGGCGCGTCGGGCTTCGTCCAGCTGATCAACCGCTCGAAGATCGGAAAACGGCGGAACATGCCGCCCGGCGCCTCGTCCTGTGAGATGACGGCGTGCCTCACGCCGAGCTGGGTCAGACAGTGGCTCGTCTGGAGGCCGCCCGGCCCGCTGCCCACCACGACGGCGTCGTACTTCCCGGGCGGAAACGGCCTGTCTACGTTTTCCATTCGGTCGTCGTGCGGAGCCTCCGTGCCTCGGACTGAAGCATCCGGTACATGACCCGCGGGAAATCGACCAGGAAGGGCTCGACCTCGGCGCCCGGGATCTCCAGGCAGCGGAGGAGCGTCGCGGCTTCGACGTCCGCGTTCGGCGGCTCGCCCAGGAGAACGCCGATCTCGCCGAAGAACTCACCCGGGCCGAAGCGTGCGCGCACCTGACCTTCGATCCGGATCAGCGCCTCCCCTTCGATGATCAGATACAGGCCGGCGCCGCTCAGACCCGTCCGGAGGATCCGCTCGCCCTCAGCAAAGACCTCTTCGTCGAACCGATGCGCGATCGACTCGAGTTGCGCGTTGTTGAGATCAGCAAAGAGCGTAAGCCGAGCGAGACTGTCGACGATGTCGGGCCGAGGCTGCTCCACCGGTTTCGGAGCCTACTTCTCGGCGAGAGCGGGCTCGGCCGCAGGCGCCTCTTCCGCCTGCCCCGGGCGGCTGACCATGAGGGCAACGCCGACGACGATGGCCGCGCCGGCGATCAGGGTTCGCCGCGTGATCACCTCGTCGTTGAACGCCCAGCCGAGGAGGACGGCGATCACGGGATTCACGTATGCGTAGGTGGAGACGGTCGACGCCGGCGAGACCTTCAGCAGCCAGACATAGGCGCTGAAGCCGATCAGCGACCCAACGACGACCATGTATGCGATCGCCGTCAGCGCCTCCGGCGTGAAGTGCGCGTCGTCGAGCTCGCCCGTTCCGGCGCTGACGAGAGCGAGCAGGGTTCCTCCCGCCAGCATCGCCATTGCCGCCGACAGGAGGGTGTCGCTCGGGAGCGGAAGGCGGCGCGACCAGATCGAGCCCGCGGCCCAGGCGAAGGCGCCGAAGGCGATCACGAGAGCGCCGAGCGGCTTCGCGCCTTCATGCCCCGACGGATCGACAAGGAGCGCTAGGCCGGCAAAGCCGAGCATGAGGCCGACCAGACCACGCCCGCCGAGCCGCTCACCGAGGGCGAGCCAGGCCAGGAGTGCAAACCACAGCGGAATCGTGCCGACCAGCAGCGCCGCGACTCCAGAGGGGACCTCCTGCTGCGCCCAGGCGAGCCCGCCGTGCCCGGCCAGGAATAGCAGTCCGCCGAAGACGAAGGCCGCACCCCACTCTCTCCGGCCGATGTCGAGGTTCCCGCCCCGCCGCCACCAGACCCAGCCGAAGAGCACGCTGCCTGCAACGAGGTGGCGCAATCCCATCGAAAGGAACGGCGGCAGATCGCGCACGACGATGGCGATCGCGAGGAACGTCGATCCCCAGACGACGTAGATCGTCCCCAGCGCGATCCAGACCCTCACCCTCATCCCAACGACAGGATCTGCTCGCCTATGCCCCATTTCAAAAGCGTCGATGCTAGAACCCGAATCATGAGAAGAAGGTCGCGAGACACGGGATCACAAGAGGTGCCGGAAGCCGTCGATCCCAGCGTCATCGAGCAGCGTCGCCGTGCTCGGGCGGAGGCACTCGACGACCTCGCCCACGCCCAGCAGCAGCTGCGCGAGGCCGCTCGCCAGATGGCCGACCGCGAGCGCAAGCTGGCGAAGCGCGAAGAGGAGCTCGAACAGCGCGTGCACCGAATCGCGCGGAAGTTCGAAGCTCGGCGTACCCGCCAGCACCGGCTCGACGCCCTTCGCGGGCGCTTCGCCGAGCGCGAGCTCCTGAAGTCGAACCAGAAGCGACAGGAGTCGCACCTCGCGCGCGGGGAGGCGCGCGTCGAGCGCCAGGAGTCTGATCTCCAGCACCGCCTGAGGGAGGTGCAGAACCAGGCCAAGGAGCTCGAGCGCCGCACGAAGGACGTCCAGTCCCGGGAGGCAGAGCTCGACCGCCAAGCCGCACAGCTCGACGAGGCCCGGGCCGAGACTGCTCGCATCGCAGCGGAGCTCGAGGCGCGCGCCGCCGAGCTCGACCGGGTCGAGCACGACCTCGGGTCACGAGAGGCAGCGCTCTCGAGCCTCGAGCCGCGCGAACGCGCAGCTGCTGAGAAGGAGGCCGAGCTCGAGGCCCAAGAGCAAAAACTGCGCAGGGAGGCAGAACGCCAGGCGGAGACCTCGAAACGCCAGGACCGCCATGCCTCGGATCTCGCCGAGCGCGAGCGTGCGCTCGCACGCCTCGGGCAGACCCTCCTGGCTCGCCGAGATGGAGAGCACGTCTCCGAGCAGGCGCAAGATCTGGAGATCGCGTTCACCGAGGGCATCGAGGCCCTCAGCGCGGCGTCTCGGTCCATCCGCCGACAACGCTAGCCTCGTCGAGATGGCCGTGATCTTCGGCCTTTATCTCCTCGCGATCACGGTCGGCTTGACCGTCTACATCGCGATCGGCCTCGCCGGATCCTGACGCGAGTGCGCTTCCTGCGGGACAACTCGCTCTCGATCGTCTTCGGGCTGCTCTTTCTCGGAGCACTCCTCGGCCAATCGATCGCCGGCTACTCCAACGAGAACGAGACGCTGACGGCGCACCACGAGCCCACGATGTCGTACAGCGATTACGTGACATCCTCCAGCTTCGGGGTCGAGATGCTCGAGAACTGGCAGTCCGAGTACCTGCAGTTCACCCTCTTCATCCTCGCGACGATCTGGCTCTTCCAGCGCGGTTCGAACGAGTCGAAGCAGGAGGAAGAGCTGGGGCTCGAGACGGATGAGGATCAGCGGGTGGGCCGCCACGCCGACGCAGGTTCGCCGCGTTGGGCGCGCACGAAGGACTGGCGGTACAGCCTCTACTCCAACTCGTTGTTGATCGTGATGCTCGCGATCTTCATCGGCTCATGGTTCGGCCAATCGGTCACCGGCCGGACGAACTACAACGAGGAACAGCAGCAGCACCAGCAGCCCAAGGTCTCCTGGATCTCCTATCTCGGCAAGGGCGAGTTCTGGGAACGCACGCTCTCGAACTGGCAGTCCGAGTTCCTGGCCGTCGGGTCGATGGCGATCTTCACGGTCTACCTCCGCCAGCGCGGCTCGCCCGAGTCGAAGCCGGTGGGGGCGCCGCACGAAGAGACAGCGTCGAGCGGCTAAGAAGCTTCGCGCAGATCGTGAGCGAGGTTCGCAGGCGTCAGGTCGACCCCCGCGCTGAGCGTCGAGCGCCAGCGGCCGTCGCGGTCGTAGATCCGGATCGGAGCCGAGTGCATGTTCGGGCTGCCGGTCTCCTCCGCGGAGAGGACGGAGAACGCCTTCCAGACCGGCCGGAGCTCGGCCGCCGAGCCGTGCAGATAGCGCAGCTTGCCGGTGGCCCGATAGCGCTGCAGGAACCGCTGGATGCTGTGCGGCGTGTCGCGGACCGGATCGACGCTGATCGCCACGGCCTCGATGCCCTGGCGGTCGCCTCCGAGCGTGTCCACCGCCTGCGCCATCTGGGCGGCGATCACAGGACAGGAAGCGGTGCAGGCGGTGTCCAGGAAGGTGACGGCGAGCGCCATTCCCTCCAGCTCGGAGGATCGGACCGTGTGACCCTGGTCGTCGCGCAGGGCGAAGTCGGGGAGGGTCAACCCCTCAGGCGCCTGGCTTCCGCGGAAATCACCTCCATCGTCGCCGCGGGCGAACAGGAGCCCGACGGGAATCGCCAGTGCTGCGACGAGGACGCCGAGGACGATCGCGATCCGCACCTGATGGATGATGCCGACGCTCGGCGAGCCGTTGCGCAACTGATTCAGTAGGCCGATGGCTCAGCGGAAGCCGACGTTGCGCGAAGGCATCCGTTCGCTGCCGGCGCCGGTCTGGATCCTCAGCGCGGGCACGTTCGTCAACCGCTTCGGGAGCTTCGTCGCGGTCTTTCTCGTGCTCTACCTACGCGACCGCGGCTACTCGATCGCGGAGGCGGGCCTCGTCGTCAGCTTCTACGGCGTCGGAAACGTCATCGCGGCGGGTGTCGGCGGCTGGACGGCGGATCGGTTCGGCCGGCGCAACGCGCTCGCGCTCTCGATGTTCAGCTCTGCGGCGACGCTCCTGCTCCTGTCACAGGCGACGTCGCTGCCGCTGATCATCCTCCTGACGACGCTCGCCGGCCTGACGGGCGAGATGTATCGGCCGGCAGCCGCGGCCCTTCTCACCGACCTGACGCCGGCCGGCGAGCGGATCCCCGCTTTCGCGCTGAACCGCCTCGCCATCAATCTCGGCTTCGCGGCGGGACCGGCGGTGGCTGGTCTCCTAGCCGAACGCTCTTTCTTCCTGCTCTTCCTCGGCGATGCGTTGACCTCCGCCGCCTTCGGAGTCATCGCACTGACCACCTTGCCCGAGGGAGTTCGCGTCCGGCGCGGCGAAGAGCGCCGAGGCGAGGCCGTGCGAACGATGCTTCGCGACCGCGCGTTCCTGTTCTTCCTCGTGTCCTCGGTTCTCGGGGCCTTCGTCTATTTCCAGAGCCAGACGACCTTCCCGCTCCACGTGCGCGCGAGTGGGCTCTCCGATGCCGACTACGGGCTGTTGATCTCGCTGAACGGTCTCGCGATCGTGCTCTTCGAGCTTCCGCTCGTCGCGATCACGCAGCGCTTTCCCTACCGGCCGGTGCTCACGCTCGGCTCGCTGCTCGTGGGCCTGGGCTTCGCGCTGAACGCCGTTGCCAACGACCTACCGGAGCTCGCGTTCACCGTCCTCATCTGGACGCTGGGCGAGATCATCTATGCGCCTGTGGCGTCGGCCTACGTCGCCGACATCGCGCCAGAGCACCTGCGCGGCCGGTACCAGGGCGCTTGGGGGCTGACCTGGGGACTCGCGTACGTCTTCGCTCCCGCGCTCGGCGCGGCGATCTTTGCGTGGAGCTCCGACGGCCTCTGGCTCATCTGCGGGCTGCTCGGGCTTGCTGCAGCGTTGCTCCTCCTCGCAGCTCGGCCTCCACGCGTCCATCCTGCATCCGTACCACTCGCGGCGCCCGTGCCGCAATCGTCTGATCGTGCGTGATCAGGATCACCGTCTCACCCTGCTCGTCCGCGAGTGAGCGCAGGAGCTCGACGATCTCGGCGCCGGTGTCGGAGTCGAGGTTGCCGGTCGGCTCGTCGGCGAGCAACACCCGAGGCCCGTTCGCGAGCGCACGCGCGATCGCAACCCGCTGCTGCTCTCCGCCGGAGAGTTGCGAGGGCAGATGGACTGCCCGCGCGCCGAGACCGACAGAAGCGAGGAGGCGTTGGGCCTCTTCGTGTCGCCGGGCGCGGTCCAGGCCGCGAGGGGCCAGCGCAACCTCGACGTTCTGCGCCGCAGTCAGCGTCGGGATCAGGTTGAA
The DNA here is from genome assembly GCA_046729215.1 of Actinomycetota bacterium. Classification (GTDB taxonomy): domain Bacteria; phylum Actinomycetota; class Thermoleophilia; order Gaiellales; family Gaiellaceae; genus JACDAN01. The sequence goes on along the minus strand of JBKPGE010000006.1, from coordinate 8,538 downwards.
CTGCTGGAAGACGAAGCCGAACGCCTCGAGCCGAAGGCGCGCCAGCTGGCCGTCCCCGAGCCCGGCGAGGTCGCGGGCCTCGAAGTGCACCTGCCCGGCGCTCGGCCGGTCCAGCGCGCCGAGGAGCTGGAGCAGGGTCGTCTTGCCCGACCCACTCGGTCCTGCTACGACAAGGAACTCGCGGCTTCGGATCTCGAGGTTGACCTCCTTGACGGCGTGGATCTCGAAGGATCCCTGAGCGAACGTCTTCGAGACCCCGCGCAGCTCGTACAGGTTCATCGGCTCCTCCATGTCAGTCGATGTGTCGAAGGGCGTCGGCGGGTCGGAGCCGAGCGGCGCGCAGGCCTCCCACGGCGCCGGCGATGAGGCCGCCGAGAACGGCCAGGCCGACGGCGGCGAGGGCAAGGGCGATGCTGACCGGGGCTCCGATCTCGACGCTGGTCGACGCCGAGGCGACCTCGCCTTGGCCAAACCCGCCTGGGCCAATGAGCCGCGGGCCCTGCTGCGCAGCTTGGGCGAAGGTCGCCTCGAGCGTCGGCGATGCGAGCTGGATCACGAAGGCACCTGCGAAACCGAGCCCGATCCCCAGCAGGCCGCCGAGGAGGCCCTGCAGCACCGACTCGCCGGCCACTTGGCGGACGACGAGCCACTGGCGCCAGCCGAGCGCCTTCAGCGTCCCGAGCTCCCGGATCCGCTTTGCCACCGAGGAGAGCGTCATCAGGCTGGCGATCAAGAAGGCAGCGAGCAGTGCCACGATGGCCAGCGCAGTCCCGAGTCGGTCGGCCAGCTTCCGCGCGTCGACGAGCGAGCCCGAGACTCGGCCCGCAAGGTCCTCGGCTGTCGTCACCGACGCGCCGGGGAAGCTCTTCCGGATCGACGCCGCGACTGCCCTGACATCGTCCGAGCTCTCCGCGCGTACGTTGATCGCGTTGATCCGGCCCTTGCGGCCCGACAGCGCCTGGAGCTCGCCGAGCTCGACGTAGATGTCGGAGGCCTGCCCGCCGACGGGTGTCCGGGCGAGACCGACGACGGTGAACCGCTTCGAGCCGAGCTTGACCTTGTCCCCGATGCCCAAGTTGTGCTGCTTGGCGTAAGCCTCGTTGAGCACGGCCTCGCCGGTCTTCGAGAGGTACCGGCCCTTGACGATCTGGCCGGGCGTGATCGCGCCGAGCGCCGAGCGACTGATGTCGATCCCGGTGACATTCCGCGACGCGACGTCGATGTTGTCGGGCGCTGCGCCCGGCTGCACGAATCGGCCGCCGCGAGAGGACTGCTCGGGCACAGTGCCTTCGATGTGGACGGCGTTCAGCGTCAGTGAGCCCGCGGCGTCCTTGACGCCGCTCTGGTCGCGAACGCTCGCCGCCCTGCTCGCCGGAAAGCTGAGCTGACCGTTGGGCACGAAGTCGTCTCGGGAGAACTTTTCGCCCGGCTTGCCGAGGTTGCGTAGACCCACGCGGCCGTGTCCCATCTCCGCCTGGAGCGCCTTCCGGTCCGACTCGGATAGACCCTCCGGCCCGCTCGCCGAATCGAACTGGATCGGCCGGGTGACGGAGAGATCGGTGCCGACGCCGGTCAGAGGATCGAGTACCTTCGCCTGGGCGTCGTCCAAGCCCTTCGAGAGCGCGCTGACCGTGATCACGAGACCGACGCCGACTGCGAGCCCGACCGCGGTGACCAGGGTGCGGCCGAGCCGGCGGCGAAGCTCAGCCAGCATGTAGGTCACGTAGAACATTCCCCGCACCTCACCAGAGCTCCCTAAGAGGTGCTTAAGCCCTCGCGAACTCTTAGCGACTTTTCAGAAACGACGAGGCCGCCCTGGCGGCGGCCCCGAAGAGAATCGCGGTGTAGGAGAGTCATCTCATGTCGGCTCCTTTCTCGTGCTCCCTGCTGAAAGGAAAGCCGCGGCGCTTAAGCGCCAGCTGAAGGAGGCCTAAGACCTTTTGAAGAGTTGTCCGGCCTCCGCAATGACTAGCGTGTGGCGCGCCGATGCGGCACTTCGCCACTCTCGGGGTCGCACTTACTCTTCTCGTTCTCGCCGGAGCGGCAGGCGCCGACGACGGCGATGCCTACCTCAAGAACTGCTACACGACCGCGCCGGCCGGATCATGCGTGGCGTTGACGCCCGGTTTCCAGGGAGCTGATCTCGAGCTCAGCCCGGGCGCTCGCCACCTTTACGCCGCCGTCTGGGGCTTTGGGGGCGGGTACACCGGCCTGCGGCTCTTCGATGTCGGCACCCGCGGTGCGTTCACGCCGCGTTCGGGCGTGGAAGGCTGCTACGCGCCGGGCGGAGCCGGCGGCGAATGCACGCCGCTCACAGCCGACGGCGGTGCGTACGACGTCGACATCAGCGCCGACGGAAGGAGCGTCTACCTCCCCACCGGCGGCAAGCTCACCATCCTCAACCGTGACGCGACTTCGGGCGCGCTCACCGTCGCGCAGTGCTTTGGGACCGCGCCGTGCGTTCTCGATTCTGGGAACTTCGAAAGCACGGCCGGGAGCCTCGACTCGGCGAACGTCTATGTCCGCGGCGTCGGGCAGCTCGCCGTCTTCGACCGGGATGCGACAACGGGCTCGCTCGTGCGCAAGAGTGGCGCCGGCGCCTGCTTCACGGAGGAGCTCGCGAGCGGCGGCTGCGCGCCGGCGGCGCCTGCCGTCGGCATCGCCTCATCCGGCTACGAGACCGTTGTCTCGGTCGACGGACGCAACTTGTACGTCTCGAGCCAGGCGCCCGGCGGCGTGGCCGTCTTCCAGCGCGCTGCCGGCGGGAGCCTGTCCCAGGAGCCCGGAACCGACGGCGGCTGCATCACCGTCGGTGGGACGAGCGGGAGTGCCGGCGGCAAGGAGTGCGTCGCCGGCCCGGAGACGCTGGCAGGCGCCAAGGCAGTGACCATTGACAGGCAAGGGGCGTTCGTGCTCGTGACCGGTGACGGTGGTACGACCCTCTTCCGCCGCGATGCCGCGAACGGCAGGCTCACCGTGACCGATTGCCTTGACGAGCTCGGCGGGACGGCTCCGCCGACCGTCTGCCACGAGGTCAGGGGTGCAGCCGGCACCGACGTCGCCGTCTCGCCGGACGGAAACCACATCGTCGTGAACGCGAGCGGACTGTCGGGGCTCTCGTTCTTCCGGCTGAACCGAGCGACCGGGAAGCTGACGCAACTCCCGACCCGAGGCTGCGTCACCGCCAAGGCGCCGGCCGCACCCTGCGTGTCCATCCCCGGGCTGCTGGGCGGCCCCGGCGGGGTGACCATCTCGCCGAGCGGCCTCTCCCTGTTCTCGGCGATGCGCCTGCCGTCCGGTGACGGCGGCTCGATCGCCGGCTTCGAGAACGATCTTGCGCCCACGTGCAAGAACAAGACGATCACGGTTCGCCGGCGCACTGCGGTGGCAGTGCCGCTCACTTGCACCGACGCGAACAGCGACAAGGTGACGATCGAGATCGCGGCGCCGCCGGTGCTGGGATCGCTGGGGGTCGTCAACCAGGCGAAGCGCCGCGTCCTCTACACCCCGAGCCCGATATCGAAGCGGCGCGACTCCTTCAAGTACCGAGGCACAGCGCGAGGCTCGGCAGGAGTCCCTTCCACCGTCACGATCAAAGTCACCGCTCGTGCGACGATCGACAGGAAGGCGCCGAATACGCGGATCATCAGCGCTCCACCCGCGACGACGAGCTCCCGAATCGCGCGGTTCAGGTTCAGCTCGACGGAACGGGGATCCCAGTTCCAGTGCAAGCCCGACTGGAAGAAGGGCTGGTCGAGCTGCAGATCGCGGACGACCTTCACCCAGCTGCGACCCGGTCGACACACGCTCCTGGTGCGGGCCGTGGACAAAGCGGGCAACGTCGACCGGACCCCTGCGAAGAAGGTTTGGACGATCGGGTAGCTCGGAGCTCGCCTCGTTAGCGACGTTAACGAGTTTTGTTAGCATGGCTAACGAATGTCGGTACTGGCGCTCGAACCACTGGCTGTCGCGAATCGTCTGCGCCCCGCGTTGCTGAGGCTCACGCGCGAGCTCCGGCGCGAGTCGCACGCGCTCGGGGTCACTGGCGGACAGGTTTCGCTCCTCTTCCAGATCCAGCGGCACAAGGGCATCGGGGTCCGAGGCCTTGCAGCACTCGAGCGCATGTCACCTGCGGCCATGTCCGGCTACGTCGATCGTCTCGAGCGTGCTGGGCTGGTCCGGCGAACTCCCGACCCGAAGGACCGCCGCCGTCACGGCCTCTTCGTCACCGAGGAAGGCGACCGTGTCCTCCGGTCGGTGAAGTCACGGCGAACCGCTTGGCTCGCAGCGCGGCTCGAGCACCTCGATCCGGAGGAGCTCGCCGCGGTCGACGCCGCCGTTGAGCCGCTGCTCAGCCTGATCGAGGAGAGCTAGCGCGGATGACTGCCGCGATTCTCGCCCTTCGGGCTCGAACCTTCGCCAGCGTCCGCAAGCACCGGAACTACCGTCTCTTCTTCACCGGCCAGGTGATCTCGCTCGTCGGCACCTGGATGCAGAACATCGCGCTCGCCTGGTACGTGATCGAGCTGACGCACTCGGCCGTCGCCGTCGGCTTCCTGGCGTTCTGCCGTTTCGCCCCGTTCACGATCTTCGGCCTCCTGTCAGGCGTCGTCGCCGACCGGCTCGACGACCGGCGGCTGGTCATGGGGACGCAAACAGCCTCGATGATGGTCGCGGCGGCGCTGACCGTGCTCGCAGTCTCGGGCGTAGAGATCGTCTGGCTCGCGTACCTCCTGGCCGCCGCGGCGGGCACGGCCCTCGTCTTCGACGCTCCTGGGCGTCACGCACTGACCTTCCAGATGGTCGGCCGCCAAGAGCTGCCCAACGCGGTCGCGCTGAACGCGAGCCTCTTCAACGCGTCGCGTGTCGTCGGTCCGGCCGCTGCGGGCGTGATCATTGCCGCCTTCGGCGTCGCCGTCTGCTTCGCGCTCAACACGATCAGCTTCCTTGCAGTGCTGACCAGCCTGGCCCTCATGCGCCCCGACGAGCTCATTGCGCCGGATCGTCCCGAGCGACACCCATCAGTGCTCTCGAGCATCCGCGAAGGGCTCCGGTACGCGAAGCGCTCGCCTCGAGTCCGGCTGGTACTGGCAATGACGACGGTCGTCAGCACCGTCGGCTTCAACTTCCACGTGCTCGTGCCCGTCCTCGCTTCCGACACCCTGGACGCCGGCCCGCGGACGTTCGGGATCCTCTCGGCTGCATTCGGCGCCGGCGCACTGACCGGCGCGTTGCTCACCGCAACGCTGGCCCGCGCGAGCTGGCGCGCATTGCTCGTCGGCGTCGGCGGATTCAGCGTCGCGCTGCTCGCGCTGGCGCCGCTCCACTCCGTCCTGGGCTGCGTGCTCCTCCTGTTCGTGGTCGGAGTCTGCTTCACGCTCTGGACTTCGAACAGCCAGTCGCTGCTCCAGCTGAGCGCACCCGACCACCTCCGCGGGCGCGTTGTGAGCCTCTACCTCTTCGCGTTCGCGGGGCTCGCGCCGCTCGGCGGCCTTCTTGCCGGCTGGCTGTCGGACGTCGGTGGAACGGAGCTTGCGTTCGGCGTCGCCGGAGTGACAGGCCTGCTGATGACCGCGGCAGGGCTGCGGGAGGTGTACGCAGGGAGATCTCTAGTCTCGAGCCCATGAGTGGAGTGCGCCTCGAGCCCTGGGCCAAAGGCGACCTTCCCCTGGTCGAGAAGTTGATGGGCGATCCGGCGATGACCGAGCATCTCGGAGGGCCCGAAAGCCCCGAGAAGCTCGCCGAACGCCAGGCTCGCTACGAGGTCCCAGGTTCCGGGATGTTCAAGATCGTCGACGAAGTCACCGAGGAGGCGGTCGGATCGGTCGGCTACTGGGAGCGGAGCTGGCGGGGTGAGAGGGTCTACGAGATCGGGTGGTCAGTGCTGCCCGCGTTCCAGGGACGGGGGATCGCGAGCATTGCGACGGCGCAGGCCATCGCCAAGGCGAAGTCAGAGCGGAAGCACCGCTTCCTGCACGCCTTCCCGTCGGTGGACAACGGCCCGTCGAACGCGATCTGCCGGAAGCTGGGTTTCACGCTCGTGGAGGAGTCCGAGTTCGAGTTTCCGAAGGGCCACTTCATGCGCTGCAACGACTGGCGCCTCGACCTCTTCGCCGGTAGGGGCTAACACTCCGCTTACAAAGCCGTTCGAAATCCTTTCGATTCGTGCACGGCTCCCTCATGGCGGGCGGGGATAGTCAGGGCACTGTCGCCTAAGGAGGTCGAGCTGTGAAGAGGAAGATTCGCCTGGGGGTACTCACACTCGTCGCGCTCACCACGCTGGCGTTCGTGAGCGCCGCCGTTGCCCATCGCGTCGTCGTCATCAAGGGGACGATGAACGGCGAGACGCTGACGGGAACGGCAGGGAACGACCGCATCTTCGCCCGCGGCGGTGACGATATCGTCAACGCCGGTGAGGGCAACGACCGCGTCTTCGGCGGTTGGGGTAACGACACGCTGAACGGCGAAGGTGGAAACGACCGCATTCGTGGCGGCCCCGGCGCCGACACCATCAGCGGCGGGGAGCTCAACGACGTGCTCCGTGGCCGCTGGGGCAACGATGTCGTGAACGGCGACAACGGCGACGACCGCATCTGGGTCGGCCGTGGCGCCGACGTCGAGAACGGCGGGGACGGAAACGATGTCATGCACGCGCTAGCCCGCGACCGCATGGTCGACCACATCGACTGCGGCCCGGGCGACAGGGACGTCGTCTGGCTCAACTCGAAGGAATCCGACGTCTACGCCAACTGCGAGATCGTCAAGACGGTCACGACCTCGCACCCGGACGACGGCGAGTAACACCAAGCTTCTCTCCTACAACCCACAACTCCCTCTCTCCGACCCACAAAGTCCGCTGCGGCGGGCTTTGTGGTATCTGAGGCGTCGCTTGCAATGCCGACCAGCAGAGGCCATGCCGGCTTTGCCGGCGTGGCCGGCCTAATCCCGCTGCGCGGGCTTCGTGGAACCTGAGGCTCGTAAGCGCCCGGTGAGTCAGCGCTCCGGTGGAAAGCGTTCAGGTGGTCGCTGCTACTCGCCGAAACTCGACGCCGGTGATGGCGACCCCGGGCGCGGCCCAACTGCTGATCGGCGGAGCAGCCTCGCGTGCTTGCTCCCCAGTCTCGAACAGGACGATTGAGAAGCCCTGGCCGTCGACAGGCTCTAGCCAGTAGCCGGCGACAAAGCCCGGGGCCGAACGGACCCTTGGCAGGACGTCGTTCATGAGCGCCTCAGCCGCCGCCGGCGCTCGCTCTGGGTCGATCGTCAATCTCACAAGGGCAGCGTGCACAGTGTCTCCTCTCAGAACCTGGATTCCCATCGTCAACGACTTCGACCTACCGGCGTCGCAGAAGTCATCGACTCCCGGCCCGTCGGTGGCGCCGACACGACGATTGAGACAGGCCTTTAGGAAGGTTCAGGAGATGCGCCAGGTGTCGCCGGCGTGGAGGAGCTTGTCGAGCTCGCCCGCGCCCAGCTCTCGGCGGCTCTTCTCGATCTGCTCCGCCATCAGCGTGTCGTAGACCGGGCGCTCGATGTCGCGGAAGACACCCAGCGGCGTCGGGCCGTGCGGCGTGTGGGCTAGCCGCGACAGGGCAAAGGCGAGCGAGGCGTCGGCGTCGTGCTCGTCGTGTACGAGCAGCGCCTCCTCCCCTACATCGGCCACGTCGACGAGCTCCATCGAGCCGTTCGGACGCTGAATGACGCCACGCTCCCCATCCTCGCCGAAGCGAACCGGCTGGTCGTGCTGCAGAAGGATCCGGTTCTGCTTCTCCTCGCGAACGGCGTCGAACGCGCCGTCGTTGTAGACGTTGCAGTTCTGGTAGATCTCGACGAAGGCCGAGCCCGGATGCGCGGCAGCCCGCCGCAGCACCTCGGTCAGGTGCTTCTTGTCCGTGTCGATCGAGCGCGCGACGAAGGTCGCCTCGGCGCCGAGCGCCAGCGACACCGGGTTGAACGGGTAGTCCAGCGATCCCATCGGCGTTGTCTTGTTGCGTGTCCCCAGCGGGCTCGTCGGCGAGTACTGGCCCTTCGTCAGTCCGTAGATCTGGTTGTTGAAGAGCAGGATCTTGAAGTTGACGTTCCGCCGGAGGGCGTGGATCAGGTGGTTGCCCCCGATGGAGAGCGCGTCGCCGTCACCGGTCACGACCCAGACGGACAGGTCCGGCCGCGACGACGACAGCCCCGTCGCAATCGCCGGCGCACGGCCGTGGATCGAATGCATTCCGTACGTCTGCATGTAGTACGGGAAGCGGGCGGCGCAGCCGATCCCCGAGACGAACACGATTCGCTCGCGCGGCAGCTCGAGCTCGGGCATGAAGCTCTGCACCGCGGCGAGGATCGCGTAGTCGCCGCAGCCCGGGCACCAGCGCACCTCCTGGTCGGACTTGAAGTCCTTGGCGGTCAGCTTGATCGGGTTCCCGTTGCCCTCGCCGCCCGTCACAGCATCGCCTCGATCGCGTCGGCCACCTCGGAGGAGCGGAACGGGACGCCCGTGACGCGGTTGTAGCCCGCCGCGTCGACGAGGAACTCGGCCCGCAC
>JBKPGE010000005.1:0-6397 GCA_046729215.1 Actinomycetota bacterium | reverse complement strand
GGTCCCACCGCTCCGCGTTGTAGACGCCGCCGTTCATGTCGATCAGTGAGGCTCCGGTCGAGTTGCCACCGGTGGCCAGGACGCTCCCGTCGGCAAGCAAGGTGAGGTTGTGCTGACGACGGCCGAACGCCATTGGCGCGGTGGCCGAGACCGAGGGCGTGGCGCCGTTGGTGTCGATCACAAGCGCGGACTTCGATGAAGACCCGCCGCCGGCCACCAGCGTCTTGCCGATGTCATAGACGGCGTGGCTCCCGTAGCCGCGGTTGATGGCGTCGCGCTGACTGAAGGTCTGCCACGAACCGCCGCCCGCGGTGTCGAGCTTGCGGAGCGTCGGATCTGGCCCCGAGTAGAAGACGCGACCGTCGGGCGCAACGTCCATCCAGGGATAGAGCGGCAGGTTGAGCGTCGCCGTGCTCAGCGTGCGCAGAGTCCCATCGGTCTTCCGCACCTCCGGCGTATCGGGACCGCCTTCCGTGATCAGCATCTCGCCGTTCGTCAGTGGGGTCACCGACGGATACCAGCGACCTGCCGCCATATCGGGACCGAGGCTCCAGGCGCTGGTCACGGGGTTGAACAGATGCGTCTTGACGATGCCCTCGAGTTGCGCGTTCTTGTTGCCGCCGGCGATGAACAACGAACCGTCGAAGAGGTGCGCGAAACCGGCGCAGAAGATGTTGTAGCCCTGATCGACGGTGGCGGGTGTCTGCGTGCCCGTGATCGGGTCGTAGATGGTTGCTCTCGTGAAGTTATGAACGGGGAAGGTCTCGGTCGCGGCATCGCCGACGGAGTCCCAAGCGAGCACTTTGCCGTTCGGAAGCAGCGCGACATGGATACCGACGACGGGCCAGTTGACGACCGAGCCCCATTGCCCGACTTGCCCGGGATCTGCCGCGACTACAGCATCGGTCGCCTGCGACGCCCACGCCGACCGTATCGTGGTTCCGCGATTGAGCTGCACCTCGCTCGCCGCGGTGTGAACGACCGCGTCTTCGGCCCCGTGGCCCGCAGGGGTGTTGACGTCGTGCGCCAGGACGACGCCGGGAGCGCCAAGTACCACCGCTTGTGCGAGCGCGACGATGAGCGCAGCACGGAGAATCCACCCGTAAGCCCGAGCGAGCATCATCCCTCAGGATCAGCTCTTCCCGCGGCGACGCCTACTACCCGAATCGGGGGTTTTCTCAGAACCTAGACGCTCACTGGTCCGATCCCGGTACCCGCCACCTGGACTAGACTCCGCCGCTGTGGCCGAGGTCTTGCTCTACCACCATGCGCAGGGACAGACACCCGGGTTCCTTGCCTTCGCCGACGACCTCCGGACGGCCGGACATACTGTTCACCCCCCAGATCTCTACGACGACAAGACGTTCGCTTCGCTCGACGAGGGCATTGGCTACGCGAAGGAGGTCGGGTTCGGAACGATTCTGGAGCGCGGTGAACAGGCCGCTGAAGACTTGCCCTCCGAGCTCGTCTACGCAGGCTTCTCCCTCGGCGTGATGCCGGCACAGAAGCTCGCCCAGACACGCCCGGGCGCCAGGGGAGCGCTCTTGTTCTCGGCTGCCTTTCCGGCGTCCGAGTTCGGCGGCTCCTGGCCGGCGGGTGTCCCGGTCCAGATCCACATGATGGAGGATGACGAGTGGGCGCTGGAAGACCTTCCCGCCGCGCGGGAGCTCGTCGAGACGGTCGACGGCGCGGAGCTCTTCCTGTACCCGGGCGATCGGCACCTGTTCGCAGACAGCAGCCTCGCCGATTACGACGAGCAAGCCGCGGCACAACTCGGGGAGCGCGTCCTCGCCTTCTTGAAGAGCGTCGACTGAAAACCGCGGTATGACATCCGCACCGATCATCCTCGTTCCCGGGTTCTGGCTGGGCGCGTGGGCTTGGGATGACGTCGTCTCGTCGCTCCGCCAGGGCGGAAACGACGTCACGGCGCTTACGCTGCCCGGTCTCGAGTCGGCTGACGCCGACCGTTCCACGATCACGCTGTCCGATCACGTCGATGCGATCTGCGAGGCGGTGACAGCGGCAGGACGCCCAGTTGTCCTCGCCGCGCACAGCGGCGCGGGCGTCGCCGGCTACGCCACGAGCGACCGCAACCCCGATCAGATTGCCGCGATGGTCTATGTCGACTCGGGCCCGGGGACGGGTGCGTCGGAGCCCGACTTCGCCGGTGTCGAGAAGCCAATGAATTGGGACGACATCGAGCAGGGAGAGAACCTCGAAGGGCTCAGCGAGGAGCAGCTCGAGACGTTTCGCCAGCGCGCCGTGCCCGAGCCGGGCGGCGTGCTTCGCGAGGCGCCCCAGCTAACGAATGACGCCCGACTCGACGTGCCGAGCATGGCCATCTGCACGGGGTTCACGTCCGAGGAGTACAAGGCCGCGGTCGAGGAGGGCTACGACTGGCTCGGAGGCTTCAAGGAGCTGCGAGACATCACCTGGGTCGACCTGCCGACCAGCCACTGGCCGATGTGGTCGCGCTCGCAGGACCTGGCCGACGTGATCAGCGATGTCGGGCGGAGCGTGTCCTCGGGATGACGGCGCAGACTGTCGATGCCGGTTCGGCCTGTTCGTCGTAGGAGGGTAAGCCGAACGCCTACGGCAAGAGGAGAGCATGATGAAATACATGATGCTGATCTGCTGGGACGCCGAGAGGATGGACGGCCAGACCGAGCCCGATCCAAGCGAACCCCGCGAAGAGGAGCGTTTCCCCTGGCTCGACGATGTCCAGGCGCGGGGAGTCTGGGTCACCGGCGACCAACTGGCTCCGCCGCGCCGGGCCCGCTCAATTCGCGTCCGCGACGGGCAAACGATCGTCACTGACGGTCCGTTCGCCGAAACCAAGGAGGTCGTCGGCGGATTCGACATCATCGACTGCGGGAGCCTGGACGAGGCTGTCGAGATCGCGGCTGGGCACCCCGCCGCCCAGAACGGGACGATCGAGGTCCGGCCGCTCTGGGGGAACTGACCTCTGCAGGTCGAGGCGAATGGGATCCGGCTCTGGTTCGACGTCGAGGGCGTCGCCCTCGAGCCCGACGGCACGGCGATGCGAGAGCGGCCCACCGTCGTCCTCTTGCACGGGGGGCCTGGGAGTTTCGACCACTCGTATCTGAAGCCGGACTTCGCTCGCCTGTCGGAGGTAGCGCAGGTCATCTACCTCGACCTGCGCGGCCACGGCCGTTCGGAGTGGGGCGATCCGGCGACCTGGAGCTTCGAGGTGTGCGCCGACGACGTGCGTGCCTTCTGCGACGCCGTCCGCATTGCTCGGCCGGTCGTCTTGGGCCACTCGCTGGGCGGGTTCGTTGCCATGGTCTACGGGGCGCGCCACCCCGGGCATCCGTCAGCGCTCGTGCTGCAGTCCACACTCGGCCGATTCGACCTCCCCCGGCTCGTTGAGACGTTCCGCGAGGCCGCCGGGGACGAGGCGGCCGACATCGTCGAGCGCGTCTACGGCGGTGATCGCGACACGGTGACTGCGGAGCAGTGGGCGCGATGCTGGGCTCTCTTCGGCCCCTGGGTGACGGGTGACCAGGAACGCGCCCGCACGATCGTCAACCAGGAGCTGAATGCGCGCGGTCTCGAGCTGATCGGCGGGTTCGACGTGCTCGACCAGCTGGAGCGCATCGACTGTCCCACGCTGGTCTGTAGCGGAGAGCTCGATCCGATGGGCTCGGTGGCGGCCGCACACGAGATCGTGGACGCGCTGCCCCCTGGAATCGGGCGCCTCGAGGTGATCGAGGGCGCCGGCCACTTTCCGTGGAAAGACGCCCCGGACCGGTATTGGCCGGTCCTGAAGGACTTCGTTTCCTTTAGCCAGTCGTCGCGGCTGTCTGTTCGCTGAAGTCGAGCGCGACCTCGCAGCGATCGACGGTCTGGACCTCCCCTTCGAGCGAGTCGATCGCCTGCGAGCGCAGCCGGCTGGCCCGAACCTCGCTCCCCTCCATGGCGACCCGGTTCTCCCAGAAGGTGACGCTCAGCGCCGTTGAGTTGTCCGGATCGACGAGCAGGTATCCGCCTTTGCTGCCCTCGATGTCTTGGACGTGCTCGACCGATTCCCGAAATGCCTCGACGACCTCGCCGAAGTGGTCGATCGGGATCTTGTAGCGAGCAATTCGTGCGTACATCCCCCCAGCCTCCTTGTTCTGACGGCTCAGACATACCCATCGTTCCAAATCCGTAAGGTCCCCGCACGTGGAGGCGCTGGAGGGGAAGAAGGCGATCGTCACGGGCGCATCGAGCGGAATCGGCGCAGCGACTGCAAAGGCGCTGCTCCGGGAGGGGGCATCGGTTGCGGCCGGCGCTCGCCGCGTCGACCGTCTGGCGGAGCTCGGCGACGAGGCGGTGACGCTCGGGCTCGACGTCACGGATGCGAAGAGCTCCGAGAGTTTCGTGACGAACGCGGTGGGGCGCCTCGGCGGCCTCGACATCCTCGTGAACAACGCCGGCCTCGCGCTCGGGCGCGATCCGTTCGACGAGAGCACGGAAGAGGACGAGGAGGTTCTGATCGAGACCAACGTGCACGGGCTGATCCGGATGACCCGGCTCTGCCTTCCACACATCGCGGACGGCGGCTACATCGTCAACATCGGCTCGATCGCGGGGCGACAGGCCTACGAGAGTGCGGCCCTCTACGTGACGACGAAGTTCGCGGTGCGGGGCTTCACCTATGCCTTGCGCGAGGACTTGCTCGGGCGCCCCATCCATGTGACCACCGTCGACCCAGGCCTCGTCGAGAGCAACTTCTCGCTCGTCCGGTTCCGTGGGGACGACGAAGCGGCGCGGAAGGTCTACGAAGGAGTCGAGCCGGCGACCCCTGACGACGTCGCCGATTGCGTGCTCTTCGTCGTCACTCGCCCGCAGCGGGTCAACATCGATGAGCTCGTGGTCAAGGCTCTGGACCAGAGCGGACCCGCCCGAATTCTTCGAGACAACGCTTAATGGCGATCACGATTCTCGAAGGCTCGACCTTCTGCATCTGCGACGAGCTGGGGGATGTGGGCGGCTGGCCGACGAGCGGGCTCTTCGCCGACGACACGCGCTTCCTCTCGATCCTGCAGTTGACGATCAACCGGAGCCGGCCCTTGCTGCTCTCCTCCGGCAAGGTGGATTACTTCTCGGCGGCGTTCTACCTTCGCAACCCGCCGGTCGACGGGCTCTTACAGGACGAGGTCTCGATCGTTCGCGAGCGGTTCGTCGGAGAGGCGATGCAGGACCGCCTCGTCCTCCAGAACCAGGCGATGCAACCCGTGGCGTTCGATCTGTCGCTCAACATTGGCTCGGACTTCGCGGACATCTTCGCGGTCAAGGACTACGACTTCGCGCTCGGCGACCCCGCCCACGCTGAGCCGCTCCCGTCGTTGGTCGAGCCGCATTTCGACGAAGAACAGAACCAATTCGTGCTCGCGGACGAAAGCGGTTTCCCCGCGCAGACGCAGGTGATCCTGTCGCGGCCCGGCCGGATCGAGAAGGACGGACAGATCACGTACCGCATCGAACTGGAGCCGCGCGAGCGCTGGGATCTCCGTCTCGACATCGTTCCTTCCCCGGACGGCGAGCACGTCATGCCGCGGCTAGCGGAGCGCCGGTTCGGCGACGAGATCGCGCGAGTCCGCGAGTCGCTGGCGGCGTGGCAGCTGCGCGTTCCGCAGCTTCGCGCCAGCTGGGACGACCTGGGCCGGTCTTTCGGACGCTCGGTCTCGGACATTGCCTCTCTGCGGATGCGGGGCAGCGGCAGCGGGATGGAGAAGCTGCCCGCGGCCGGCATGCCGTGGTTTATGGCCGTCTTCGGCCGCGACACGATCATCACCTGCCTCCAGACGCTGCTCTTCGGCCCCGAGCTCGCCGTGACCGCGCTTCAGGCGTTGCGGCAGCTCCAGTCCCAGGTGGACGACCCGATGCGCGATGCCGAGCCGGGCAAGATCGTCCACGAGGTTCGTAGCGGCAAGGCCGCACGCCATTGGCACGGCGCCTACTACGGCACCGTCGATGCGACGCCCCTCTACTTGATCCTGTTGTCGGAGATTTGGCGCTGGACGGATGAGACCGCCCTCGTGCACGACTTCCGGAACAGCGCGTTGGCCGCGCTCGAGTGGATCTCGACGCGGGGCGACCTCGACGGCGACGGGATGGTCGAGTACAAGAAGCGCAGCCGCCGCGGGCTCGACAACCAGTCCTGGAAGGACTCGCACGACTCACAGCGCTTTTCGGACGGGCGCATCGCGGACCCGCCGATCGCGCCCTGCGAGGTCCAGGGATACGTCTACGACGCGAAGCGGCGCACCGCCGAGCTCGCGCGCGAGGTTTGGCGCGACCGTGAGCTCGCCGACCGGCTCGAGCGCGAGGCGGACGAGCTGCGCGAGCTGTTCAACGACCGATTCTGGATTGCGGAGCGCAACGGCTACTA
>JBKPGE010000004.1:0-3483 GCA_046729215.1 Actinomycetota bacterium | reverse complement strand
CCCTCGTGGGCGAGGGCGCCCTCCAGCCAGCGGCGCCCCTCGTCGAGGTGACCCCGAACGCGCCAGAACAGCTTCAGGAGACCGGCGAGCTCGAGCATCAGCTCGGGTGAGGCCTGATCCGCCCAACGAAGCGCCGCGCGGATGTTGTCGAGGTCGGCGTCGAGCCGCGCGTAGACGTCCGAGCTCGGCTGTCCCGCACGAAGCTGCGCAGTGGCCCGCTCGGCAGCCTCGTGGTAGTGCTCCGCGTGTCGCCCCCGCAAAAGCTCGGCCTCATCCCGCTCCCGCAGGCGCTCCTGCGCGTACTCACGGATCGTCTCGAGCATCCGATATCGCGGCTCTTCATCGCTCGTCTGCTTGCGCCCGAGGAGGCTTTTGTGGACGAGGGAGGAGAGACCAGCGACGTCGGCGCCGCAGACTGCCTCGGCAGCCTGGAGCGTCGAGCCGCTGGAGAACACCGCGAGCGCCGCAAACAGACGTTGCTCTTCAGTGTCGAGGAGCTCGAAGCTCCAATCGAGCGTGGCCCGCAGCGTTCGCTGGCGAACGGGGGCATCGCACGGACCAGCGGTGAGGAGCTCGAGCCTGCTCTCCAGGCGCTCGAGCATCTCCTCCGGAGCGAGCTCACGGGTTCGCGCCGCCGCGAGCTCGATCGCGAGCGGGAGACCGTCGAGCGCGACGCAGATCGCCGCGACAATCCGAATATTCTCGGCGCCGAGGCGAAACCAGGGGTTGACGGCGCGTGTGCGAGCGGCGAAAAGCTCGACGGCTTCGTTTCGGCCGAGGCTGTCAGCGGCGTCGTGCTCGAGATCGGGAACGGCAAGTGGCGGCACCGGGTACTCGTGCTCGCCGGACACGTGCAGGAACCGACGGCTCGTGACGAGCGCCTTGAGCTCCGGGGCGGCCGCGAGCAGCTGAGTGACGAGCGGCGCCGCGTCGATCACTCCCTCGAAGTTGTCGAGCAGAAGGAGGAGCTGGTGTCCGCGGAGGGCCTCCTTCAACGTCTCGATGACCGGACGACCCGGCTGCTCGTCCACACCGAGCGCCCCGAGGATCTGAGCGCCGACGAGCTCCGGGTCTTCGATGGGTGCAAGATCGACGAACACCGCGCCGTCGCGGAAGTCGTGGACGAGCTCCCAGGCGGCCTCCAGCGCGAGGCGAGTCTTGCCAGTGCCGCCGGGGCCCGTCAGCGTCAGGAGCCGGGCCTCCGACTCCCGCAGCAGCGAAGTCACCGCGGCAACCTCGAGCCGGCGGCCGACGAGCGGAGTCATTGGTGTAGGGAGCTTGCTCTTCGCCCGCATCGACGGCAGTGCGAGCGCGGGATCCTGGCGCAGGATCGCCCGCTCGAGCTCTTGCAGCTCCGCGCCAGGCTCGATTCCTAGCTCGTCGACGAGAAGCCGGCGGCCGGACCGGTAGGCCTCGAGCGCCTCCGCCTGGCGGCCGGACCGGTAGAGGGCGAGCATGTGCTCGCGGCGCAGCCGTTCCCGATACGGATGAGAGGCGACGAGCGCTTCGAGCTCCGGAACGAGTTCGGCGTGACGGCCGAGCGCCAGGTCGGCGCCGACGCGATCCTCGAGGGTCCCCAGGTGGAGCTCCTCGAGCAGCGCGCGCTCCGTCTCCACGAACGGCGTCTCGCCGAGGTCCGAGAGGGCGGGGCCGGTCCAGAGCGCGAGTGCCTGGCGCAGGGTTTTGGCGGCATCGGCGGGACGCTTGGCCCGCGCGCGCTCGACGGACCCCGTGAAACGCTGGAGATCGAGCTCCCCTGCTTCGACCCGGAGTAGGTAACCCGGCCCACGCGTGACGATTCGGTCGGCGCCCAGCAGCTTGCGGAGCGTGTGCACCGCCACCTGGAGCGCGTTTGCCGCAGTCTCGGGCGGATCCTCACCCCAGAGCGCGTCAATCAAACGGTCCCGAGCAACGACCGTGTTGGCGTGGAGGAGAAGAAACGTCAGCAGAGCGCGCTGCCGCCGGCCCCCGACCGGAAGGACACGACCGTCTCGCTCGACTTCGAGCGGGCCGAGCAGCCTGAACTCGACCCCTTGAGCCCCCATTTCGAGTCAAAGCGTGCCGTAAGCGATCCGTAAGCGCGACCGCCGATCGTCTGGGATGTCACTTAGACGAAAGGAGCGAATCGTGATTCACCCAGGAGACGTCATCGAGAACCCCATCACCGGCGAGCGGCTCGTCTTCCGTAAGACCTCGCGCGAGACGAACGGCGAAGCGGTCGTGCTCGAGACCTTCGTCAAGCCGAGCGGCTTTGTCGCGGCGGCCCACGTTCATCCCTTCCAGGAGGAGCGGTTCCAGGTCCTTCGCGGCACGGTCGGCTTCCGCCTCGGGCGCAAGGAGATCATCGCCGGCCCCGGCCAGAGGCTCACCGTTCCGCCCGGGACGGCGCATAAGTTCTGGAACGCAGGCGAAGACGAGGCTCACTTCGTCTGCGAGGTGCGGCCGGCGCTGCAGTTCGAGCGGCTGATCGAGACGATGTTCGGGCTCGCAGCGGACGGAAAGACCAACAGCAAGGGCATGCCCAACCCGCTGCGGCTCGCCGTGATCGCGCACAGTCACTTCGACGATGTCCGCCTTCCCTTCCCGCCGGCATGGATGCAGCGTTTCGGCCTTGGGCTCGGCGCGCCGCTGGGCCGGCTGCTGGGCTACAAGGCGACGTACGTGCCCTCAGGCGCCGAGGCCGCGCTCGAGGCGAGCGCCTAAGAGCCGGAGGCGGGATTCGAACCCGCGACGCCCGGTTTACAAAACCGGTGCTCTGACCAGCTGAGCTACTCCGGCGCTGAAAGGATGGTAGCCGCGGCTACTGGAGGAATCGGTAGCCGCGGCTACTGGAGAACCTGGCGGCCGGCCTGATGCTGCTGGATCTTGCGCTTGACGCGCTGGAGGGCGTTGTCGATCGTCTTCGTGTCGACCCCGAGGCGCTCGGCCATCTCCTCGTAGGACGAGCCTTCGAGGTACAGGCGGAGCGCGTCCGATTCGAGCGTCGACAATCCGGTGCCCAGGCAGAACACGAGGCTCTGGAGCTCCTCCGTCGAGATCACCATGATCGACGGCTCGTCCACCGACGGTCCAGGCAGTGCATCGCCGAGGGTGCAATCGCCCTCCGACTCCTGTCCTGCAGGTGTCTGGCTGAACGAGACGTATGTGTTCAGCGGCGCGTGCTTGAAGCGCGTAGCCGTCTTGATCGCGGTGATGATCTGCCGAGTGATGCAG
Organism: Actinomycetota bacterium; assembly: GCA_046729215.1. Classification (GTDB taxonomy): domain Bacteria; phylum Actinomycetota; class Thermoleophilia; order Gaiellales; family Gaiellaceae; genus JACDAN01. Next base: position 270 of record JBKPGE010000004.1, on the reverse strand, counting down.
AGCTCGGCGAAGCTCCTGAATGAGGTCTCCTTGTCGGAGCGGAAGTCGCGAACGGCCTTGTAGAGGCCGATGAGGCCCTCCTGAATCAGGTCCTCCGAGTCGCCGCCCGCCAGGAAATACGAGCTCGCCTTCAGCCGGACGAAACCGGTGTAGCGCCGGATCAGGGCGTCCAACGAGTGGGCATCGCCGTTGCGCGCGCGGATCACGAGCTGGAGATCCTCGAGCTCTCGCTCGGCCCGCTGGGCCTGCGTCATCCGGGTGACGGGTCTG
>JBKPGE010000003.1:0-41975 GCA_046729215.1 Actinomycetota bacterium | reverse complement strand
GGTGCCGAAGACGGCGTTGCCGAGGGCGAGACGGTGGGGACGATCGGGCCGAGCGGCGACAACGAGGTGGAGGTGCCGTACGTCCACCTCGGGGTACGGCGCGCAGACGATCTGAAGGGATATCTCGACCCGCTGACGCTGCTCCCGCCACGGCCGGCGCCGGAGGTCGTCGTCACTCCGCCGGCACCGCCCGCGCCTGTTGCGCCTGCTCCGGTCGCTCCCGCGCCGAGCTCGACACCGGTCGCGGCGGACGCGCAGATCGACGACGCACGCCGGGCGCCGGAGGCTCGTCCTGCGCCCATTGGGCGCGCGGTCGTCACTCGGTCGGCTCGTGCCAAGCCCGACGTTCGAGTGACGACACGGACGCACCCAGCTTCCGGGAGCTCACCTCGCGCGCGAGCAGCTCACGCGGAGGCCACGGCGCCGAGGCCGGCCGAGCGGCCTCCGGGGCACGCAAGAGCCAAGCGGCCGGGGCGAGCCGTGAGGCCGGTGGCCCGGCCCGCACGGGAGCGAGCTCCACGCCCGGCGGCCGCGGTCCGGGTTGCTCCTGTGTCGACGCCGGCGCCTCAGCCCGCAGTTCCGGATAAGGACGTGACCACTCGACTTGGTGTCCCGGGAGCGAAGCCGCCGTGGGCGTTTGCCGTTGCCGCCGTGCTCGCGCTCCTCGGCGCGGGGCTCCTCCGGCGAATCGCCCCGAGCGACCCGGAGGGCGCTCGTAAGATGGATTCACCTTCCTCGGATGGAGCTGCCGCAGTTGCAACCACAACGAATCCTCATCGCGCCGGCATGGCCGTATGCGAACGGACCGCGACACATTGGGCACCTGGCGGGGTTCGGGGTGCCGGCGGACGTCTTCGCCCGCTACCAGCGTCTACGCGGCAACCGCGTCCTCATGGTGAGCGGGACGGACGAGCACGGCACGCCGATCATGGTCGCCGCCGACCAGGAGGGGCGCTCGTACCGTGAGACCGCGGACCTCTATAGCGGCGTCATCCGCGAGGACCTTCGTGACCTCGGGCTCACGTACGACCTGTTCACTCGCACGACGACACGCAACCACCATCGCGTCGTCCAGGACGTGTTCGGGACGCTGTACGGGAAGGGCTACGTCTTCGAGGGCTCGATGCAGGTTGCGTTCTCGCAATCGACCGGCAACACGCTGCCCGATCGGTACATCGAGGGCACGTGCCCCTACTGCGGGTTCGAGAGCGCGCGCGGCGACCAGTGCGACAACTGCGGCCGTCAGCTCGATCCAATCGACCTGATCAACCCGCGCTCGCGCCTAGACGGCCAGCCGCCGATCTTTCGCGAGACGAATCACCTCTTCCTCGACCTGCCCGCGTTCGCAGACCAACTCCGCGAGTGGATCTCGGGGCAGAAGCACTGGCGTCCCAACGTCCGCCGCTTCTCGGAGAACCTGCTCGACGACCTGAAGCCGCGCCCGGTCACCCGCGATCTCGACTGGGGCATCCGAATCCCGGTGCCGGGCTACGAGGAGGACGAGCGCAAGCGGATCTACGTCTGGTTCGACGCCGTGATCGGCTACCTCTCGGCGAGCATCGAGTGGGCGATGACGACCGGAGACCCCGACGCCTGGCGGCGATGGTGGCAGAACCCCGAGTCGCGTCACTACTACTTCATGGGCAAGGACAACGTCACCTTCCACACGGTGATCTGGCCGAGCATCCTGCTCGGCTACGGCGAGGGCGGCGAGTACGGCGCCGGACGGAGTGAGCTCGTCCTTCCGTATGACATCGTCTCGAGCGAGTACCTCACCATGGAGGGAAAGCGGTTCAGCACGAGCCGCAATGTCGTCATCTACGTCCGCGACGTGCTGAGTCGCTACGACCCCGACGCGCTTCGCTTCTTCCTGACGATTGGAGGGCCCGAGACGCAGGACACCGACTTCACCTGGGCCGAGTTTGTCCGGCGGAACAACGACGAGCTCGTCGCGACGTGGGGGAATCTCGTCAACCGAACGCTGATCAACGCGTACCGGAACTTCGGCGAGGTACCGGAGCCGGGCGACCTGACGGCGGCTGATCGTGAGCTGCTCGACTCGGTCGAGCGGTCCTTCGACACGGTCGGCGGCGAGATCGAGGCCGCGCGCTTCCGGGCCGGCCTCACCGAGGCGCTTCGCGTGGCCCGTGAGGCGAACAGGTACCTCAATGACGAGGCCCCTTGGGCCTTGATCGAGAGCGACCGGGCTCGAGGGGCCACCGTCCTCTACGTCGCACTGCGCGTCGTGGACAGCCTGAAGACGCTGTTCACCCCGTTCGTTCCCTTCTCGTCGCAGCGCCTGCACGAACTCCTCGGCTACGAGGGCTTTCTCGCCGGGCCGCTCGAGTTCCGCGAGGTCGACGAGGACGGGGAGACGCACGTTGTCCTTTCCGGGGATTACGAGTCCTGGGTTGGCTCGTGGGAGCCGAGCCAGCTCGCGCCCGGTCGCAGGCTCCGAGAGCCACTGCCGCTGTTCAAGAAGCTCGATGCCGACCAGGTCGTCGAGGACGAGCTCGCGCGGCTCGAGCAGGCCGCCGAAGCCGCATCTGCGTGATCGACACCCACGCGCACATGCATGCGTGCGCCGATTTGCCCACGGACCTCGTTGAGCGAGCGCGAGCAGTCGGCGTCGACCGCATCCTCGAGGTCGGCGCGTGGCCCGGATCGTGGACGGAGGTCGCGGCGTTTTGCGCCAAGACGGAGGGCGTCGCTCCGATTCTCGGAATCCACCCGCACGACGCCGGCGAGGCCGACGCTACCCAACTCGAGCGCCTGCGCGAGCTCGCGCCGGTGGCCGTCGGCGAGACAGGGCTCGACTACTACCGAGACTACGCGCCGCGCGACGCGCAGCGACAGCTCTTCCAGGCGCACCTCGCGACTGCCGAGGAGCTGGAGAAGCCGGTCGTCATTCACTGCCGCGCGGCAGACACCGACGTGGGACGGGCTCTCGGCGACTTCGACGGCACGGTCGTTCTCCACTGCTTCTCGTCGCCGGCCCTGCTCCAGCCGGCCCTCGAGCGCGGCTACTACGTCTCGTTCGCCGGGAACGTGACCTACCCGAACGCCTACGACCTCCGTGCCGCCGCCCGGGCCGTGCCGCCCGACCGAATCCTGGCGGAAACCGACTCCCCGTACCTCTCGCCGCAGCCTCGTCGCGGGCGTCTGAACGAGCCTGCGAACGTCGTCTACACAGTTGCCTCCCTCGCCGAGACGCGCGGGGAGGACGCCGACGAGCTCGCCGCCCGGATCGACGAGAACGCCTCGCGCGCCTTCGGCCTGGAATGACGCTCCCGACGCCCAAGCGCGACCTTGGCCAGCACTTCCTCGTCGACGAGAACATCCTCGGGGTCATCGGCCGCCTCGCGGAGCTGGGCCCGGACGACGTGGCACTCGAAATCGGCCCCGGACCGGGCGCTCTCACCGCATACCTCGCCGACCGGGTTTCGGACGTCCATACGGTCGAGCTCGACCGACGGCTCGAGCCCTACCTGACCGAGCGATTCGGCGAACGCTCGAACGTCCACCTTCGCTTCGAGGATGCGCTGTCGCTGGATCCCTCCGAGCTCGAACCCACGCCCACGAAGCTCGTCTCCAACCTGCCGTACAACGTCGCGACGCCAATCGCCGTGGAGAGCCTAGACCGCTTTCCGACGATCCAGCTCTGGACAGTGATGGTCCAGCGAGAGGTCGCCGATCGCTTCTTCGCTGAGCCGCGGACAAAGGCCTATGGGGCCGTGTCCGTTCTCATCCAGCTCATGACCGAGCGAACCGGATTCCATCCCGTCACGCGAACGGTCTTCCGACCGCAGCCGAACGTGGACTCCGCCCTCGTGGCGTTCCGTCGCCGCCCGCAGCCACCGCCCGTGCCCTGGCCGCAGCTCAAGCGCGTCGTCGAGGCGGCGTTCGCCCACCGAAGAAAGCGGCTTCCCAACTCGCTCGAGCTCGCGGGCGTCGCCGATCGAGAGCGCGCAGCGGCCGCACTCGCGACCATCGGGCGATCCAAGCAGACGCGCGCCGAGGAGCTCGAGCCCCAGGAATTCGTCAGGCTCGCGGCCGCCCTCGTGTGAGCGAGCTCCTCGCACCGGCGAAGATCAACCTCGCGCTCGTCGTCGGGCCTCGGAGGCCGGACGCCCGTCACGAGATCGTCACCGTCCTGCAGCGCATCTCGCTCGCCGACCGCATCGCGCTCGAACCGGCCGAGGAGCTCCGCATCGAGGGGTTCGCCGAGGACACGATCGTCCGTCGCGCCCTCGAGCAGCTCGGCGCCGCAGCGGAGGCGCCGCCAAACTGGCGCGTCACGATCGACAAGGAGATCCCGGTCGCCGCCGGCCTCGGCGGCGGCAGCTCGGATGCAGCCGCCGCGCTGCGCCTCGCGAACTGGACGCTCCGCCGCCCGCTGAAGGACGCCGAGCTCCACGACCTCGCGGCTCCGCTCGGCGCCGACATCCCGTTCTTCCTCACCACCGGTCCGCAGCTCGCCGAAGGCGACGGCACCGAGCTGCAGCCGCTACGCCTGCCTCAGGACTACTGGATCCTCCTGATCCTCCCTCGCGGCGAGCGCAAGCCCTCCACCGGCGCCGTCTACGACGCCTTCAGCGGAGAAGACGGGTTCCCGGAGCGCCGAGCGGCCCTGCTCCGCGCACTCGCACTCGGCGACCTCGGCGGGCTGCCGGGCAACGACCTCGCCTCTTCGCCGCTCGCCGAGGAGCTCCGCAGCCACGGTGCGTTCAGGGCAGACGTCTCGGGCGCCGGCCCGGCGGTCTACGGACTGTTCGCCGAACAGGACGAAGCGCTGGCCGCCCACGCCGTGCTGGCCGACGGGGGGCGAAGCTGGATCGCGGCACCTGCTTGGTAGCTTGATTCGGCGATGATCGAGCAACATCCGGTACTCGAGCATGGAACGACGAAAACCGACCGCTGGCTGCGTAAGTACCGAACGCGGATCGCGGTCTGGATCGCCGTAGCCGAAGCGATCCTACTCGTCTTCGGCGCGATCGATCGCTGGGGCGCGCTACTCGTCGCCGCCCTGGTGATCGTCGGCTACTTCTTGCTGGAGCACCGCCTCCGCTGGCAATCCGCCCGAGACGTCCTCTGGATCGGGGCCGTATCGCAAGCCCTGGTCGCGCTCGTTCCCGTCCTCGTGATCCTGGTCGGAACGCTGACGCTGATCGCTGTCGGCTTTCTAGCCGTCGTCGCCCTCATAGTCCTTTTCGCCGACCGCCGCTAGACTTCTGTGGGTCGGCACCTTTCGATTTTTGGGGCGTAGCCAAGCGGTAAGGCAACGGGTTTTGGTCCCGTGATCCCAGGTTCGAATCCTGGCGCCCCAGCCATCTAGAAGCCCGTGAAGAGCCCAGGACTCGCAGCAGTCGTCCTCGCTGGCGGACTCGGTACCCGCATGCGCTCCGACACGCCCAAGCATCTTCACCCGCTGCTCGGCCGGCGGCTCGTCGACTGGGTGCTGGAGGCCGCGCGCACCCTCGACCCGGACCCGCTCGTCGTCGTGACCGGGGCCGACTACGCCGACGCATTCGACGGTTTCCAGGTCGCGGTGCAAGCGGAGCCGCGCGGAACGGGTGACGCGCTCGCGGCGGCGCGGGGATCGCTGGACGGAAAGGACAGCGACCTTCTGGTCCTCGCCGGCGACTCACCGCTGCTCCGCCCCGAGTCACTCGAGAAGTTGCTGGCGGCGCACCGGGAGTCTGGCGCGGCCGCGACGGTCCTCACTTTCAGACGGGACGATCCTGCGAGGTACGGGCGCATCGTCCGGGGCGAGGACGGCTCGATCCGCGCGATCGTGGAGGCGACCGACGCGACGGACGAGGAGCGTGCGATCGACGAGGTCAACTCGTCCATCTACGTCTTCACGGCGTCCAAGCTTTGGCCGGCGCTCGAGCGGATCGATCCTGCCAATGCTCAAGGTGAGCTCTATCTGACCGATGCCGTGCGGTTGCTCGTCGACGACGGTGAGCTGGTGGCGGCACACGTAGGCGATGCCGAGGAGGCTGAGGGCGTGAACACACGCATCGAACTGGCGGCTGCAGGGGCAGCGCTCCGCGACCGCATCAACAAGGAGCACATGCTGGCCGGAGTCACGATCGTCGATCCGTCGTCGACCTGGATCGAGCCGTCGGTCGAGCTCGAGGCCGACTCGACGATTCACCCGTTCACCGTCCTTCGCGGTACGACTCGTGTCGGCGCAGGCGCCGCGGTCGGGCCTCACGTGGTTGCCGTGGACGCCGAGATCGGCCCGCGTGTGCTCGTCGGCCCCTTCTGTTACCTTCGCCCCGGCACCGTTCTGGAGGCGGGCGCCAAGGCGGGCACGTTCGTGGAGATCAAGAACTCGCGCGTGGGAGCGGGGACGAAGATTCCCCACATCTCGTACATCGGTGACGCCGACATCGGCGAGCGGGCCAATATCGGTGCCGGCAACATCACCGCGAACTACCCGCACGAGGCCGGAAAGCCGAAGACCCGGACGACGATCGGCGGCAACGTCAAGACCGGCGTCCACAATGCATTCGTTGCTCCGGTCAAGATTGGCGAAGGTGCTTGGATTGCGGCGGGATCGGTCATTACGAAGGACGTCCCGCCGGGCGCGCTCGCCGTCGCGCGGGCGCGACAGGAGAACAAGGAGGGCTACGCCGGAAGTGGAGACAGTGGAGACGACGACGGCGACGACTGAAGTCGCATCGCTGCCGGGCCTCGAGACCGTTCCGGGCGGAACGCCCGAGGTCCGAGCCAAGCCCGACCACTGGATCGAGCGCGGGCCGCAGAAGCGGCTGATGCTCTTCTCAGGCCGCTCGCATCCCGAGCTGGCCGAGAAGATCGGTCAGCGGCTCGGCGTCGAGCTGGGTGAGATCACGCTGGGCTCGTTCGCCAACGGCGAGACGTACTGCCGCTTCGAGGAGTCGATTCGCGGCGCGGACGTCTTCCTCGTCCAGACGGGTTGCGAGCCGGTCGACCGGAACCTCATCGAGCTGTTGATCATGATCCAGGCGGCGAAGCTTGCCTCGGCGAAGCGGATTACGGCGGTCATCCCTTGGTACCCGTACGCGCGCCAGGACCGGAAGGCGCGCCCGCGAGAGCCGATCACCGCGAGGCTCGTCGCCGACACGCTTCAGACGGCGGGCGTCGACCGCGTCCTGACGATGGATCTCCATGCCGGGCAGATCCAGGGCTTCTTCTCGATTCCCGTCGACCACATGGTCGCGCTGCCGATCTTCGCCCAGCATCTGCGTGACCAGGGGCTTTCGGGCGACGGCGTCGTGTCGGTCGCCCCCGACGCCGGCCGCGCGAAGATGGCCGTCAAGTTCGCGGAGATCCTCGGGGCCGACTTCGCGATCATGCACAAGACGCGGCCCGCCCACGACCAGGCGGCGGTGACCGAGGTGACCGGCCACGTCAAGGGCAAGGTCGCCCTCGTCGGCGACGACGTGATCATGACCGGCGGGACGCTTCTTGCCGGGGCGCGCGCGCTACGGGAGGCCGGCGCTACGAAGGTCTACGTCTGCGCGACGCACGGCATCTTTGCCAAGGACTCGCTCGAGCGCTTCAGCGAGGCGAAGGAGATCGACGAGCTGATCGTCACGGACACGATTCCGCTCGATCCGATGCGCCGGCCGCCGAACCTCACCGTGCTGACCGTCTCGGGCCTGCTGGCGGAGACGATCATGAACGTCTTCGCCGACGAGTCCGTCTCGGCGATCTTCCAAGGCGAGAACCAGCTCTTCTAGCCGCGGCGCGGGCCCCGCGCACTCGCCGCCTTGACAGCGTTTCGGCGACGCGCAAATACTGATTCGTTGCAGAAGCCACATTCTTCGCGCGCGCGAGCACCCGCCCCGAGCCTCGGGATGCTGAAACGAGATATCGGGGGGACAAAGGAGTCTTTCCATGCATCGACTCGTTGTCGCACTCGCAGTGATTCTCACGTCGGCGCTTGTCGTTCCGGCGGCGCTGGCTGACAAGCCGATCCGAGAACCGCTACCAGCCCCGACTTTGACGGTGAGCGGTAGCTGCTCCTTCGACGTGAGGATTGACTTCCTCGCCAACAAGGAATTCATCACCACCTTCACGAGCGGGAAGCAGATCATCACCGGGCGTCTCGTCGTGCGGGTGACGAACCTCGAAAATCCAAGCAAGTCAAGAGTCCTGAATGTCTCGGGACCCGGGATCGAAGACCTCTCGGACCCGTCCACGTTCAATCTGTCGGGCAGCTCCCTTGTCTTCTTCCCGGGTGTTTTTCTTCTGACGCACGGGCCCGTCACGTTGACGTTCGATGCGAATGGGAACGTCACGTCCTTCACCCAGACGTCGCAGTCGTCCGTCGACGTTTGCGCTGTGCTCGCCGACCCCTAAACGACGCCTCAGGGAGAAGCGGCCACGCCGCTTCTCCCTGATTTAACTCGCAAAGCGCCCGCGCCATCCCCCAGCCGCGCAAAACCGCGAGACTCGCTGCGGATGAAGTCAGCATCGCTGCGGACCTCGGTGAATTCGATCCGCCAAACGGATGATCGGCGGTCCCAAACAGTGCTGCCACGGGCGAGGACGCATGTGGCCGCCGCCGCTTCGGTCGCCGCTGCGACCGGCTTCCTCCTCTACCGCCTCGCGCCGGACGTAACCGGGAAGGCGCTGTACGAGGACGAGGCGATCACCGCGCTGATCTCGATGCGCCCGCTGACCGAGGTGCTGACTACGGTGGTTCTCGACCGCGGCGGTGCTCCTCTCCATTTCGTCCTCGCGCACGCGGTCTTGGCGGCGAATGCGAGCTCGAGCGCGCTCCGGTGGCTCTCGGTGCTGTTCGCGCTCGCCAGCGTTCCGCTCTGCTTCGACCTTGGCCGGCGCCTCGGCGGCATGGGCGCCGGCGTCATCGCGGCCGTCGTTGCCGCCTCCTCCACCGCGCTGGCCGTCTACGGCAGCTTCGGTCGGATGTACGCGCTCCTTGTCTTCGTCGCAGCCCTCTTCGCCGACCTCTTCGTTCGGGCGCTGAAGCTTCGGACGACGTCGGCCGTTGCGTTCGCAGCCGCAGCCGGGTGGTTGCTGCCGGCCGTCCATCCGTATGGGGCGATCCCGGTGCTCGTCGCGCTCATCGCTGCTGCCGCGATGTGGCGCGGACGGCCATTGTCCGCCGCCGTGCCCGTCGCGATCGCCGTCGCGGCCGCCCTGCCACTTGTCTACGGAGACCTACGCCTGGCCGATCGAGCGTCCGTGGGCGCGGGGGGCGAGCACTCACTGGCCCCGCCCGGCGAAGCCTGGGACCAGCTCGTGGCGGCGGTCTCAGCCTTTGCGGGCGGCGACGGCGCGGCGCTGGTCTTCTTCACAGCGCTCGCGCTCGTGGGTCTAGTGGTTCTGTTCCGGCGAGCGCCGGCGGTCGCGGCGGTCGCTGTCTCGACTTCCATTCCGCCGCTCCTCTTCATGCTCGTGCGTACCGAGAGCGGTCCGGACCTCTCGCCGAGGCACCTGTTCTACGGGTTGCCGCTGTGGGCGGCGGCGATCGGTGTCGGCGCGACGACGGTGACCAGGAGGCTGCCCCCGGGGCTTGCCGCAGCCTGCCTTGCGCTCGTCGCCGCGGTCGCCGTCGTGGCTCCGTCGAGTGCGCTTCGTGACCCGCGTACCTTCGAGCTGGGAACGAGCCCGGCGGACGAGAAGCCGTCGATTCGCGCCGGCCGCCACGACCTGCTGCTTCCGTACGAACCGGTCTTCCTCGCTGCGCTTCCCGATGTCCGGCACGCCCTGGCGCTGCCACACGCGCCCGCCGACGAGTTCGTCCGCACCCTGGAACATGCCGATGAGCCGATTGGAACGGTCCTCATCGCGGTTCCGACGAAGCCCGCGACCGTTCTCCGCGCTCACGGACCGTTCGACAAGACAGGAGCGCTATCTGCGGCGGCTCGGACTGTGGGCCGATTCCAGCACTCGAGCTCACTGGATTGGTGGTTCGACCGGCTCGAGCGCGGGCTCTGCGAGGCTCTGCGCGACCTCGCCCGGCCGTGTCCCTAGCTACACTGCCGCGCCGTGGCAGGCGAACGAGTCAAGATCGAGGTGCAGGAACGCGAGTCGCGCGGGTCCGCCGCCTCACGGCGCCTGCGGCGCGAGGGACTGATCCCTGGCGTCCTTTATGGACGCGGGAAGAACCCTCATGTCTTTTGCATTGAGGAGCGCGACCTGCGCAGGGCGCTCACGGGGCCTGCAGGCCTGCACGCCATTCTCGACGTCGTCGTCGCAGGCCAGAAGACGACGCATCCTTCGATCCTCAAGGACTACCAGCAGGACGTCATCACCGGGCGCCTGGCCCACGTCGACCTCCAGGAAGTGCGGCTCGACCAGCCGATCCAGGCGCAAGTCGTGATCGAGCTCGTCGGTGAGGCGGCTGGCTCCATCGAGGGCGGCGTGCTCTCACAGGTCACACGCGAGATCAACGTCGAGGCGCTGCCGCTCGAGGTGCCGGAGCGGATCGAGGTCGATGTCAGCCCGATGCAGATGGGCGACACGCTCCGTCTGGTCGACGTCGCCGTCCAGGAAGGGGTCAGCTACCTCGACGATCCCGAGGAGACGGTTATCGCCACTGTGACGGTGCCGACGCAGATCATCGAGCCCGAGCCCGAAGAGGAAGAGGAGCTCGAGGAGGGCGCGGAGCTGGCCGAGGGCGAGGAAGCGCCGGAGGGTGCCGAGGGCGAGGCGCCCGCCGAGGGCGAGGCCGAGGCCTCAGCCGAAGAAACCTCAGAGGAGTAGCGCATGCGCTTTCTGCGTCGGGGCGACCGCGCCTCGACGCTCGACCTGCTCGTCGCGGGCCTGGGCAATCCGGGGCGAGAGTACGACCACACACGGCACAACGCGGGCTGGCTGGTCCTGGACGAGCTGGCGTGCCGGCACGACGGATCCTTCCGGTCCAAGTTCTCCGGTCAGCTGTCCGAGGTCCGGCTGGGGGAGGAAAAAACCGCGCTGCTCAAGCCGGAGACGTACATGAACGAGTCCGGCCGGTCGATCGCAGCCGCTGCCGGCTTTTTCAAGGTCGATCCTGGGGTGCTGCTCGTCGTCCACGACGACGTCGACCTCGAGCCTGGACGGCTCCAAGCCCGGCTCGGCGGCGGACTCGCGGGTCACAACGGTCTCCGCTCGATCGCACAAGCACTCCGGACGAACGACTTCCTGCGGCTCCGCATCGGCGTGGGCCGTCCAGGACGGGGCGACCAGCGGAGTGTCTCTGACTACGTGCTCTCCAGGTTCGACCCGGAGACGGATGTCGACGCCCTGATCGCGCGGGCGGCAGACGCGGTCGAGACGATCGCCGCCGACGGCCTCGAGGAAGCGCAGCGACGCTTCAACTAGGCGAAGACGATCGCCGCCTGCCGCTCGACCGACGCCCGGGCTGCGGCCTCCAGCTGCAGGCAAGTCAGCGATTCCACGCCATAGGCTTTCCAGCTCTCGCCGCGGCCCTGATTCTCGGCAGCTTCGAAGGCTTCGTCTGACGCCGGATCCAGGTCGGGTGGCAGCCCGAGTGCGCGTGCCACTCGGGTGAGCTCAGCCAGCAGCGCCTGCGACGAGCCGATCATCGCGCCGGCAACGTCTTCACTGACCAACACCTCACTGAAGGTGATCGGAACGTAGAAGCCCTCGGCATCGCTGTGGAGCATCAGATGGTCAAAGCGGCCGTTCTTCTTCCGCCCGAAGGCTTGGAGCAGTCCGCGCAACGTCGAGGTGGCTCGGTCGTAATAACGCTCCATGACCGGGTCGTCGTCGACGCTCTCGGGTGTGCCGGGCTCCGGGAGCTCCCCGTCGCGATCCAGATAAGCGACGACGCGCCGCAGGTAGTGCAACCCGCCGTAGCCCCACATGTCGAAGTCGACGGGGTCCCAGTCGGCCCGCTCGGGCTCGTGGTGTTCCGGGAGACCGGCTTCGCGAAGCGCCTCGTTCACAGCGGCGAATTCGGCCCGCAGATCCTCGATGCCCTCGGGGTCTTCGTTGTCGAGGAACGCGCCGACGACGACGTTCAGGCCCATGGGCGCCGAGTACCCACTCCTGGCCTACCATGAACGGCCCCGGAACCTGGCCGTTCCGGCTTTCGTCATGGACCGACCGGTACTGCACACACTCGTCCGGGAGCTCGCCGACAGCGAGCGCTTTCAGGCGTTCCTGCAGGAGTTCCACGAGACGCATCAGGGCCTCGCCGTCGAAGCCGCGGATCGCCGTGGACCGCGGGCGCGCGTGTCCGAGCCCGCACTACCGCTCGTCCTCGCGGCACTGCACGACGAGCTCGAGCGCGGCGTGATCGTGCTCCTGTCCGAGGACGCCGATGCCCGCGACATTGCCGAGGCGGCGGGCTGGTTCCTCGGCCCCGAGCGCGTGGCGCTCTTCCCGAGCCGCGGCGTTCGGTGGGGCTCGGGGCTCGAACCTGCGCCGCACCTCGTCGGTGAGCGGACACGGGCGCTGGACATCCTCACAGCCGGCGGCCTTCTCGCCGCATCGGCCGCCGCCCTCGCCGAGGGAATGCCGCCGGCGACCGAGCGCCCCGAGCCCATTCGACTCCCGGAAAACCCTGAAGATCTGTCCGAGCGCCTGGCGCTCGCCGGCTACGAGCGGGTCGAGCGCGCCGAGGAGCGTGGACAGTTCGCCGTTCGCGGCGGGATCGTGGACGTCTTCCCGACGACAGGACGGGAGCCGCTCCGAGTCGAGCTCTTCGGCGACGAGATCGAGTCGATGCGCGTGTTCTCGCCGTTCACTCAGCGCACGCTCCATGTCGTGGAGGACGCTGTGATCTACCCGGCCGCGGAGCGGCGTCCCGACCTGCTCGAGCCGACCCTCGGGGACGAAGGCGAAGTGTCGATTCCAGACGACCTCGTGCCGCCACTCGAACGGCCGCCGGACTTCGTCTGGCAGCCGGATGCCGTCCGCGAGGTCTGGGAGGAGGAGGAGCTCCAGCCGCAGTCACTCGACGGCGCCGCCGAGCTCGACCCGTTCCCGAGCGGACAGCCGTTCTCGTTCGAGGCGCAGCGCCCCGCGATCGCCGCCCGAGGACTGGCAGAGGCAGAGAACGAGCTCGGCGCGCTCGTCCGCGCCGGACTGCGCGTCGTCGTCGCCTTTGCGCACCGAGGCGAGGCGCTCCGGAACCAGAACCTTCTGCGTCGCGTCGAAGCAAGGATGTTCGACCCCGACGACGAGCTGCCAAGACACGCCGAGCTGCTCTACGCAGTGTCACCGGCACGCAGAGGCTTCGTCTGGCGCGACCTCGGCATCGCGCTTCTTCCGGACACGCAGGTCTTCCGCCGCAAGCCACGGAGGACCGATGCCCGCGTCGGCCGCGCGCTCCAGTCTTTCGCAGACCTGCGCACCGGCGACCACGTCGTCCACGAGGACCACGGAGTCGGGAAGCTACTCGGCTTCGAGACGCGAGAGGTCGCCGGCGTGACGCGCGACTATCTGCTACTCGCGTTCCGCGGTGACGACCGCCTGTACGTCCCGCACGAGCAGCTGGGGAAGGTCTCGCGCTACGTCGGAATGAACGGGGCGCCGGCGCTCTCGAGGCTCGGAGGCAAGGCCTGGCAGCTGCTCAAGAGCCGCGCGCGCGAGGGAATCCGCGAGCTCGCCGGTGAGCTTCTTCGCCTTTACGCGCAGCGTCAGCAGGCGCCGGGAGTCGCCTACGACCTCAACCATGAGTACCTCGACCAGCTGGAGACGAGCTTTGCCTACCGCGAGACCGAGGACCAGCAGGCGGCGATCGAGGCGGTCAAGGAGGATCTCGAAGCCCCGCGCCCCATGGACCGCCTGGTCTGCGGCGACGTCGGGTTCGGGAAGACCGAAGTGGCCGTCCGGGCTGCGTTCGCCGTCGCCCTGAACGGCAGCCAGACGCTGATGCTGGTGCCGACCACCGTGCTCGCCCAGCAGCACTGGAACACCTTCCGCGAGCGCTACCGCGACTTCCCGCTGCGCGTGGAGATGCTCTCGCGGTTTCGCACGCCCAAGGAGACCAAGGAGGTGCTCGCCGACTTCGCCGCAGGCAAGGTCGATGTCCTGATCGGGACGCACAGGGTGCTCTCGCGCGATGTGATCCCAAAGAACCTCGGGCTCGTGATCGTGGACGAGGAGCAGCGCTTCGGCGTCGCACAGAAGGAGCTCCTGAGGCAGCTTCGTCTCGAAGTCGACGTCCTCGCGCTCACGGCGACGCCGATCCCGCGCACGCTGCACATGTCGCTCTCCGGCCTACGTGACATCTCGGTGATCGAGACCCCGCCCGAGGGTCGGCGCCCGATCCGCACGTACGTCGGCGAGTTCGACGAGGAGCTCGTCAAACATGCCCTGGAGCGGGAGGTCGCGCGTGAGGGACAGGCGTTCTACCTCCACAACCGCGTGGAGACGATCGAGGAGCGGGCCGCGTTCCTCCAGGAGCTCTCACCCAATCTGCGGTTCCTGGTCGCCCATGGGCAGATGCGCGAGCGGGAGCTCGAGGACCGGATGCTCACGTTCATGCGCGGCGACGCGGACGTGCTGGTATCGACCACGATCATCGAATCCGGGCTCGACATCCCGCAGGCGAACACCCTGGTCGTCGAGCGCGCGGACGCGCTCGGCCTTGCCCAGCTCTACCAGATCCGCGGACGCGTCGGCCGATCCGACCTGCTCGCCCACTCGTATCTCTTCTATCCCGACACCTCGGAGCTCACGCCCGACGCACGGGCCCGGCTCGCCACCCTCGCCGACCACACGGAGCTGGGGGCCGGGTTCGCCATCGCGATGCGCGACCTCGAGATCCGGGGCGCCGGCGACCTCCTGGGCGCCGAACAGTCGGGACACGTCGCTGCGCTCGGGTTCGAGCTGTACGTCGAGCTGCTCGCCGAGGCGGTTGCCGAGCTCTCCGGCGAGCGACGGCCTGCGGCGCGCCCGGTGCGGGTCGACGCGCGGGTCGACGCGTATGTCCCGAATGCCTACGTGGATTCGGAAGCGCTCCGGATCGACCTCCACCGGCGCCTGGCTCTGGTGGAGACCGAGGACGAGTTGCGAGAGCTCGAGGCGGCCACTATCGACCGGTTCGGCCCCATTCCGCCCGCTGTTGAGAACCTCTTCGGCATCCAGGAGGCCCGGATCAAGCTCTCCCGGCTGGGCGCCGACTACCTCGTGTTCCGCCAGGGCAAGGCGACCGTCGGCCCGCTCGTCCTGGGCTCCGGAGAGCTGAGGGAACTGCGGCGCAAAGTGGACACAGCGGTGTACACGACGGCCAGAAAAGAGGTCTCGCTACGCGAGGAAGACCTACCCGGAGCACTCCGTTTAGTCGATGCTATCCTGGAAACGCGCCAGGCGGCATAGACGGCGCTTTTTCTATGAGACGACGCTCTTTTGCAGGACTTTTCGCCCTCGGCCTCGCCGTCTTCGCGGCCGCATGTGGCACCTCGAACGACTCGACGAACGTGCCTCCCGACTCCGTTGCGGTGGTCGGTGACAAGGCGATCACGAAGTCCGAGTTCGACGACCTCGTCACGTACGCGAAGCGCAGCTATGCCACGCAGAAGCGGCCATTCCCGAAGGTCGGCACACCGGAGTACGTCCAGATCCGCGATCAGGCGATGGCGCTCCTCGTCCAGCGGGCGCAGTTCGAGGTCAAGGCGAAGGAGCTCGGCGTCGACATCAGCGACGACGCGGTCGACAAGCGAATCGACGAGTACATCAAGGAACGGCACAAAGGCAACCGCAAGGCCTTCGAGGCAGAGCTCAAACAGCAGGGCCTGAGCGACGCCCAGGCGCGGGACATCATCCGCGGCAATCTTGTCCAGCAGGGGATTTACAAGAAGGTCACTTCCGACGTGAAGATCGACGACAAGGCGATCAAGGACTACTACGCGAAGAACAAGTCGCAGTACGGGACGCCCGACACGCGAGTTGTGCGCCACGTCCTCGTCAAGGACCACGCGCTCGCCAAGCGGCTCTACAACCAGCTCAAGGCCGGCGGCGACTGGAATGCGATCGCCAAGAAGTACTCACAGGATCCTGCGTCGAAGAATCAGGGCGGGAAGATGACGGCGACGCGGGGCCAGCTCGTCCCCGAGTTCGAGGAAGTCGCCTTCAGCCTTGCCAAGAACCAGGTCTCGATTCCGATCAAGACGCAGTACGGCTGGCACGTCATCCAGGCGCTCTCGAAGACCAAGAAGGGCACGACGACGCCCTTCGACCAGGTCAAGGAAGCGATCCGGCAGCAGCTGGCTCAGGACAACAAGAACAAAGAGATGGAGAAGTGGGTCGCCGACATGCGCAAGGACCTGAAGGACGACACGGCGTACCAGGTGGGCTACAAGCCGACCAATCCGAACAGCTCCACCGCTGGCTGAGCCCGAACACCTCTCCGAAGCACTTCTCGAACTCCAGCGCCTGACCGAGCGGCTTCGCCGCGACTGCCCGTGGGATCGCGAACAGACCGCGCGAACAATCGTGCCGCACACGGTCGAGGAGGCGTACGAGGTCGCCGACGCCGCGATCGAGGACGATCCGGCCAAGCTCGAGGACGAGCTCGGCGATCTCCTCTTCCAGACGTACTTCCTCGCGCTCCTGCTCGAGGAGAAGGGCGGCGGCGGGCTGGAGGCAGTGGCGCGCAGGGTCCACGACAAGCTCGTCCTGCGGCATCCGCATGTCTTCGGCGAGGTGGAGGCCCGAACGCCCGGGCGTGTGCGGCAGAACTGGGAGCGGATCAAGCGGGAGGAGGAAGGCCGCGAGGGCATCTTCCACCACGTTCCCGAGACGCTGACGGCACTCCTCTACGCTCGGAAGCTGCAACGCCGCGCTGCCGCGATCGAGTTCGAGTATCCGGACAGGGCAGGTGCGTTCGCGGACCTCGAGGACGAGCTGCGCGAGCTGAAGGATGCGGTTGAAGCGGCCGGAGAGCGGCCGCCGGAAGTCGAGCCGGATCCGCACGTCTTCGAGGAGCTCGGCGACGTCCTGTTCGCCGCCGTGAACGTCGCCCGCCACCTGAACGTCGATCCGGAGCTGGCGCTGCGGGCCATGTCCAGGCGTTTCGCGGCGCGGGTCGAGCGCGCGGAGGAGCTTGCAGGTGCCGAGGGCCGTGCCTTTCGCGACCTCACGCTGGACGAGAAGGATCGATACTTCGACGCCGCGAAAGAGGAGGGCACGTGAGCTCGATCACAGACGTCCGCGCGCGCCAGGTCTTCGATTCGCGAGGCAATCCGACGGTCGAAGTCGACGTCGAGCTCGCCTCGCGGGCGCGGGGCCGAGCGGCGGTGCCCTCAGGCGCCTCCACCGGTCGGTTCGAAGCCGTCGAGCTTCGGGACGGCGATCCCAGCGCGTATCTCGGGAAGGGCGTCGTGCGCGCGGTCGAGAACGTGCGAACCGAGATCGCCGAGGCAATCAGGGGCATGGACCCAGCGGACCAGGCCGGGCTCGATGCGGCGCTCGTGAAACTGGACGCCACCGAGAACAAGGGCCGGCTCGGAGCGAACGCGCTCCTCGCCGTCTCGCTTGCGGCTGCCAAGGCGGCCGCGGCGGAGGCGGGCGTGCCGCTCTATCGCTGGATCGGCGAGGGCGGAGGACACGTGCTCCCCGTACCGATGCTGAACGTCATCAACGGCGGCGCCCACGCGCGCAATTCGCTCGATCTCCAGGAGTTCATGGTCGTCCCGGGCGGCGCCGAGAGCTTCTCCGAGGCGCTCAGGATCGCGGTCGAGGTCTTCCACACGTTGAAGAAGCTGCTCGACGAGCGCGGCCTCGCTACGGCCGTGGGTGACGAGGGAGGCTTTGCGCCGGATCTTGGGTCGAGCGAGGAAGCCATCGAGGTGATCCTCGAAGCGGCCGAGCGGGCGGGCCATCGAGAGCGCGTCGGGATCGCCCTCGATCCGGCGATGTCCGAGCTGTACGAGGACGGTGTCTATCGGTTCGAGGGCCGCGAGGCGAGCGCCGAAGACCTCACGCAGTACTGGGCCGGGCTGGTCGACCGCTACCCGATCGTCTCGATCGAGGACGGCGCCGCCGAGGACGACTGGGCCGCGTGGAAGAGGCTCACGGAGGAGCTCGGCGCGCGCGAACAGCTCGTCGGCGACGACCTCTTCGTCACGAACGTCGAGCGGCTTCGGCGCGGCATCGACGAGGGGGTCGCGAACGCGATCCTGCTGAAGATCAACCAGATCGGAACGTTGACCGAGACGCTCGAGACGATCGCGCTCGCACGCTCGGCCGGCTACGCGACGGTGATCTCGCACCGCTCCGGCGAGACCGAGGACACGACCATCGCCGACCTCGCGGTGGCGACGAACGCGGGTCAGATCAAGGCGGGCGCGCCGAGCCGCACCGACCGGGTCGCCAAGTACAACCAGCTTCTCCGCATCGAAGAGGAGCTTGGAGCCGATGCCGAATATCCGGGTTGGCATGCGTTTCCGCGGCGCGCTTAGCGTCCTCGTCGTCCTCGTCGTCCTAGGGGGATGCGGCGGCGACGACAACGAGTCTGAGCAGACGACAACGCAGGAAACCGTCACCGAGACCGGGACGACTTCGACGCCCACACAGTCGCAGGTCGCAGTCAAGCTCTACTTCCTGCGCGGCGGCAAGGTCAGTCCGGTTCAGCGGGACGTGACGGGGCCGGCCGTGGGCTCGGCGGCAGTGCGCGAGCTCCTGGACGGGCCGGCGGCGGACGACCCGGGTGTCAAGACCGCGATTCCGGATGGAACTCAGCTCGAGTCGCTGGCGATCGACGGAGGAGTCGCGTCGGTGCAGCTGTCCCAGCAACCGGCGGATGAGGCTGCCCTTGCGCAGCTCGTCTACACGCTCACGCAGTTCCCGACGGTGAAGCGCGTCGACTTCGGAGCCGATCGGCCGGTGGGGCGCAGGGCGTTCGAGGCGGAGACGCCCGCGGTGCTCGTCGAGTCTCCATTGCCGGGCGAGTCGGTCCAGTCCGGCTTCGCGGTCAGGGGAACCGCGAACACCTTCGAGGCGACGTTCAACTACGAGCTGAAGGACGCCTCTGGCGTGGTGCTGCGGAAGAACTTCGTCACCGCGACGTCCGGCAGCGGGACGCGCGGGACGTTTTCGTTCCGAGTCCCCTACCAGGTCGACAAACCACAGGACGGGCGTCTCGTCGTCTTCGAGCTGTCGGCCGAGAACGGCTCGCGGATTCACCAGTCGGAGATCCCTCTCCACCTTCAGTAGCGACTGGCTCTGGGGGTACGCTGAGGGTCGTGGCCTCAGCGCTGCCCCGCCGCACGAAGATCGTGGCGACCCTTGGGCCTGCAACGGCGACGCAAGAGCTCGTCACCGGCCTCGCCAGAGGCGGCATGGACGGCGCTCGCCTCAACTTCTCGCACGGAACGAAGGAGCAGCATGCGGCCTACGCGCGAATGGTCCGGGCCGCGCAGGAGGAGCTCGGCAGGCCGATCGCGCTGATCGCCGATCTGCAGGGCCCGAAGCTCCGAGTGGGCGAGCTGGCGACGCCGGTCCGGCTCGACGCAGGCGACGAGATCTTCGTCACCGGCGACGGCGCGCGAGACGGCGATCTCCCCGTTCGCCCCTCGGTCGTCGGTCAGGTGCTCCAGCCAGGGCATGACGTCCTCATCGACGACGGTCTGGTGCGGCTGCGCGTCGAGGCGGTCGAGGCCGGGCGGGCGCGCTGCGCAGTCGTCGTCGGCGGGCTCGTTGCCGCGAACAAGGGAGTGAACCTGCCCGGAGTCCCCGTGCCGATTCCGTCGCTCACGCGCAAGGACGCAGAGGATCTCGAGTTCGCTCTGGATCTCGGCGTGGACTTCGTCGCGTTGTCGTTCGTGCGCTCCGCCGCTGATGTGCGCGACCTCAAGGCGTTGATCGAGCAGTCCGGCTCGGAGGCCCACGTGATCGCGAAGATCGAGAAGTCGGAGGCGGTCGAGGCGCTCGTGCCGATCCTGGACGAGTCCGACTCGGTGATGGTCGCCCGGGGCGATCTCGGCGTGGAGATGGGCCCGGAGGTCGTGCCCTTGCTCCAGAAGCGGATCATTCTCGCGGCGCTCGACCGCGGGAAGCCGGTGATCACGGCGACGCAGATGCTCGAGTCGATGGTGCACCAGCCGGAGCCAACGCGCGCCGAGGCGAGCGACATTGCGAACGCGGTTCTCGACGGCTCCTCCGCGCTGATGCTCTCCGAGGAGACGGCAATCGGCGAGTACCCGCTCGAGGCGGTGCGGACGATGAACCGGATCTCGCTCGTGATCGAGCCCAGCATCGAATACCGCCATCAGTTTCCCCAGCCGGGCGATCAGCCGACCGTCGGGCATGCGATGTCGAACGCCGCCTGCGACCTGGCGGAGGCGCTGGGCGCGAAGGCGATCCTCGTGCCCACGTATTCCGGGCGCACCGCGTCGGTCGTCGCACGGCTTCGGCCGCGGCGGCCGGTCATCGGCCTCTCGCATCATGACTACGCGCTCCAGCACATGGCCCTGGAGTGGGGCGTGACGCCTGCGTGGATGGAGGAAGCCGCGGACGTGGAGGAGCTCTGGAGCGCGTCACTGGACTCGGGGCGGAAGACGGGGCTTCTCGACGAGGGTGACCTCGTCGTCCTGACCGCCGGCACGGCGGTCAACATCCCCGGCACGACGGACATGATCAAACTGGCGTACGCGTGATCACAGTGTGGCGGCAGACGGCAGGACCCTGCGCCCGCGTCCCGAAGGGACGCGCATGCCAACATCGAAGCGGCGACGCTCGCGTCCCCGGCGACGCGTTCCGGTCCTGCGCTGGGCCGCGCTTGCGACCCTCGCCGTGGTCGCCCTCCTCTACTACCGGCCGCTGAAGAGCTACGTCGAGACGCGAACATCCGTCCAGGAACGCCAGATGGAGGTTCGCGAGCTGCGGGCCAAGCGGAACACGCTGGCGCGGCGGCTGGAAGAGGCCGACACTCCCGAGGCGCTCGCGCGGCGAGCCCGCAAGCTCGGGCTCGTAAAGCCCGGCGAGCAGCTCTTCATCGTGAAGGGGATCGACGAGTGGCGGCGGAAGGCCAGGGCTAGGCTAGGAGACGATGGATGACAGAGTCGTCGTCGAGCGCCAACTGGGCCGGACGCCACGGGCGTTTCGACGAGTCGTCCTGCGCTGCCCGTTCGGGGCTCCCGCCGTCACGGAGCAGGCGCCGTACGACGCCGCCGGCGAGCCGTTCCCGACGACCTACTACCTGACCTGCCGCCATCTGGTCGCCGCCGTCTCGCGCCTCGAGGCCGCTGGCGGGATCGAGCGCTGGAGCACCGCGATCGCGCAGGATGCGAAGCTTGCGGACAGCCTCGCCAGGGCAACAGAAGAGCAGCGGGCCGTGCGCCGCGCGCTGGCGGGCGGCCGCGTCGGCCAGGAAGGCGGCGCCTCGCTCGCGCTCGGGATCGCCGGCTCCTCGCGGCCCGAGAAGCTGAAATGCCTGCACGCGCACGCGGCATTCGCGCTCGCGCGCCCCGGCTACGACTTGGGCGAGCGAATCGTCGCGGAAATCGAGCCGCTCTGGCCGGCGCGCTGCTGCACACTCGAGACGCCTGGGTAGAAGAGGGGGCCATGCCGAGCTCGGTCGAAGCTGCGCGTCAGCAGTGGGAGGACGGCAACCGCCGGCTCGAGGCGTACTCCTCCGACCCCGACGTCTACGAACCGCTGCTCGACCAGCTCGACGTCGCGACCGAGGAGCTCCGGAAGCGTGTGGGCGAGACCTTCACGCTCGCCCAATTGGCGGAGGCTTACGCCGCTTCGGACAATTGGATGCGCGAGGCGCTCGAAGAGCGCGTCGCCTCGCCCCGCTGGGAACGCCGGCTCGCTGTCGTCCAGGACGCCGCCTTCCACCTGTATTCCCGTGGAGCGACGGATTACGTCCCGTGACGCTTCGGTCCTCGACCCGACCGCCCAGGCGAAGAAGCCGCAGCCGCCGAATCCTCCTCATCCTGTTAGGCATTGCAGCCGCCGCTGTCGTTTTCGCCCTTGGCGTCGCCGTGGGACAAGCCCTGGAAGACCGTCCGGAGCCTGGCCAGCCCGTGACCGACGTCTCGACGATCCAGCCATGGACGCAAACCGGCCAGGCCACAGTGACGGTGACGCAGACTGAGTCGTAAGCGCTCACGTCAGCGCCAAGAAACTGCAGCTTTGTTTAGATTTCCGTTTCTCGTGGCCGAGGTTGGGGGCAGAGCGCGGCGGCAGCCGCCCAGAAACGGCAATTCCGACTGGCTGACACTGGGCCAAGCTGCTCGCTACCTCGGCGTTGCGCAGAGCACGATCCGAAAGTGGTCGGATCAGGGCCGGCTGCCGGCCTTCTACACGCCAGGTGGCCACCGGCGTTACCGGCAGAGCGACCTCGACGCCTTCGTCGCGGGCTCGGCGAGCGGCCCGAGCGGACCGCGATCAAGACCAGCGCCACTCGTTCTGATCGTCGACGACGACCCGCGGATCCGCGAGTTCGTGCGTGTCAACCTGGAGATGGACGGCTATTCGGTCCGTGAGGCCGCGAGTGCCGAAGAGGGGCTGGCGGCTCTCGAGGAAGAGCCTCCGGACCTGATCCTCCTCGACGTGATGATGCCGCACGTCGACGGGTGGCAGATGCTCCAGGCGGTCCGCGAGCGCCACGGGGTCGACTCGATCCAGGTGATCATGTTCAGCGGCAAGGTGGATGCGGAGGCGAAGGGCCAGGCCGAGGCCGGCGGCGCGCAGGCGTTCCTCGGCAAGCCTTTCAACCCGCAGGAGCTCGTCTCGCGGACGAAGGACCTGCTCGGAAACTAGGCGGCTCTAGAGGTCTTCGGAGGCTCGCAGCAGCCCCGCGACGATCACGAGCAGCGCTGCGACGAGGCTGATCCAGATTCCGATGCCGCGGCTCGCGGGCTGGAACTCCTCCGGGATCGAGATCAGGCGAATCAGGACAAGGACCGTCGCCAGCGAGCCGAGGACGATCACGATGAGGCTCTCCGGCACCGTCGCGGGCAGCTCCACACCCGCCGCGTGCAGGAGGTGGAGCGCGATCACGAGCAGCCCGATGACGAGGACGATCTTCGCGAGCGTCCCCGTGTGCCAGCCGATGACCGCGAACGTGGGCTCGTCACCGACACTGACGTACCACCCCATCAGCGTGGACAGGCTCAGGATGAGCCCTGACAGCCACGTGAGACGCTCGCCGGCGCCCCAGATCCAGGCAACGTCTGGGACGAACCGCTCGCCGGGCTCGTCGTAGGGCTCGTCAGGCGGAAACGGCTCGGGCGACTGCACGGGCGAAGTATCCGTCATGCAGCGGCTAGTGCGCCTTCCAGTAATGCCGCCGGAATTCTGGGTCGCGAGCCGAAGGCGCCGACTCGTCGGCGCCGACCAGCAGAGGTCGTGCGGGCTTTGCCGGCGCGACCGTCCTGAGCCAGAGGCCGTACTCGGACGAGCCAAGGTCTGAAGACCTTGGTGAGGAGGAGGGTGGGCCCTGGCGCCGCGTAATCGGAGGCCAGAAGCCGGCATGTATTGCTGGACGGGGCACTAAAGGCCGAACAGCCGCTGGATCTCCCGCCACGCAACGAGCGACAGGTACGTCGCGAGAATCAGCAGCGAGAGGAGAATCACCCAGAAACGGAGCCGGGCCAGCCCCCGCTCCCGCAACCGCTCCTCGCGGGCGCGCCGACGCGCTCGATGGAACCGGTACGCGCGATCGACCCTTTGCGGATCGATTGGCGGCGGGTCCTCGACGGCATCACGGCGCCGGGCCGGCTCGGCCATGCGGGCACTATATAAAGGGCCGCGGCGGCGAAGCCGCCACGGCCTCCTCTGGTCGGCGCCGCCGAGTCGGCGCCTTGGCCGCGGCGGCCAAGCCGCCACGGCCTCCTCTGGTCGGCGCCGCCGAGTCGGCGCCTTGTCTCTGAGGTGAGCCAACCCATGGCGCCTCTGCCCTAAGGAGTCGCGGCCTAGTGGCCATACTTGGGCCGGGTCAATGTCGACAACGCCGGGACTCGAGACTCTCGCCGAGGCGGGGCGGGAGCTTGCGCGAGCCGAGAGCCTCGACGAAGCGCTCCCGGCGCTCGCCCGCGCGACGGCTGCCGCGACGGGGGCAACGCTTGCCGTGGTTCGCGTCCCGGACGGGCGCGGAGGTCTACCGGCCCGCGGCGTCTGGTCCGACTCCTCGGCATTGAGCGCAGAGCTGGAGGGTTCACGCCTGCTCCAAGAGGAGCTCGCGGCCGAGGAGCTCAGCGAGGCCGACGAGCTGCCGGCGGCGGTCAAGCGCCTCGCGGAGCGAATCCGCGCGGTCGGCATCCTTGTCGTGCCCTTGCTCGCGGACGACGAAGTGGTCGCGAGTCTCGAGCTCATGCGGCTGAGAGAGCCCTTCACGGGCGCCGAACGGGCCGTGGCGCAGATTGCTGCATTGCAGGCGGGGCTCCTCGTCCGCGCCTTCCGTCCAGTCAACGGGTCGGCGAACGGTGCGGCGACGGTTCCGTCGGCCCTCGAGCTCGCGGGCCGCGCCCTGGCTGCCGGAGCCGACGAGTCGACGAGCGCAGAACGCATCGCGCGGCTTGCCGCCGAGCTGACGCAGGCGCAGTCGTGCCTGATCTGGCGGACGGAAGACGGAGAGGTGGAGACGATCGCCGCTGTAGGCGCGCTGGACGACGCGGACAAGCGGGCGTCGGCTGCAGAGCGGGATCTCGGCGGCCGCACCTACCTCGCACGCGAGGACGGAAATGAGCGGACCGCACTCGTCCGCCTCGGCGAGCCGCCGCTCGGGGGCCTCCGTCTGTCGTTTGCAGGCGAGGGTCTTTCCGACGACGAGCTCGAACGCCTGTGCGCGTTCGGCTCGCGGGCAGCTCACGCCCTTCGCGCGACCGAGCGCACCAACAAACTCTCGCAGGAGCTCGATCGAAGCCGCGCGCTCCTCGCCGTCGTTGGGCAGGCGATTGCGGAACTCTCGCTCTCGCACACTCTGGACACGGCCGTCGACAGGGTGGCCGAGCTGTTGGACACCCAGAGGGCCGCCGTCTACCTCGGAAGCGGACGGGAGCTCGAGACCGTGGCTGCGCGGGGGCTGGCCGGCCCGCACGTTCGCGTCGCCGGAGCGCTCGTCTCTCTTGCGCTTGGGCGGCTGCGGCCGCGGCCGGTTTTCGAGATCTCCGACGCGCGAACCGATCCCGGACTGGCTGCCGTCTCCGCTGCGGTCGCCGAGGCGGGGGTGGAGGCGATCGTCTCAGTGCCGCTGAGGGCAGGAAGCGAGCTGATCGGGATCCTGGTCGCCTACCTGCCGAGTGGTCGCCGTCTCCAGGCCAACGAATCCGCCCTGCTTGCCGCGCTCGCGGGCCAGCTTGCCGTCGCCGTCCAGAACGCCGGGCTCCACGAGGAGACGATGCTCCTCGCCCGAGCCCGCGAACAGGCGCTCGCGTCGGAGCGGCAGGCAGCGAGGCGGCTAGAAGCCTTCTACGAGATCTCGCGCTCTTTCTCGGAGAGCCTGAAGCTCGAGGACACGATCGACGCGGTCACGAGGACGGCCGTGGAACTGCTCGACCTCGACGCGGCGGTGCTCCGTCTGCCGGAGGGACGTGGAGAGGATCTCGTCGCCCGGTCGGTGTGCATCCCGGATCCGCGGCTGCAAGACGCGCTGGAGCCGATCTTGAGCCGGCCACAACCCAATGCGCGGCTTCGCGCGCTCGGTCTTGGCAGGGCGCGGAACGCGCTGGTCCTCGACCCGGTGACCGCCGGGCATCTCGGTGGCGGGCATGAGCTGCTCGCGCCCTTCCTGCGTCGGGGCTCGAGCGCCGTCGTCGTCCCCATCGTTGCTTCCGGCGAGGTGATCGCCGCTCTCACGCTGCTCGTGCTCGATCCGGCCCGCACGGTGGAGGCGGAGACGGTCGAAACGGTGCGCTCGTTGGCCGCACAGGCGGCGCTCGCAATCGACAACGCGCGGCTGTATCAGCAGCAGGCGGGGTTCGCAGACGCGATGCAGCGCTCCCTTCTGCCGTCCGCGCCGCCGGTCCTCCCGGGCATCGAAGTCGGCAGCGTCTA
Source organism: Actinomycetota bacterium (assembly GCA_046729215.1). Taxonomy (GTDB): domain Bacteria; phylum Actinomycetota; class Thermoleophilia; order Gaiellales; family Gaiellaceae; genus JACDAN01. The sequence continues at coordinate 16,055 of JBKPGE010000003.1, read as the reverse complement.
CGAATCCTCGGCGCGCCTCGACGTCGGCGGCGACATCTTCGACTTCACCACGCTCCCGGATGGGCGTCTGGCGGTCGTCGTCGGCGATGTGACGGGGAAGGGGATCGACGCGGCGGCGGACATGGCGATGAGCAAGTTCGTCTTCAGGTCGCTCACGCGCGAGCATCCCGAGCCGGCCGACTTCCTCCGCGCCGCGAACGAGGTCGTCGTCGGTGAGGTTCACGAAGGCAAGTTCGTGACGATGCTCTACGTGACGCTCGATCTCTCCACCGGCGAGCTCGTCTGCGCCAGCGCCGGGCACCCGAATCCCAGGGTGATCCGGGCCGACGGGACCGTCGTGGAGCTCTCGGCACGCGGGCTTGCGCTCGGGATCGAGCCGGACCAGGAATACGCGGAGGCCCGTGAGCTCCTCCTGCCCGGGAGCGCGGCCGTCCTCCTCACGGACGGTGTGCTGGAGGCGCGGCTCGAGGGCGAGCTCTACGGGGAGAGGCGGCTCGCCAGGCTGCTGGCAGAGCGGCGCGACGAGCCGGCGGCCGATCTCGCCCGCGCCGTCGTCGAGGGCGCGCGTGCCTTCGCCGGAGGTGACCTCGGCGATGACTCGGCCGTGGTCGTCGTGAAACGCACGACCAGTTGAGGCCTCACTTCCAGGCGACGCTCACCGCGGTCGTGTTCGCGGCTGGGGTGGGATCACTCGCGACGGAGATCGCCGCATCCCGGCTGCTTGCGCCGTATTTCGGCAATTCGACGATCGTCTGGGCGAACGTCATCGGCCTGATCCTTGCGTCGCTCTCACTCGGCTACTGGCTCGGTGGGCGCCTTGCCGATCGCCGGCCGACGCCCCGAATGCTCGGGGGAGTCGTTCTCGTCGCCGGCTGCCTCATCGCCGTCATCCCGTTCGTCGCCCGGCCGCTCCTCGACCTCTCTGTGGAAGGGCTCGATCGTGTCTCGGCCGGCGCCGCGATCGGCTCCTTCTTCGGCGTGCTTGTGCTCTTTGTTCCGCCCGTCGTGCTGCTCGGGATGGTTGCGCCCTTCGCGATCCGGCTTGCGATCACGGACGTCGAGTCCGCCGGCTCCGTCGCGGGTCGGCTCTACGCCGTCTCGACTGTGGGCAGCCTCCTCGGCACCTTCCTCTCCGCCCTCGTGCTGATCCCCGCGGTCGGGACACAGCGAACGCTGCTGGCAGCCGCCACGGTTATCGTCTTCGGCGGCGCCGCCCTGCTGGGCCGCCGGTGGCTCGTGCTCGGCGCGGCGCTAGCCGCCTTGCTGCTGATCCCGCCCGGAGTGGTGAAGGCACAGAACGGATTGCTCTTCGAGGACGAGTCCCGCTACCAGTTCATCCAGGTCGTCCAGCGCGACGGCGTTCGACGCCTCTATCTCGACGAAGGGCTCGCGACGCACTCGGTCTGGCGGCGCGACGACGTTCTGACCGGCGGCGTGTGGGACACCTACCTCGCCCTCGGCGCGCTGCTCCCGCGGCTCGAGCGGATCGCGATGCTCGGGAACGCCGGCGGGACGGCGGCCCGAGCGTTCGCGCACTTCTACCCCGGTGTGCAGATCGACGGCGTCGAGCTCGATCCGGAGGTGAGCAAGGCCGGAAGGCGCTACTTCGGCATGGGTCAGATTCCCGGGTTGCAGGTGCACGACATGGACGCACGCCCTTTCCTTCGGCAGACCGATCGGCGCTACGACCTGATCGTCGTCGACGCGTACCGTCCGCCGTACGTTCCCTTCTATCTCGCGACGCGCGAGTTTTTCAAGCTGGTGCGGGAGCACCTGAATCCGGGCGGAATCGTCGCTCTCAATGTCGCCACGACACCCGACGATCATCACCTCGCCGAGGCGATCGGCGGGACGCTTGCCGCCGAGCTGCCCGAGGTCATCGCCTGGCAGCCGTTGCGGTTCAACCAGATCGTGATCGGTCTTTTGAACCCTTCGACGGACTGGAACGGACAGGGCCCGGCGCCGCTGAAGCCGCTGATCGACGACCTGGCGCGGAACCACCGGACGGTCGAGCGCTCGGATGATCCATGGACCGACGACCGCGCGCCGGTCGAGTGGATCACGGATCGGATGATCATCGAGTTCGCCGCTGAAGGCGGCCGTTTCGAGGAAGCTCCGCTTCCGACCGCGCCTTAACGGCCGCGCCGGCAAAGCCGGCACGGCCTCTTTTGGCGGCGCCGCCGAGTCGGCGCCTTGACGGCCGCGCCAGCAAAGCCTGCACGGCCTCTTTTTGGCGGCGCCGCCGAGTCGGCGCCTTGACGGCCGCGCCAGCAAAGCCGGCACGGCCTCCTTTTGGCCGCGCCGCCGAGCGGCGCCTTGACCGTTACTACACTGATCGCGGTGAAGCGTGGGGTCCTGATCGTCGCCGCTACGTTCACCTGCCTGGCGGCAGGCGTGTTCAGCGCTGCCGTTCTGGCTTCCACGGGACCGCTGGCGGTCACCGGGACGACGACGACGGCGCCGCTCACGACGACGGCTCCCGAGCCGCCGGTTATTGCGCTCGGCGTAACGATCGGCAAAGCCGACGTCGGAGGGCTGACTCCCGCAGACGCAACGGCTGTCGTGAAGGCGAGCTTCGAGGAGCCGCTGACGATTCGTGTCGGCTACCGGTCAGTCCTGGTCACCCCCGGCCGCCTGGGCGTGGCGGCCCGCATTCGCCTGGCAGTCGACCAGGCGCGCCGCGCCTTCCCAGACACCCATGTGCCACTCTTCGTCACGTTCCAGCCGGGACGTGTCGGCCGCTACGTCGAGGCGCTCGCCCGGAGGTTCGACCGCCCCGCGCGAGATGCAGAGCTGGTCGGACTGAGAGACAACCGTCCGTGGATCACGAAGGAAGAGCCTGGGCGCGCGCTCAGGCAGCGCATTGCCGTGCGGAGGATCGTCGCGGCGCTGCGGAGACACGAGCGGACGCCGGTTCGCATTCGGTCGAGTCGAATCGAGCCGTCGGCCACGCGTACCGATTTCGGCCCGATCGTCGTCATCCGCCGTGATTCCAAGCGCCTCCACCTCTACCGTGGCATGCGCCTCTGGAAGGTTTTCGGCGTCGCTACAGGCCAGAGCTCGTATCCCACACCGGTCGGTCACTTCTCGATCGCCCAAATGTCGCGCCACCCGTGGTGGTATCCACCGGACTCCGACTGGGCCAAGGGACAGAAGCCGATCCCGCCAGGCCCCGGAAACCCGCTGGGGACGCGCTGGATGGGGCTGAGCGCGCCGGGCGTCGGGATCCACGGGACCCCTGACGCGGCCTCGATCGGCTACTCCGCGTCCCATGGGTGCATCCGGATGAGGATTCCCGAGGCCGAGTGGCTCTTCACCCACGTCTTCCTCGGCACGCCGGTGTTTATCGTCTCGGCCTAACCTTTGGAGCAATGGCGGGTCGGCTGAAGCTCGCGGCCCAGGTTTTGGCGCTGGCGCTCGTTACGGGCCTCTTCGCGCTGCTCGTCTGGAAGGTGGTGACGCAGGACGAGAACGCGGCCAAGAAGCTCGGGGAAGGGAAGGTCACTCCAGCCCCCACCTTCCACCTCGACCGGCTCGACGAGCCCGGCAAGCTCTCGCTCGCTGCCTACCGGGGTCGCCCGGTCGTCCTCAACTTCTGGGCCTCGTGGTGCATCCCGTGCAAGGAGGAGGCGCCTGTGCTCGAGCATGTCTGGAACCGCTATCGCCGCCAGGGTCTCATCGTCCTCGGGGTGGACATCAACGACGTTCGCAGCGAAGCTCGGCGGTTTGCGGAGAAGAACCGGATGAGCTATCCGCTCGTGTACGACGGGCCGGGCAACACGCTGACGGACTACGGCGTCGAGGGCGTCCCTGAGACCTTCTTCGTCGCGCGGAACGGCAAGCTCGTCTGCGAGCGGCTGCAGGCCGGCGTGCACCTGAATGTCAACCGCGACCGCTTCGACGAATGCGTGCAGGAGGTGCTCGCCGCGTGAGGGTGCTGGTTGTCGCGGCCGTGGCGCTCGCGCTGGCCGGCCCTGCCGCAGCGGCCTGCCCGACCGTCCCTGACCTCGAGGGCAAGCTCATGTGCCCGACGTGCAAGACGACGCTCGACCAGTCCGACTCGCCCGTGGCACGGCGGATCAAGGCGTTGCTGGCACGGCGGGTTGCCGCGTGTGTGCCCGAGCAGAAGATCAAGGACGAGCTCGTCGCTCAGTTCGGGCCGGCCGTGCTCGCCGCCCCTCCTCGGAAGGGATTCCACTGGCTCGCCTGGCTCCTGCCGCTCGTCGGGCTGTTCGGCGCCGCTCTAGTGATCTCGGTGTTCGTATGGCGCTGGAGCCATGCGAAGCCGCCTGATACCGCCGCGGACTCGAATGGGCGTGCGCCGCTCGATCCGGAGCTTGAGCGCCGGCTCGACCGCGAGCTGACGCGCTTCGATGGCTGACGTTCCCGTCGCGTTTCTCGCGGGCGTGTTCTCGATCATCACACCCTGCGTCCTGCCGCTCGTCCCCGGCTACCTCTCGGCGGTGTCGGCGGTCGAGGCCGATAGGCTCGGCGAGGCGGGCGTCGGGCTTCGCGTAGCCAAGGCCAGCATCCCGTTCGTCCTCGGCTTCACCGCCGTCTTCGTCGCTCTGGGCGCCGGCGCGGCGGCGCTCGGCGGCCTGCTCGACCTGAACCGGCGGGCCGAGCTGGCCGGGTTCATCCTCGTCGTCCTCGGGCTCGCATTTCTCGGGCTGCTGCCCTGGCCGGAGCGGATCGTCGCGCCGGGACTGCTGACGAGCGCCCACAGGCGCGGGTCGTCGGCGCTGCTCGGCGCTGCCTTCGCCGTCTGCGCGGCGCCGTGCATCGGGACCGTCCTGGCCTCGGTGCTCGTGCTCGCCGGCAACGCGGAGACTGCGGTCAAGGGCTCGATCCTCCTGGCCGCATACTCCGCGGGGCTCGGGATCGCGTTCGTCCTCGCGGCGGTCGCCTTCGTGCGCGCCATGAGCGCGTTTCGCTGGCTCCGCGACCACTACCTGCTCATCCGCATGGTGAGCGGGGCCGCGCTGGTCGTCCTGGGCCTGATGCTCTTCTTCCACCGCGATGCCTGGCTGCGGGTAGGGCTCAACCGAGCACTGGAGCTCGTCGGCCTAGGGACGTTCTGAGCAAATCCGCGCCCCGGAAAAGCCTGATTGGTGCCACGACCGGCCTTCGCATGGCTGCAAGGGCTGTGGCCCCGTGCCAGGCACGGGGCCACTGGCTCCGCTGGCCAGGTTCGACGCCTTAGATCTTCGGAGGAGGAAGCTCTAGCGAGCCGGCGGCGACTCGCTGCGCTGCGTTCTCGACGGACTCCAGGGCCGCCGTCACATCCACGCCCCGATGCTCCGGTGCGAACGCTGCGAGACGGCGGCGCGCCTTCGCGAGCTGGCGTTCGCAGCCGGCGCGATTCCCGCGTCCCGCCTGGTACCACGCGACCGTGTAGTGGACGAGGCCCTGGAAGAAGTCCTTCTCGGCGGGATCGGCGGCTCGCCAAACGTCCTCGAACGACTCGTGCGCCTCGAAGAACTCGCCGCGGCGCATCTGTTCGATACCACGCACTAACCCATCGTCCACGGCTGGAGTGTTACGCTCGAAAGCGGTGTGGCGACGATCCTGCTGACTGGGGTCGATCTCTTCTTCCGCGGAAAGCTCGAAGCAACGCTGCGGGGCCATCACTTCGTGACGCCTGACAGCGCGGACTCACCCGATCTTGTGATCGTCGACATCGGCCGGGTGGATCCGGACGAGGTCGCCGACGCCTATCCGGAGATCCCGATCCTAGGCTTCACGAACCACGCAGACACGATGGGGCTGCGCCAGGCGCACGAAGCGGGGTTCGACCAGGTGGTCGCGAAATCGGCGCTCGTCGAGCGGGCACCCCAGCTCGTCGATGACTTGATCGCTAGGTAGGCTCGCAGAGTGACTTACATCATCGCCGAGCCGTGCATCGACATCAAAGATCTCTCGTGCGTCGACGTCTGCCCGGTCGACTGTATCCACGAGTTCGAGCGGATCCTCATCATCGATCCGGAGGAGTGCATCGACTGCGGCGCATGCGAACCGGAGTGCCCAGTGGAGGCGATCTTCCCCGAGGACGCGCTCCCGGAGAAATGGGAGCCGTTCGTCAAGATCAACTACGCGTACGGCGACGGCGCCGAGGTCGTAAACAAGCTCACGGACGAGTACGCCGAAGAGCACAACGTCCAGAACCCACCCCTGGAATAGCTTCACGCGAAACGGGTACGGACCTCCTGCCAAACAAAGGAGGCTCATATGCCGCAGCAGACGTGGAGCAAGAAGCGCGAACGTCAGTACGAGCACATCAAGCAAGGCGAGAAGAAAAGCGGCACGTCGACGAAGCGCGCCAAGGAGATCGCCGCGCGCACCGTCAACAAGGAGCGGGCTCGCTCGGGTGAGGCCCGGAGCGCATCGCGCACCTCGAAGCGCGACATGTCCTCGAGCCGCCGCGGCGGTCAGCGGTCCGGCACGAACCGCCAGAAGGGCCGCACGAAGGAGCAGCTGTCCAACGAGGCCAAGCGGATGAACATCTCCGGGCGCTCGAAGATGAATAAGCAGCAGCTCCAGCGCGCCGTCAACAGACGTAAGTAATTCCGTTTCTGCGACACGGAGCCGGGTAACTATCCTTCCCGGCTCCGTGCGCCCTAAGACTCTCGATCACGTCGCCTTCTGGCTCGAAGACCGCGATCGGATCGCGGACTTCGTCACGAACCATCTCGGCATGCACGTGATCGAGCGGACCGACGCCTTTACGCTCGTTGGATCCGATGCCCGTAAGGGCAAGCTGACGCTGTTCGCGGCTGAGGGCCAGCGCGAGCGTGGCGCGCTCGAGCACGTCGCTCTCCGCGTCAACGGCCTCGACGCCGCCCTTCGCGAGCTCCCGGATGACGTGAACGTCGACCGCCAGAACGGAACGGCGCTCTTCGACCTCGGCGACGGAGTCCGACTCGGGCTCGTCGAGGCGGAGACCGAGACGGACTACGACCTGGACCATGTCGCGCTCCTCTCCCGAGACCCGCAGGCGACGGCGGACCGTTACCGCGACTACGGATTCGCGGAGGCCGAACCCGGGCCGAACGGCGCGCCGCGCGTGGAGGTCTCAGGCGCCTTCGTCGAATTCCATCAGGGCGACCCGGGAGACCCGGAGAAGCCGCTTCTCAACCACCTCGCCGTGCTCGTCGACTCCGCCGAGGAGCATCAGGCCGACGCTGAGGACCGCCGCATCGAGGTGCAGGACTTCGTCGACGCGCCCAACACGCTCGCCGTCTTCGTGTGGCTGCCCGAGCGGGTCCGGCTCGAGTACGTCGAGCACAAACCGACGTTCGCGCTGAAGTAGCCATCGCGGGGGCCGGCATGGCCGGCCTGGTCGCTGCAGCACGCGTGCGCGAGCTCGGCGCGGAGCCGGTCGTCTACGAGAAGGGTTCGCGAGCCGGAGGCTCGATGTTGCTCTCCAGCGGCTTCGTCTGGCGGTATCGCTCGCTCGACATCCACCTGGAGCAGTGCCCCGGCGCAGACGACCGACTTGCCGCGACGATCGTCGAGCAGTTCGACGACGCCCTCGACTGGCTCGAGTCGCTCGGAGTCGAGCTCCTGACGCGTGAGACCGGAAATCCGCTGACGACTGGCGCGCGGTTCAAACCGACGCAGCTGGTCGAGGCGCTCGGCCGGGACCTCCGCCTTGGGGAGACCACCCCTGAGCCGACGATCCTCACCACCGGCGGTTTCGCCGTGCGGCTGGCCCGCGAACGGGGACTCCTGCTCCGCGCGAACCCATGGAGCGAAGGCGAGGGCCTCGAGCTCGCGCGTCACCGCGGAGCTGCGACCTTCGGCGACATGGGCGAGTTCTACGGCCGTGCGATGCCGGCGGTCGACCGAATCGCCGAACAGGACTTCGTTCGGCTCACGCAGCTGTATGGCCGCTATGCGACGGTGACGTCACGGGACGGGGCGGAGCGATACGCCGAAGAGCCGGCCTGGTCGGAGACCGACCTCGTCCAGGAGATCGCCCGCTTGCCGGGCGGCGTCGCGTGGTACACGGTCGAGCGAGAGGTGCTCGACGAACGCGTCCGGGACAGAACCGTCCGCGAGATGATCGAAGCCGCCCGCGAGGCAGGTGCGCCGGTACGAGAAGAAGACGGTCGCATTTCCGTCCTCGTCCGGGCCGCGGTCACGCACACCGTCGGAGGCCTGCGCATCGACGAGCGGGCGCGTGTCCTCGACGAGCGAGGCGAGCCCCTCGACGGGCTCTTCGCCGCAGGCGTCGATGCGGGCGGCTGGTCCACGGGCGGCTACGCGAGCGGCCTGTCGGCAGCGCTCGTCTTCGGCCGGATCGCCGCCGAGTCCGCCTTGGCCTAGACGTCTTGGAGGTAAGCGCAGCGGCGATCGTCGCCGGGGATCGGCGAGGGCCCGATCCGCGTAACCATCATGCGGCCCTCCTCCTCGTCGACGACGGAGCCAACCTGGGGCAACTCGCCGTCCCGCTCGCGGAGCTCGTAGCCGGTCGGCTTCGAGACGAAGAGCAGGTACGCCATCGGGGCGGGACTCTAGCTTCGTGCCGTGTAGGGCGGGAGCGTTACTCGCACGGCGGTCCCGGCGCCGTCGGGGCTCGTTTCGACGGACACGCGGCCCTGCAGCGCTCGGGCCCGTTCCTCGAGCTCGTCGAAGCTCCGCCGCCGCCGCTCGCCGGGGCTGTCGTCGACGATCACCGTCTCGACGCCGCCGCCGTCGAGCGATGCGACGCGGACGGTGATCCGCGTCGGCGGTCCGCGGCGCACGGCCTGGTCGATCGCCCCACGGATGATCTGGTACAGCGTGGCCTGCGCCTGCTCGGACAGCGCCTCGCCGGCGTCGACGTCGAGGTCGACCTGGATCCGGTGGGAGAGGCCGACCTGCTCGGCGAGCGCCGAGACCGCCGGTCCGAAGCCCTGATCGCGAAGCACCACCGGCTCGAGCGCAAAGGACAGGTTGCGGAGTTCCCGAATCGTCTCGCGCTGTCGCGAGAGCGCCATCCCGAGGATCCGCCTGGCCTCCGCCTCGGCTCCCCGGTCGATCGCCTCGCCGACGCCGTCGAGCATCAGCGCGATGCCGGACATGGATTGAACCGGGACGTCGTGCAGGAACAAGGCGATCCTTCGCCGCTCCTCCTGCTCGGCGGCGATGAGCTGGTCTGAGAGCCGGGCACGCTCGGCGTCCATGAGCGCATGGCGCTGACGCTCGCGCCGCAGAAGATGCCGCGCGAGCACGATCACGGCGGCAAGGCCGGCCAGTCCGGCCCAGCCCGCGGCCTCAGTCGATGATCGCTTCACGAAGCGCAATCGCCACCGCGTGGGTGCGCGTGTCCGCCTCGAGCTTCGTGAGGATGTGGCGGACGTGGCTCTTCACCGTCTCCTGGCTGATGAAAAGGCGAGCCGCCGCGTCCGCGTTGGACATCCCGTCTGCGAGGAGCTGCAGGATCTCGCGCTCCCGGGCGGTGAGCAAATCCTCGCGGTCGCCCGGGAGGAACGCCGGCATGAGCGCGGGATCGACGTAACCGTCCCCGGCCGCCACCTTCTCGATCGCCCTGACGAGCGTCTGGTGCGGCGCTTCCTTGAGGATGTAGCCCTTCGCGCCTGACTCGAGGCCGCGGCTGAGGAGGCTCCGCTCGCTGTAGGCGGTGAAGATCAGCACCGAGACGTCGGGTACACGTGCGGTCAGTTGCTTCGTTGCCTCGAGCCCGTCCATTCCCGGCATCCGGACATCCATGACCACGACCTTTGGCTTCCGGCGCTCGGCCAGCGAGACGGCCGACGCGCCGTCGGACGCCTCGCCGATCACACGAATGTGCGGAGCACGAGACAACGACAGGCGAAGCCCTTCGCGGACGACCTCATGGTCGTCGACGATCAGGCAGGTGATTTCGTTCTTCCCGTCCGCGCTTGGGTCCTGAGCCACGGCTCCATGAATTGTAGGCCCGACCTCACACGGTCAACGCCAGCTGCTCGTCGTGCTGCGTGCCGTCGAGGGGCCTGTGGCGCCGATCTCTGATCCCGTACTCGCGGGTGAGGGCGGCGACCTGCTCGCGAATCGGCTTCGCCTCTCCGCTCCTCAGGTACTCGCGCCCGTCGTACAGCTCGAGGTAGTGGCCGAGCTGCTCGGGCCAGTCCTCCGCGAGGTGCTCGAGGAAGTGCTCGCGCGTCCCGGGCCGGAGGAAGAGGAGGTTGGTCCAGACGCCTGTAGCGCCGGCCTCGCGTGCCGCCTTCACGACATCGCGCAGCTGCTTGGGCTTGTCGGAGATCCCGGGCAGAATCGGCGCCATGCCGACGCCCACCTTGATCCCGGCATCGACGAGCTCCTTGACGGCGCGAAGCCGCTGCCTCGGGTGCGCCGTGCTGGGCTCGGTCTTCCGCCAGACCTCGTCGTCGATCGTTGGGATAGAGAACGTGATCGAGACCTCGGCGCGCCGGGCCGCCTCCGAGAGCACGTCGACGTCGCGCACGATCATCGGGCCGCGCGTGATCAGGCTGAAGGGGTTCGAGAACTCGGCGAAGGCCCCGATGCAGCCTCGCGTGAGCCGGTACTTGCCCTCCGCCGGCTGGTAGGGGTCGGTGGCGGCGCCGACGGCGACCGTCTCGCCTTCCCACGACGCACGTCCGAGCTCCCGCCGCAGCACCTCCGCAACGTTGACCTTGACGCGGATCGATGTTCCGTAGCGGTCATCCGACGGCCGGTCCGCACGGCGCTCGAACGCCCGCACGTAGCAGAAGGTGCAGCGGTGGATGCAGCCCATGTACGGGTTCAGCGACCACTCGAACATCATTCCCTTGACGCGATTGAGGGCGCTACGGCAGGGCTCTTCGCGGTACTCGACCCGCATGCTCCAGAGTTTAGAACATACGTTCGTGGTCGGTGGGGACCGCCGGAGTCGTCCCTATAATCCGTGGACTTCCTTGGACGACGACCGACCGCCTAGTACACGCGCCCCGAGGTGCGGGGCGTGACCCTTTTCCTCGAGCTTCTCGCCGTCGCGGCGCTGCTGCTCATGAACGCGTTCTTCGTCGCAGGCGAGTACGCACTCGTCACGGCGAGGCGAACGCGCCTACGGGAGCTCGAGGGCGCCGGGAGCCGTCGAGCACGCACTGCGCTCGCGATCACCGGGGACCCGCCCCGGTTCATCGCCGCGATGCAGCTCGGCGTTACCGCGACCAGCCTGGCAATCGGCGCCATCGGCGAGCCGGTGTTGGCCCGCCTATTCGACCCCATCGTCGCGGCGGTGTTCGCCTTCCTGATTGCCTTTCTGCTGATCACGTATCTCCACGTGGTCGTCGGCGAGCTCGTGCCGAAAGGCGTCGCATTGGGGCACGCGGAATCCGTTGCGCTCGCCGTCTCCAGCCCGGTACGCGCGTTCTTCTGGATCTTCAAGCCGCTGATCTGGGTGCTGCAGCGGTCGTCCGACTTCTTCCTGCGCCTGCTCGGCCTCGAGCCGCCCGGGGCAGAGGGCGCCGTGCACTCCGAGGCGGAGCTCAAAATGCTCCTCTCGCGTTCGACGGAGCACGGTGAGCTCGCAGAGGACGAGCAGGAGATGCTCTACAAGGTCTTCGACTTCGCCGACAAGGAGGTCGCCGACGTGATGGTCCCTCGGCCCGAGGTGGTCGCGCTCGCCGTCGATCTGCCGCCGGAGGAGTGTCTCGCCGCGGTGATCGAGTCGCCGTACACGCGCTACCCCGTCTATCGCGGTTCGCTCGACGAGATCGTCGGCATCCTCCATGTCCGTGACCTCTTCTCCGTTGTGACGAACGGCCAGCTCATGAGCGTTCGCGTCGAGGAGCTGGTTCGCCCGGCGCCGATGGTGCCGGAGACCAAGGATCTCGCAGCGATGCTGAAAGAGTTCCGACGCACGAACCAGCACATGGCGATCGTGGTCGACGAATACGGTGCGATGGAAGGCATCCTCACCCTCGAGGACTTGCTCGAGGAGATCGTGGGTGAGATCGAGGACGAGTTCGACCTTCCCGACGAGACGATCGAGCGGATCGACGAGCGGACGGTCCACGTCCACGGGACCTTCCCGATCGACGACTTCAACGAGCAGTTCCAGAGGGAGATGCCGCACGAGGACTTTCACACGCTCGCGGGGTTCGTCTTCGGCCAGCTGGGACGTGCGCCCGAGACCGGGGACGAGATATCTTGGGACGCCCTGAAGTTCACCGTGATTGAGGTCGAAGGAGCACGGATCGAAAAGCTCCAGGTCGAGTTCCTCGAGGAAACGCTCGACGATTCGCAGCCGCCGGCCGCCGCGGAGAGCGCCTGAGTCGTCACCGCGGCTTCGCCGGGGCCGGGGCGCCTCCGTCGTGGCCGGTGCTTCCGGGGACCCCGCGGTCCGAGCGGCTCGAGCTCCCCATCGACGTCCTCCCGGGAGTCGGGCCGACCGTCAAGAAGCGGCTCGCGAAGCTCGGATTGCGGACCGTCGGCGACGCTCTCGAGTACCGGCCGCGACGCTACGAGCCCGCCGCTCCCCAGCGGCCGATCGCCGAGCTCTTCGGCGAGGACGAGGCGGTGATCGCCGGCGAGGTGCGAGGCACCAGACTCCAGCGGGCTCGTCGCCTGAAGCTCGTGAAGGCGCGCGTGGCCGACGAGTCCGGCGAGATCACCGCCGTCTGGTTCAACCAGGCTTGGCTTGCCGACCGGCTTCAGCCCGGGATGCGTGTCCGCCTGCGCGGGAATCTGCGCGGCAGCGATTTCGCAGTTCGTTCATACGACCTCGACGGCGTCTCGTCCACGGCCGACTTCGCGCCGGTCTATCCGGCGACGGAGGAGGTAACGGTCAAGAAGCTGCGCGAGGTGGCGGGCGCTGCATTGGAGTACGCGCGGGACGTCGTTGATCCGCTGCCGGCGACGCTCAAAGCGGCGAACGGGCTTCCAGGGAAGGCCGACGCGCTAGTCGGCCTGCACCGGCCGCGCGAGGAGGCTGACGGAGAGCGCGCGCGACGCCGCCTCGCCTTCGACGAGTTGCTCGTGCTCCAGCTCGGTCTTGCGCGCCGGCGGCTCGGGAGGGAGGAGGAGCGCGCAACCGCGCTAGGCGCCCCCGGCGAGCTCGTGGAGCGGTACCGCGCAGCTCTGCCCTTCCAGCTCACTTCGGACCAGCAGCGGGCGATCGCTGAGATCGACGCGGACCTCGAGGGCGAGCGACCGATGGAGCGACTCCTCCAGGGCGACGTGGGCTCCGGGAAGACGGTGGTTGCGCTGTATGCCCTTCTGCGCGCCGTCGAGGCCGGCCGTCAGGGCGCGCTGATGGCCCCAACGGAGACGCTTGCCGAGCAGCACTTCCTCACCGTCGAGCCGATCTGCGCCCAGCTTGGCGTGTCCGGTGCGCTGCTGACGAGCTCCGTGGGAGCCGGGGCGCGGCGGGCGGCGCCGAGCGCCCAGATCGTGGTCGGAACGCACGCGCTGATCCAGGAAGGCGTCGACCTGTCCGATCTCGCCGTGGCTGTGGTGGACGAGCAGCACCGGTTCGGGGTCGAGCAGCGCGCGGCAATCAGGGCCGGGCGCCGCCCGCACACGCTGCACATGACCGCAACGCCGATTCCCAGGACACTCGCCCTGACCGTTTACGGCGACCTCTCGGTGACCGAGATCACGAAGCCTCCGGCGAACCGGAAGCCGATCGTGACGCGGTGGATTCCGGAGGAGCGGGCGTCGGAGGCTTACCGGCGGCTCACGCGGCTGCTGCGGAAAGGGCGCCAGGCCTACGTCGTGTGTCCGCTGATCGAAGCATCCGAGACGAGTCGCGCTCGCGCCGCCGAGCAGGAGGCTGAGCGGCTTCAGCGCGCGGAGCTGCGCGGCTTTCGGGTGGGCTGCCTTCACGGCAAGCTCAGGCCGGACGATCGCCGCGACCTGATGGCGCGGTTCAAGGCGCGACAGTTGGACATCCTCGTCGCGACGACGGTGATCGAGGTCGGAGTCGACGTCCCGAATGCGACGGTGATGATCGTCCAGGAGGCCGACCGGTTTGGCCTCGCGCAGCTCCACCAGCTACGCGGTCGCGTAGGGAGGGGCGCCGAGCAGTCGTACTGCCTGCTCGTCTCACGGCGGCGCGAGGAGCTGACCGAGTCGGCGCAGGCGCGCTTGGAGGCGCTCGTCGCGACCACCGACGGCTTCGAGCTTGCGGAGGTGGATCTGGAGCTGCGTGGCGAGGGCCAGCTGCTCGGGACGCGCCAGTCGGGCCTATCGGACTTCCAGTTCACTCGGCTGCGTGCCGACCGTGATCTCCTCGAGCAAGCCAGAAAGGTGGCAGATGAGCTCGTCGACTACGACGGCCCGCTGAACGACGAGGTCGAGCGCCTCTTCGCCGAGCACGACCTGGCCGCATGAGAGGGTCCGCGCCGTGAATCGGGGATGGGTTCCGTGGGCTGTCGCAGGCCTCGTGGTCAGCGCGCTGTTCTGGATCGACGCGCTGTTCGTCCCGCTCGCGCTGCTTGGGCCGATCGTCGTCGGAGCGCTCGGCGGGTGGCGCCGGGTGGAGCTACGCCTCGTCGCCCTGATGTGGGCCGTCGCGGGCATCGGCGCCGTCATCTCCGACTTCGTCGTAAATCAGGAGGACGTCGTGTTCCACCTGGTGCTCACCGTCCTCATGGTTGCTCTCGCCGCGGGCGCATGGTGGATTGCGCGCGCGCTAGTGCGGCGCCGAACCGCGCCCGCCGTCTAAGGCAAGTGAGGATCATCGCCGGCGAGAAGCGGGGCGCGAGGATCGTCGCGCCCAAGGGGCACGACACGCGTCCGACCGCCGACCGGGTCCGGGAAGCCGCGTTCAACCTGATCGGCCCTGTGGACGGTGCCACGGTGCTCGATCTCTTCGCGGGCTCTGGCGCTTACGGGCTCGAGGCACTCTCACGGGGCGCCGCCTCGGCCGTCTTCGCCGAAGACGACCGGGCAGCCTGCGCAGCGATCGGCCAGAACCTCGAGAAGCTGCGCCTGACCGGCGCGACGGTGCTCTGCCGCGACGCGATCCTGGTTCTGACGGAGGAGGTGAGAGCAGGCAGGCGGTACGATCTCGTCCTCGTCGACCCGCCTTACCGGATGTTTTCATCGGTGCAAACCGGTCTCGCTACCTATCTGCCGAAAGTGCTTGCCGCAGACGGCCTCGCCGTGGTCGAGACGTACGCGAAGGATGAGCCGGAGCTGCCGCTGGCGGTGAGGACGAGCCGGCGGTACGGCTCCGCCCGTCTGACGCTCTTCGAGCACCAATGATCACCGCGATCTCTCCGGGGACCTATGACCCGGTCACGAACGGCCATGTCGACGTGATCCGGCGAGCCGCCGGCATCTTCGACCGCGTCGTCGTCGGCGTCGTCGGTACGCCGTCCCACAAGCAGCCGACATTCTCCGTTGACGAGCGGGTCGAGTTCCTGCACGACGCGCTCTCCGGGGTGGAGAACGTCGAGGTGGACGTCTTCAAGGAACTAGTCGTCGAGTTCGCCCGCAAGTGGGACGCGAAGGTGATCGTCAAGGGCCTGCGTGTGATCTCCGACTTCGAGTGGGAGTTCCAGATGAACCAGCTCAACCGCACGCTCGCGCCGGACGTCGAGACCGTCTACGTGATGGCAAGCCCGTCCGTGAGCTTCGTCTCCTCGAGCGGCGTGAAGGAGATCGCGAGCTTCGGCGGAAACGTGGACGAGTTGGTGCCCGAGGCCGTCGCGCGCAGATTCAAGGAGCTCTTCCCGGACGGACGGCCGGGGACCCCGGAGAACCCGCAGGAATGAGCGAGCCCGCCGCCAACCTCGAGACGCTGCTGACCGCCGGCGGCGAAGTGCGGCTCCAGAAGCGCCAGGCGCAGGACGTGCTGCAGAAGCTCCGGGCTCGCGGAGCGGTGAGCGAGACCGCCAACAGCATCGAGTCGCAGCTGGCGCACGGCGACGAGGTGGTCCTCGCGCCCGACCAAGCCGGGGCGGTGCTCGAGGAGCTACGGGCGAGCGGGCGGCGCTGGGTCTTCGGCAGCGAGGCACCGCGGGAGCACGAGCCGCCGCGTGCCGTGCATCCGGAACCGGAGCCGGAGCCGGAGCCCGGGCCCGAGCCGGAGAAACGCGGCTGGCTCAGCCGGCTGTTCAGGC
>JBKPGE010000002.1:0-5175 GCA_046729215.1 Actinomycetota bacterium | reverse complement strand
GACCGTCAAGAGTCACATCTCGAGCGTCCTCCGCAAGCTGCAGCTCCGCGACCGCGTGCAGGCGGTCGTCCTGGCCTACGAGGCCGGGCTCGTGCGTCCCGGCAATACGGTTTGAAACCATCATTCCTCCGGAGGACGTAGGGCCCGAGAAGACCCTCCACGAGCACGAGCGCAAATGGGTCGCCCGCCCGACGACAAGCGAGCGGCCGCGTCCTAGCCTCGGTTGCAGTGATCGATGCAACCAAAGGAGGCCACATGAACCCCCAGACGTACGTGGTCCAGACGGCGGGCCTCACGAAGCGATTCGGCGACCGCGTCGCCGTCAACTCAGTCGAGCTTTGCATCCCACGCGGCTCCGCGTTCGGCTATCTCGGGCCGAACGGCGCCGGCAAGACGACGCTGATCCGGATGCTGCTGGGCCTCACGAGCGCGACGTCCGGGACGATGCGGCTGCTCGGACGGCCCGTTCCGGCGGACCGGAAACAGGCGCTCGGGCGGGTTGGAGCGATCGTCGAGGAACCGCGCTTCCACGCTCACCTGACAGGCCGCGAGAATCTGGAAATCATCGCTGCCGCCCGGGAGCCGGAGGCGCACGGGAGGATCGACGGCGCGCTCGCCCGCGCCGGGCTCTCACACCGAGCCGACGACCGGGTGAAGAGCTACTCGCTGGGCATGCGGCAGCGGCTCGGAGTCGCTCGCCGCCTGCTCGCCGACCCCGCGCTCCTCATCCTCGACGAGCCGACGAATGGGCTCGACCCAGCCGGGATCCGCGAGTTCCGCGACATGATCCGCGGCTTCGTCGCGGAAGGACGCACCGTCCTCCTCTCGTCGCACCTGCTCGACGAGGTGGAGAAGATCTGCGACGAGGTCGCGATCGTCGATCGCGGGCAGGTCGTGATGCAGGGCTCGATCGCCGAGCTGGCGGCCGACGCCGAGCAGACGATCCTCGTGGCAACGAGCGACGACCGGCGGGCGCTCACGGTCATCGGCGAGCACCGCGCGGTCGAGTCGGTCTCACCCGAGGCAGACGGCATCCGCGTCGCGCTTCATCCGGACGTGGAAGGCGAGCGAGCAGCGGACGACCTCAGCCGCCGCATCGTCCTGTCCGGCCTGGCCATCCGCCGGTTCGAGCCCGCCCGCGCGTCGCTCGAGCAGCGGTTCCTGGAGATCACGTCTCGATTGGAGGAAGCAGCATGAGCACGACAGCCCTTACAGCCGACATTCCACGCACTCGCAAGCGCCGGTGGTCGCCGAGGCTCGCCCAGGCTGAACTCCTGAAGCTCCGTAAGCGGCGGGGTCTCGTTGCCGCCGTTGCGGCGCTCACGATTCTGCCGATGGTGATCGCCTACGTCGTGCTTCTCTCGATGCACGCGAACGATTCGGTAGCTCACGGACCGGCGGGCGGGCTTGACAACTTCACGTCCACGATGGACTTGCTCACCACACTGACAGTGGTGGCTGCGGTACTCGTAGGCGCGACTCTGGGAACCGGCGATCTCAGCGCCGGGGTTTTTCGTGAGCTCGTCGTGACCGGCCGCTCACGGCTCGCCTTGTTCGGTGTTCGCGTGCCTGCCGGCCTTGCCGTGCTGCTCCCGTTCGCGGGTCTCGGCTTCGCCGTCACTGCTGGAGCGTCGCTCGCGTTCAGCGGCTACCTGCCGCAGCCGAGCGGCACCCTGCTTTGGGAAAGCGCCGCCTGGCTCGCGCTCACGGCGTCGATAGCCCTGGCGATCTCGCTAGGAGTCTCGTCGCTCGTCAGCTCGCGCGGTACCTCGATCGGCGTCTTGCTCGCCTGGCAGCTCGCGGCAATGCCGGTGCTCATGCAGATCAAATCGCTCGGCTGGTTCCGTGAAGTTCTCTTCTACACCGCAGCCACCCGCGTCGAGCCCGCGGCGATGGTCGGTGACGGGCCGGTCGTCCCGATGTCGCTTTCCGCCGCGATCGTCGTTCTCGTCGCGTGGACGGTCATCCCACTGGGTCTCGGCGCGTGGAGGACCGTGACGCGAGACGCCTAGACGGTCGAGCGTCGCCTGAGCCGCTCGGGGTCCAGAACAACGGTCTTCGAGCGGCTCAGCTGCACGGTCCCGCGCGCCTGCTGCTCGCGCAGGACGCGGTTCACCGTGGCCCGCGAGGTGCCCGCGAGCTCGGCCAGCGACTCCTGGGGGAGCGGCACCGTCCCGCCGTAGAGCTCGGACAGGTCGGCGAGGCGGCGCAGCACCCGGTCCTCGGCCGGGAGGTAGTAGGCCTCAGTCACCTGTTCGGAGAGACGGCGGACGCTCTCCGAGAGGATCGCGATGAGGACGGCGTCGACAGCCGGATGTTCGCGGCGTAGCCGGGCGAAGTCGTCCCGCAGCACCACCCGCGTCTCCCCCGGCTCGAGCGCCGACACGGTCGCCGAGCGCTCGATGGTGCTGCTCGAGACGAGCGCGAGATCGCCGAACGCCTCACCAGGGCCGCGAACACCTAGCATCGCCGTCTCGCCGAGCGGCGTCGTGATCGCAACGGCGAAGCGGCCTTCGACGATGAGGTGGAGCGCATTCGCCGGATCCCCGCGGTGGAAGACGACCTCGTTGCGCGCGAAGGTCCGGCGGCGGGCAATCGCCAGCAGCCGCCGCACGTCCTCACGCGGGACGTCGGCAAAGAGCCGCCATTCCATCGCTGTGTGACGAGTTTGACACTTCTTGTGTCACCTGTGTGAACGACGGGCCGAACGGCTGGCCGTACCTTCGAGCTATGACCCAACGCACGAAGGAGGAACGGAGATGAAGCGCAGGAAGCGGTTCACCATCAAGCTGGTCGCGCTCGGATTTGCCGTCACCGCGCTGGCAGCTCCGTCGGCGCAGGCGAGGCTCGATCAAGGCAGTGGCGGGGCGACGAAGGTCGTCAGCCCGGACGACCGGCCGATTCACGGCCTTGGTTACTCGTCGTACACGCAGCCGAGCGTGGTTCTCGGCGCGGACGACCGGAACTTCAACCGCATGTCCCCGGTGACCAGCCAGTCGAGCCCCGTCAGCGTGAGCAGCGATGACGGCTTCGAACTCGGCACGCTGGGGATGACCGGAATCATCCTCGCTCTCGGAGCGGGTGTGGCGCTGATCGCCGTCCGCTCGGTGCGAAGGCACAAGCTCGTCGGCGCCTAAGGCGCCAAGTTCCGCGGCCACCCACGACGAGCCCCGAAAGGGGCTCGTCGGCTGCATGACCCGATACCCTGTGCCGACCCGGAGAGGTGTCCGAGTTGGCCTAAGGAGCGCGACTGGAAATCGCGTACCTGCCGAAAGGTGGGTCGCGGGTTCGAATCCCGCCCTCTCCGTTACTGACCGGACATCAGAAACGCGACCAGATCGTCGAGCTGCTTCGGGGACAGCTGCTGACGGAAGGTTTGCGGCATGATGCCGCCGCTGTAGCCAGACGCGATCTCGGCGTTGGGATCGACGATCGACTGTCGGATGAAAGCGGCATCCTTGCCCTTGAGGGCGTCGTCGAGATTGGGCCCGACCGTTCCCGTGCTGCCGGCGGGTGAAAACGTGTGGCAGCTTCCGCAGCCGTTGGCGTCGAAGACGGCCTTCCCGGCTTGGGGATTGCCGGCCGGCGGCGGTGGCGGCGGAGCCGCCGGTGAAGTCTCCGTGGGCGTTGTTTGCGTCTGTGTCGTCTCGCTCGGCGTCGTCTGCGTCTCGGTCGTGCCCGTCGTCTCGCCCGCCGCCTCGCCGTGATGCTCTTCCTTCGCGAAGACCTCGACTGCGCTGAGCATGGCGATCATCAGGATGACCGTGACGATGATGAACGGCACGAGGCCGCGCTTGCCGGGGAAGTCGGGGTTCCCGCGCGGGATCACGAGCGCCGCCAGCAGCGAGAACGCGATGAACACGGCGGCCGTGAGCCCGAGGCCGAACTTCTGGTTCGTGGTCAGGGCGAGCAGCACGGCGAGGAACCTACCCTAGGTTCGCACCGGGCGGCGCACGCGCTACACCGGGCCGGAGAACGTGTCGCAGCTCTGCGGCCCCGTGCCGTTGATGCCGCGCACGAACCAGGTCTGCCGCTGCTGCGCCGATCCGTGTGTCCACGACTCCGGCGTCACTCGACCCTGGGCGCGCTCCTGAATGCGATCGTCCCCGACTGCCGCCGCAGCGTCGAGTGCATCGGACACGTCCTGCCGCGTGAGTTCTTCGATGAAACCGGTGTCGAGAGCGTGTCCGACCCAGAGGCCCGCGAAGCAGTCCGCCTGCAGCTCGACGCGGACCTGGCCGCCCTGCGGGCCGGTGCTCCGATCCGCGCTACGCAGCGTCCCGGTGAGGTTCTGGACGTGGTGGCCGTACTCGTGCGCGAGGACGTACGCCTCGGCCAAGGGCCCGCCGCGCGCTCCGAGCTTCGACTGGAGCTCGTCGAAGAAGCCAAGGTCGATGTAGACGTAGCCGTCCTGCGGGCAGTAGAACGGCCCGACCTCCTTCGACGCCGTCCCGCAGCCCGTCTGGATGACCCCGTCGAAGAACCGAGTCTTCGTCGGCTCGTAGCCACGGAGCGTCTTTTGCCAGTAGGCCTGGACGCTGTTGACGACACCGACGATGCGACAGTCCTCGCGTTGGTTGGCGTCCTCGCCGGTGCGACATTCGGTCTGCAGCTCGCTCGATGCCGTGCCGGGCCCGACCGTCTGGTCTTCGAGCTGCCCGAGATCGCCGGACGCTCCCCCGCCGCTGAGAAAGAGGACGGCGAGCAGGATCACGAGCCCGATCAGTCCGCCGCCTCCGCCGAGTGTGACCGGTAGCCCTCCGGGCATCCGGCCGCCGCGACCTCGCTGGTCCTCGACTTGCGAGGTATCGAGTTGAGCGTCCTTACGGAATCGCATCTGCGGCCTCTCCTTCCCGAAGAGGGCGCGGTTTATGCCGGTTCACGCGCTGGGCCCTTACGGATAGCTCCGCCGGCTCGTCTTCAAGCCGGTCTTTGGCGACCAGCGTCTCACCGTCATCTCGCCGCCTTCGAGGTCCCAGATCACGAACGCTGCCTCCTCGACGCTGAGTAGGAAGACGCGGGCAGCTTCATGGGGCTGGTCCGTCCACCAGCCACTGGGGCAACCGGCTCGCAGATCGTCGTCGGCCTCGATTGCACGGCCGTAGAGCTTTAGCTCAGGCTCGCCTTCGTTGGGGCCCGTGACGGGGCTGTGGAGCGTGCAGCGCGGGTCTCGGT
>JBKPGE010000001.1:0-13706 GCA_046729215.1 Actinomycetota bacterium | reverse complement strand
GCTGTGCTTCGTGATGACCGGCCCGCCCGCGATTCCGGCGGGGGTGAAGCCCCGAGCAGGCACCTGGCCCGCCTGGGTGATGTACTTCACGATCTGCGACCGGTCGATCGCGAAGGCCATCGCGCGACGCTGGTTCACGTCGGGGATGTTCTTCACGTTGAACCCGTAGTAGTACGTGCCGAGTGCCTTGTAGAGCTTGAAGAACTTCGTCTTCTTCCACTTGGCGATGTCGACGGGCGGGAGGTTTTGGGTGTTGACATCGACGTTCCCCGCACTGAAGGCGTTCTCGGCGGTCGTGCCGTCGACGATGATCGGTTGCTCGATCCGCGTCAGCTTGACGGACTTCGCGTTCCGCCAGCCGTTGTTCTTGACCAGCGTGATCGAAGCGTCGTGCTTCCACGAGCTGAGCTTGAACGGGCCGTCCGTGACGATGTTGCCGGGCTCCGTCCACTTCTTGCCGTGCTTCGTGACGGCGCCCTTGTTCATCGGCAGGAACGAGTGGTGTGACAGCTGCTGGATGAACCACGGCTGCGGCGAGGTGAGCTGAATCCGGAGCTTGTACGGGCTGAGTGCCTTGACGCCGACCTTGGCCCGAAGAGCCCCGCAGTTCGACTTGCAGCTGTTGTACGCCTCGGCACCCTTGATCCCGTAGAACTGGTACGCGTAGTCCGCGCCCAGCTCAGGCGAGATCGTCCGCAGCCACGACCAGACATAGTCGGCCGCAGTCACGGGCTTGCCGTTCGTCCACTTGACGTTCCGGCGCAGGTTCAGGGTTACGTTTGCGCCCTTGACCGACCAGCTCGAGGCGGCGCCGGGCGTCGCCTTCAAGGCCGGCGGCTTGCCCAGCCTGACGAGCGGCTCCATGATGTTGAGCAGAATGTTCGACGACGTCGTGTCGGTTGCGAGCCCTGGGTCGAGCGACGGCGGCTCGGCGCCGATCGCAACCCGGAGGGTCGTCTTTGCCTGGCCGGACTGGCTGCCCGCGACCGAGGCACCCGCCACGACGGTGACCGCAAAGGCCGCCGCCAGTCCTGCCCAAAGAAGGCGTTTCAGCATCTTTGTTTCATCCTCTCTCTGTCTGAGCGTCGTGCTTTCCCCTATGACGCCTGCGAAGCTGAGACCTCCGGGCTTAGAAAGCCTGCGAGGCTGAGACCTCGCGGCGGAGAAAGGGGCTGGACGGTAGCCGATCGGTGGTCGCTGCCGATCCGGCGAGCTTCGTATTGTGAGCCTGTCTACCTACCTCCTTCCCTGAAGTCGGCGGGAACTTGACGCGGGCTGCGCCCGCTGAGACAACGCCGCCAGCCTGAGCGGCGCCGGGCATCGCAACGTTCTCGGCCGCAGCGAGACCGCGCGGAACCTCTAGCCTCGTCTGACCCGGGCTGTCGAGCTGCTGGAGCTGACGCTCGTGGAACTCGAGCAGGACCCGGGTCCTGCTTGAGGTCGACGCGCCCGACAGTCGGGACAGCGCGACAGGTGTGCTTCGAGAAGCACCTGTTCGAACTCCGAGAGCTCGGAGTCCAGCCGCAATGAAAGCTGCTTACCCGAGCGCAGTCGGCCGGCAAGATCGGGCGCATTCGCATCCAACTATCAGACGAGCGCGCGCGCGTCCCGGTTAGTGTCGGGAGCACTGCTGGCCATTTGGTTGAGCGGACGCAAGGCTTGCAGCGGATCTACCGCGACGTGATCGTGCCCGTGCTCGCGCAGCTCGCACGAGACGAGGTGCCAATCCCGTGAGGTTTCGCTGCTTCCGTGGATGAGCGCGAACGTCGACACTGAACGAGCCCCGGCGGCTACTCCATCCTCCGGCTGGCGGGCGATCGTTGGCCATCGTGAGAGCGTCGGCGGCTCGATTGCCGTCGGGTACCTAACCTCGGCCACATCTTTGGAGTCGGGCGGGACGTACCAAGTCGTCTGATCCCGGGACGCCTTCGCCGCTAGTCATGCGCTGACCTTCACTCCGGCATCGGTCACTCGGCCATTACCGTTTCGCCGTCCATGTCCGAGTGCCGGGATCATTCAGGATGACCGCGGCGATCGGATGGGGCGCGCTCGCAGCCTCGTCGCTGGTCATCGGGGCCCTACTCGGAGAGTTTCGACCGTGGCCGCCACGGCTCATCGGGCTCGTGCTCGCCTTCGGGGCCGGCGCGCTGATCAGCGCCGTCAGCTTCGACCTCGCGCAGGAAGGCGCACGGATCGGCGACGCCGGTGTCACCGCGGTGGGCCTCGCCCTCGGGGCGATCACCTACTTCGCGCTGAATCGGATAGTGGGACGCCGAAGCCCGGACGGAGGCGGCCACGAGAACGCAGGCTCCGCGCTGGCGCTCGGCGCGTTCCTCGACGGCATCCCTGAGCAGACCGTCCTCGGCATCGGCATCGCCGCAGGGCAAGGAGTCAGCGTCGGGCTGCTCGTCGCGATCTTCGTCTCCAACCTCCCGGAGGCGATTGGCTCGTCCACCGAGATGCGTGCCGCAGGCACCCGACCTGCGGCGATCCGTCGCCTGTGGATGCTCATCGCGCTGATCTGCGCCGCGGCGACCGTCGTCGGCTACGCGATCGCGGACAACGTCTCAGGCAACCTGAACGCCGCCATCGACGGGTTCGCCGCCGGCGCGCTCCTCGTGATGCTCATCGACTCGATGATCCCGGAGGCTGTCCGCAAAGGCGGCGACATCTCCGGACTGGTCACTGTTCTCGGCTTCGCGGTTGCCGCCGCCTTGTCCGCGGTTTCCTAGCCGTCGAGACCGTGTTTTTGACCCGCCCCCGCAAGACCCCGCCTTTGGGCGCCCGTCTGGACAGTGACGTCCGCCGCCCGCATTGCGGCGCTGGCGCGCAGCTCTACTCGTTCGCGAACGCTTGGAAAATCGGCGGGAACGTAAACAGCACTCCGAGCGCAACGAGAATGCCCGAGACGATGAGGATTGTCCTTAGGGCAAAGTTCCTGTTTCGCCACCAGACGCCGAGGATCAGGAACGAGCCGAAGTAGGCGACGACGGCGAGGATCGTCTTGCCGGAGAGCGGCCCGACGCGGTCGTTCCACTGCAGCCAGTCCTTCATCCCCGTCGACGCCTCCGCGAGCGTGACGAACAGGCCGAGCGTGGCCGCGCCGATCCCGGCTGCGATGAGGCTCGCCGCGGGCGGGCCGTCGATCCGCGTCTCGGTGATCTCGGAATCGGCCGGTGCCTCAGTGGTGCTCATTTCTCACCTCCTCACTTGACCGGGGCGACCTTGGTGATCAGCGCACCGAGCACGCCAGCGACCGCAGCAGTTGCGAATGCAGCACGAACAGTGCGATCGCCAATCGGCGCACGCGCCCCTGCCGGGCGAGCTTCATGCCGTAGTAGGCGACGATGAAGGCGGCGGTCGTCGCGAACATCGGCGCGAGCCACGCGACGTGCTCTTTCCACTCCATTCCGAACTCGTGCCACGAGTTGGTGTCCCCGGAGACGTTGGACGTCAGAAAGTCCTTGGGTGAGCAATGTCGGGAATCGGAATCTGCGCCCCAGCACAGCCAGCCCCGTCAGCGCCCGCCAACGTCTCTCGGTACCAGGGATAGACGATCCAAGTGCCCGTGATGACCGTCAGCCAGGCGGCGACAGCCATAACCCAGAACCCGATCGTCACTCGACGAACACTGCCCGCGATCCCCTCGTCGGTCTCCCAGCGCGCCCGCAGCCCGTACAGCTCTGCCAGGCCGCCGGCAAAGGCCAGCAGGAAGAAGGAACCCAGAAGGAATCCGTGAATCAACCCCCACGTTTCCCGGTTCGTGAAGCTCATGTCGCCGCTCCCTTCCTCGGCCTTGCTCGGGAATGGCCCCGATACTGGACTTGGAGGCGATGGCCGCAAATCGGGGGATACACCGATTCTCAAGGCGGAGAACTACGGAGCGGGCGAGGTGGCCTCGGCCTCCGTCGCGACGATCTCTCTGCTGTCCGGGATTCGCGCGCCGCCATAGGCAATCCACCCATCACCGAGCAACTTCAACAGACCCGACGCCCGGGCACAACCGGAGGATCACCGCCCTGCCGGCAGCGTCAACCGTTCTGGCCTATCGGTCTGTGCGGTGCCTCGTTGCGCCTAGACACGGCGCACCCGTCGAGAGGCGGGCCGCTTCTCGCTGCGCGCAGAGTGTGCAAACACCCTTCAGGGTGATGAAGCCCAGCCCGGTTAGTTCGAGAATGAGGAAGCTAACCCCCGTTGTGCACGGCGAGGGACAGCAAAGGATCTAGCCCTCTAGATCCTCCTTCGCGAGACGGCTCGTTTGGATGGCGGGCCGTCGTGCCGGGGCCGTGTCTTTTGCCAGCGCCCCGGCAAGACTCCGCTGAGCGCAAGGCCGTCGGACTACTCGCAAGTCCACGTGCCCGGTCGCCGGCTACCACGTAAATCGAATCAGGGAAGAGCCCAGATGGGTCATATCCCGGCGCTGCATGTTGGTCGAAGTGGTTCGTAACCAGTGCTAGTGAGGAGAGAGACGTTGGATCAGATCGCGGTGGCACAAGTCAATCCAGAGATGAAGCGAGCGATGTGGAAGATCGCACTGGCGGCCGTCCTAGCAACCGTTCTCGTGTTAGGAGCGGTCGGCGGCGGCTACGCGATTTACCACAACATGACCAATCAAATTTCTGATCTCAAGGCAGAAGGTCAGCAGCTACGAGCGACAAACACATCGCTGTCCACGCAGATGAAGGCCACGCAAGTGAAGCTGACCGACACGAACTCAAAGCTCATCGTGTCACGTATGCAGTTGACCCGCACTAAGGCGAACCTAACGAAGCTGAGCAAAGATCTCGACGAAGCGAACCAACGCGCCGATGCGAACTACAGCTCGGGGTACAGCGAGGGGAACAGCGCGGGATACGACGCGGGGAACGCTTCGGGGTACTCATCCGGACTCACGGCCGGTTCTGATGAGCTGACCTGCAGCGATGATCCCGACGCCTACTGGCTGCCTGCCTGCGACTACGACTACTAGACAGCACGGAAGGCGCCGCCTAGGTCGCGTCGCCCCGTAGGACTGTGGGACTTTCTTGAGCCTCAAACCGTTTTGGTTTGAGGCTCAGGTTCACGCGCGTAGCAGTTGGCAGAATCTACGAAGGGCCGTTTTCCTTAGCGGGAACGGTTTCTAACCCCGGGGCCAGCGCGTAACGCCCGGTGAGTTTCAGTCCCGCGAGCTGCCGGCAGGGCTTCGGCGCCCAGCGCATCCCGGCAAAATCGTCCGCGTCAGCTGACGCGTTGCCAGCATAGACACACTCGCACCACGCCGAGCATGCGTGGCGTACGGCTTAGTCCGGAATGCGATCGACCGGAATGCGATCGACTGCCACGCGCTTTGCCCGATCCCTCCGCTTCGCCGCGTGTCCCAATGATGATGTTGTCCTGGTCGAAGCGGGTCACGACCGACTTGAACGTGAATGAATCGCCGCCCGGCGCTAACTCAATGCGGCGGTCGATGTGCTCTCTCTCGAGGCCGTTGGCCTCCGGGTTGAAGCGGAAGAACTCGGTCGTCGCGGCGTAGACGCGCCCTCCCACGTGCTCCCAGTTCCCATATGCCGTCGTACGTCCGGTCGGCGCTGCATCTTCAAGCACACTGCCGCCGCGGGTCACACTGCGGCCGCGGGTGTAGGCCTGCAACGAGGTGAACGGTGGCCGGGGCCGTACAGGGTCGACGGTGACGATCCACGTTCCGGTCAGGTCGTTTCCCGCAGCAGCGGGGGAGCCTGTGCCAGCCGCAGCTGAAGCGACACGCACCACGGTGGCGACCATTCCGATTAGGGTCACGGCTGCTGTCTTCTTGGTCATGACACTCCCTTCGCGCTTGGATGTCGCGGTCGTTTAAGCCATAAACGACGCCATCATCACACCGGCCCGGCGACCGCTGGGTCGCGACTTGACAAGCCGCAGGACGATTGCCTTCGCCGCCTCAGGCGTCGAAATGTGGTTCGGCAAATCGGGCAAACCCTCATGGTTGACCCGGTTTTTTTGGGTGAACTCCGGCTAGACCCCGTCGTACCGCCTCAAGCGCTCCAGACCTACGGCAGGATCTCGGCGCAGCGCTGCACGAAGGCGGTCGTCAGCCGGACCGTGTGCTCGAAGTCGTCGAGGCACAAGACGCTGAACGGAGAGTGAATGTAGCGGCACGGAACGGAGACGACGCCGGTCGGCACGCCCTTGCCGCTCAGGTGGATCTCGCCGGCGTCCGTGCCGCCCACGGCCGGGAGCTTGTACTGGTACGGGACGGCTTCGGCCTCGGCCAGCTCCGTCAGCGCGCGGACGATGACGGGGCTCACGACGATCGTCTGGTCCATGACCGTGATCGCGGGCCCGGCTCCAAGCCGGGTCGGCTGACGCGCCGGCTCGACTCCCGGCACGTCGGCCGCCACCGTGCCTTCGAGCGCAAGCGCAGCGTCCGGCTCGATCTGGGCGGCGGCGGTCCGCGCGCCCCGCAGCCCGAGCTCCTCGGAGACGGCAAAGTTCGCGAACAGGGTCACGCCGAGCGTCTCCTCGGCGAGGGCTTCAAGCGTTTGCACGAGCACGGCGCAGCCGGCGCGGTCGTCGAGCGCCTTGCCGACGACGGCGTTACCGCCGCTCAGTCGCTCGAACGGGTAGGCGATGACGGCCGGCGAGCCGACGCGGATTCCCATCTCTTCCACCTCGGCCGCCGACCCCGCCCCGACGTCGACGAAGGCGTCCTCGAGCGCCAGCGGCTTCTCCTGGTCGGCCGGCGTGAGGATGTGCGGCGGCACCGTCCCGAGGATCCCCCGCACCTTGCCTCCGCCGTCGGCCAGAATCGTGAGCGCGTGCGCTGCGACGATGCGCGCGTCCCATCCTCCCACGGGGACGATGCGAAGCCAGCCGCCCTCTTCGATGTAGCTCACCATGAAGGCGATCTCGTCCATGTGAGCATCGAGCATCAGCCTCGGTCCGCCGTCGCCTCGACGCTCGGCGATCAGGTTTCCGAGCGGGTCGACCCGCACTTCGTCGACGTGAGGGCGGACGAGCTCCTCGAGCCGCTCGCGCACCTCGCTCTCGAATCCGGCGACGCCGAACCGTTCGGAGAGGTCGCGCAGGAGCGCGACGGAGTCCATTCCCGGCACCCCAAAAGGGTCGGGCATCGCCGCCCTTGTGGGAGCAGCGTCTGATTTATGCCGACGAGATCACGCTCTGAGGTTGCCACCAGGTCGCGCCGCCCGCGCAAGTGGTTCGCGCATCAGCGGTTCGCGGAGGTAGAAATGAGGCCAGCGACAGTCGTTCGAGTTCAAGGTGGCCGTCGCCGTTCACCTCCTCGATGGCCAGCGCAGCGCCTCGTTCCTTTGTCGGTCCCAGCGCTGTCTCAGCACGTCACGCACCCCGCAGGGTCGTTCTGCCAACGGTGGTTGTCAGACCATGAGAACTGAGCGAACTAGCCAAGTTCGAGCGCATGACCACGGACCGCGCTCGTGCATGTGCGCGCAGGCGCGCGAGGAACTTCGTGCCGGAGCGGCTGTGGGGCGCATGGGCTGCCCCGAGCGGCCGTCTGAGCCGCCGCCGCCGGTACCCGAGCCGCTCGTGATCCCGCCGCCGAGGACCTCGGCGGGTCCGAGCCTCCCGAGTTCGTGCGGATCGCTGTGACCCTGGAGCGGATCGACCGCTTCCAGCTGCCGACGGCGCTGCCGAAGAAAAAGGACAAGCGCTCGGCCTTCACCGATACGCGGACGGTGCAGGCTGAAGCGCTACCGCCCGACGTGCTCCAGGCCGAGATCGTGGCCGAGATCGTCCCGCGCATGGACCTCGGGTTGCTGGGTGCGCTGAACGAGCGCGAACGCGAGGAGCGTGAGCTCCTGATCGCCGAGGCGAAGACCAAGCAAGCCGAGGAGGAGGGCGAAGGGTGATCCGGCAAGCCGTACCCGCTTTTCCCGGATCCGGGAAAACTGAGGAAGCGCAGCGGCGTGAGCGAGCACCTTCCGGAACTGCTCGACGCGAAGCATCTCCAAGCCGAGCTCGGAATCACCCGCGCCGCGGCCGAGGTGATCATGCGGCAGCTCCCGATCGTCACGATCGAGGGACTACGGAAGATCTACGTCCGCCGTGCCGACGTCCTCGACCTGATCGAGAATGCGGACCTTAACGAAGGACGAGGTTTCGCTCTGATCTCCCTGGCAAGACAACGTTTACGGTGGGATAAGTCCTATGGGTCGCGGCCTCACCAAACGCCAGAAGCGCCTCCTCGCCTTGCTCGTGCTCGCCAAACGACCGCTCGATCTCATGGACGAGGCAACAGAAATCCTCGATGAGGCGAACACCCGCTCTGCCAAAGTGTCGCTGATTCGGGCCGCGCGCTCGCTCGAGCGCCGCGGACTCGTCAAGGTCGAACGGACACCCGAGCCGCGAGGCGGCTGGGGGAAGATTCTGGTCTCGGCTCTCGACGGTGCCGAATGCGAGTTGACGCCGACCTCCAGCGCGCCCGAGGCGCGTACTGATGCCGACCTTGACGATCAGGACCAGGACTACGTCGACGGGTGGCAAGCGCTTCGATGTGCGCTATCGCCGCGGCGGCCGCTACTGGCCGATCGAGCACGGAGGAACTTTCCGGACACTGCGGGAAGCGAAGTTCCGCAAGGCCTTCATCGCGGGCGAACTGGCCGCCGGACGCAACCCTGCCGAGACGCTGGCGCTGCTCGCCTCCGATACCCCGCGCATGAACCTCCGCCGTTGGGCCGATAAGTTCCTCGCCTCACGGATCGACATCGACGCGAACACGAAGCGGAACTACACGTCGATCTTGAAGAAGATCTCCATGAGGTTCGGCGCCCGAGTTCCCGAAGACCTTCGGCCCGACGACATCGCCTCGTGGATCGCCGAGCTCTCGGCGAAGCTGAAGCCGGGGACGGTGCAGCTCCACCTCGTCGTCCTGCGGTTGTTGCTCGACTACATCGGCCTCGAGAAGAACCCGGCCCGCGATCCCCGCGTCAAGCTTCCGAAGCGCGTACGAGAGGAACCGCAGCCGCCGCCGGCTGAGCACGTCCTCGCGATCCTCAGCACGATTGCACCGAGGTGGAGGCTGCTCTTCATCACGATCGAGCAGGGAGGACTTCGGCTGGGCGAGGCAGTCCAGCTCCGCTGGGGTGATGTCGACGCCGCGAACCTCCGCCTTCGGCTGCCGCGGTCGCAGACGAAGCGTGACCAGCCGCGCTGGGTCTACCTGCCCGAGTGGTTGATCGATGCAATCGAGGAGACCTGCCCGCTCGAGGATCGCACCCCGGAGCGGCGTGTCTTTCAGGGGATGACCGACCACACCGCCTACCAGGCGATGACGAGGGCCTGCAAGACCGCGAAGGTCCCTCACTACCACCCGCACGACCTTCGCTACCGAAGGATCATCGTCTGGCACCAGTCCGGCGTCCCCGCCCGCGAGCTCGCGGAGCGGGCCGGGCACTCGAAGCCGTCGATAAGCCTCGACGTTTACTCGCACATCCTCCCGGCGGACGAGGTCCCCGAGAGGGACTTCCTCGAGCTGCTCAATTAGCAACGTCTACGTTGCTAAATCGCGGTGCCTGGTTGTCGAGGGTGTTCTGCCAGTACACCCCTTTTCGGATCGTTTCGAGCTCTAGAGGCGCGTCCCGCGTGTGGCGCGGGTGTGACATCGGCACCGGAAACGGCCCGGAAACCCGCTCGGCTAAACGAAGCTTGTACTTGCTAGTGTAGTCCTCCACCTCGTGGGAGTGTAGTTCGCGACTCTCAGGCCGCCGGCGTGGGCGGCTGTGCGGCGGCCTCGCGGCGCCGCTCGAGCTCGGCGATCAGGAACTCATCGAGCGCTGCGGTCTGACAGAGCTCCGTCAGGCGGCCTTCCTCGACACATACCGCCGATAGGGTCGCGTTGGGCTCGACACGCTGTATTCGGCGATAGGCGTGTACGTCGAGACCGAGTGCGGCGGCGTGTGCGGCCCTGATCGAGCCGCCGTGCGCAACGACGAGCACACGGCCGTTGTGGTGCCGGTCGGCGATTCGCAGGATGGCGCGGACGACGCGTCGGCTCATCTCCGCATACGACTCACCGTCATTCCAGCCTTCGGCTCCCTGCAGCCAGCGTGCGTAGCCCTCCGGGAAACGCGCCTCGGCCTCGGCGCGAGTCAGTCCCGACCAGGAGCCGACGTCGACCTCCCGGAGGTCGCGAATGACCTCGACGTGGAGGTCCTTGCTGCGCGCGACGATCTCCGCCGTCTCGCGGGCGCGTTGAAGATCGCTCGAGTAGACCGCGTCCAGCTCGGTGCCGCGGAGGCGATCGGCCAGGGCGAGTGCCTGCTCACGGCCGAGCTCGGTGAGCGGCCGGTCGGCAAATCCTTGCCAGCGCGTGGCGCGGTTCCAGTCGCTCTCGCCGTGACGGGCTAGAAGGATCGTGGTCACCGGCGATACGCTAACCCGACATGGACCTGGGCCTGCGCGAGCGCGTCTGCGTCGTGACCGGCTCGACCGGCGGCATCGGCCTCGAGACCGCGAAGCTCCTCTGCGCGGAGGGCGCGCGCGTCGTGGTCACCGGCCGCAGCCTCGAGCGTGTGGAACGCGTAAAGGACGAGCTCGGTGCCGCGCTCGGCGTGGTGTGCGATCTCGGTGACCCAGCGGGGCCGGACGCGCTCATCGCTGAGACGACGGCCACGCTCGGCCCCCCGGACGTGCTCGTCAACAATGTCGGCCTGGCCTACCAGACGAGCCTCGACGAGCTCTCGGACGACCAGTGGGAGGAGCTCTGGCAGCTGAATGTCATGAGTTACGTGCGGGCAATCCGGGCGGTGCTGCCCGCAATGCGAGAGCGGGGTCGCGGGGCCATCGTCAACCTCGCGTCTTCCGCGGGCAAGCGCCCGTCGACGTCCATGCCGAACTACTCGGTGACGAAGGCCGCTGTGCTGTCGCTGTCGCGGCTCGTCGCCGACGTATACGCGAGGAACGGAATCCGCTGCAACGCGGTTGCGCCGGGGCCGACCGCGACGGAGGCATGGCTCGGCGGCGGCGGCCTTGCGGACCAGCAGGCGGAGCGCTCTGGCAAGACGCGCGACGACGTCCTCGCTGCGGTCGGCGCGGGGCGGCCGCTCGGTCGCCTCGCCGAGCCCGAGGAGATCGCGGCGGTGGTCGCCTTCCTCTGCTCGGACCGGGCTTCGTTTGTGACGGGCGCGGCGTGGAGCGCGGACGGCGGAACCGTCGCGATCATCGTCTGAGCTGCCTCTGTGTTCTTCGGTCCGTTCCGAATTGGCACAAAGTCGATTCGAACGCGCGCGACTTCCGCGGCTAGCGTCCATGTCCGTTCGGCGCCCCCGTGGAGGGTGGGGGTTAGGGATGGGTCCGACCCACGCTGCGCTCGTCCCCGGCGGCCGGATGAACTACTAGCCTTGCCTCACATGCCGGAGCTTGCAGGAAGGGTCGCCGATTCGTTCGAGCTCCGCGTGCGTGAGCAGGAGGAGCGCTGGCTTTCGCCGCTCGCGGTGCGGTCCTACGAGACGCGTGGCCGCGCGCACGAGGAAGACCCGTGCCGGCTGCGCACGCCGTTCCAGCGCGACCGCGATCGGATCAGTCACTCGAAGGCATTCCGCCGTCTCCGCAACAAGACCCAGGTCTGGATCGATCCGCTCCACGACCATTTCCGCACCCGCCTGACGCACACGCTCGAGACGACGGGGATCTCGCGCGGCGTCGCGCGGGCGCTCGGGCTGAATGAGGATCTCGTCGAGGCGATCGGGCTCGGTCACGACCTCGGCCACACACCTTTCGGCCACACGGGCGAAGACGCTCTCGACGAGCAGCTCCGCCTTCATTTCGGCCGGAGCTTCCGCCACAACGAGCACTCACTCCGCATCGTGGACGTCCTCGAGCGCGACGGCCGCGGCCTGAACCTGACCGGAGAAGTGCGAGACGGAATCCTCCACCACACGGGCGACGAGCTCCCGGAAACCTTCGAGGGCAAGG
Organism: Actinomycetota bacterium; assembly: GCA_046729215.1. Lineage (GTDB taxonomy): Bacteria > Actinomycetota > Thermoleophilia > Gaiellales > Gaiellaceae > JACDAN01. Next base: position 1,778 of record JBKPGE010000001.1, on the reverse strand, counting down.
TCGTCCGGATCGTCGACCGGGTCGCGTACATCAACCACGACATCGACGACGCCCTTCGCCGCGGTGTCCTCAGCGAGGACGAGCTCCCGCACGAAGAGATCGAGCTCCTCGGGAAGACGGGCGCCCGGCGCATCGACAGCCTCGTCCACGACCTCGTCGAGGAGTCCCACGCCGCGGGTGAGATCCGGCAGAGCGAGGACGTGGGCGCGGCGATGCTCTCCCTTAGGGCGTTCATGTTCGAGCGCGTCTACCTGGGCCCGCACACGCGGACCCAGCACGAGCAGGCTCGCACCGTCATCGCCAGGATCTTCGAACACCTGGTCGGGCAGCCTGACCGTCTTCCAGACGGGCAGGGAGACCTGCCTCAGCAGATCGCGGACTACATCGCCGGAATGACAGACCGGTACGCGCTGGCCTACGCGGAGAAGCTCTGATGCCTCGCATCAAGGACGCCTCCGTTCGCGAGGCGATTGACGCGGCCGACATGGTCGAAGTCGTCTCGGGACGGACGCAGCTGCGCAAGACGGGTGCGCGCTATGTCGGGCGCTGTCCCTTCCACCAGGAGCGCACGCCGAGCTTCTCCGTGAACGCCCAGGACAAGCTCTTCTACTGCTTCGGCTGCGGCAAGGGCGGGGACGTAATCACGTTCGTCCGTGACACCGAGCAGCTCGACTTCGCCGGGGCGGTCGAGTGGCTCGCCGAGCGCTTCCGCGTGCCGCTCGAATACGAGGAGCTCACACCGCAGTTCGAAGAGTCGCGCCGCCGTCGCGAGCGGCTGCACGCCCTGCTCGACCAGGCAGCGTCGTTCTACGAGCGCCATCTCTGGGAGACAGCTGCTGGTGAGCCCGTTCGGGCATATCTTGAGGGCCGTGGCCTCGAAGCGCCCGCATGCCGCGAGTTCCGCCTGGGCCTATCGCCCGGCAGAGGCCTGGCCGCCAAGGCCCAGGAAAAGGGCTTCACACGAGATGAGCTCCGCCGAGCGGGGCTCACGAACGCGCGGGGAAACGACTACTTCCCGCAGCGGCTGATGTTCCCGCTCACCGATGCACGCGGCCGAGTCGTCGGCTTCCAGGCTCGGAAGCTGCATGAGGACGACCCGCTGCGCGGCAAATACGTCAACTCACCGGAGGGCGAGCTCTTCCGCAAGTCGGCGATCCTGTACGGGCTCCACCTCGCACGCCCTGCGATCGCCAAGCAGGAACGCGCCGTGGTCGTCGAGGGCAACACCGATGTGATCGCGCTGCGCCAGACCGGCCTCGAGCCCGTGGTCGCGTCGATGGGGACGGCGCTCACGGAGCAGCAGCTGAAAGAGCTTCAGCGGCTGACGCGACGGCTCTACCTCTGCTTCGACGCAGACGCCGCAGGCGAGGACGCGACCCTCCGCGGCATGGAGCTCGCCGACAATCGCGGATTCGAGGTTCGAGTCGTTACGATGCCGGCCGGGACCGATCCCGCTGACGAGCCAGAGAGATTCGAGGAGCGCCTTGCGGGCGCGGAGAGCTACGTCATGTACCGGGTTCGGCTCGAGGATGAACGCACGCCGGATCGGCAGAGCTATCACACGTGGGCGCAGCGGTTTCTCAACGCGATTCCGGACTCACCCGAGCGCCATCACGCCTGGCGGTATGTCAGCGACCGGCTCGGGATCACCGTGCAGCTGCAAGCTCGCGCCTCGGCGACGACCTCAGGAGCCGTCTCCCGGCGTGTGCTCGAAGCCGGCGACAGGCTCGAGCGCGACGTGCTGGCTGCCTGCTTCGCCTTTCCGGAGCTCCTAGGCA